>NZ_JABXKJ010000243.1 GCF_017115085.1 Nostoc sp. NMS7 | reverse complement strand
GTGAGTGGCTCAGATTTCGTTCTGGCTGTAGTTCTTCTACTAGCTTTTCAAAGGGTAGGTCTTGGTGGGCATAAGCTGACAAAACTACTTCCTGCACCCGACCTAACAATTCCCGAAAACTTGGATTTTCTGAAAG
Source organism: Nostoc sp. NMS7 (assembly GCF_017115085.1). Classification (GTDB taxonomy): domain Bacteria; phylum Cyanobacteriota; class Cyanobacteriia; order Cyanobacteriales; family Nostocaceae; genus Nostoc. The sequence goes on along the minus strand of NZ_JABXKJ010000243.1, from coordinate 16,673 downwards.
GTTAGTTCGCATTACTAAATTATTGGCGAATAATCCAATCAGCCCCTTAACTTCAAGTTGGTTACGGTTAGCCATTGCAGAACCAACAATAATATCTTCTTGGCCCGTATAGCGGTAGAGCAACGTCTTGAATGCTGCCAACAAAGTCACAAACAAGGTAACTCCTGACTGCTGACTCAAAGACTTAAGTGCATCACTTAAGTTATTGGGCAAATTCAGAGATTGTCTTGCACCTCGATATGTTTGCACTGGCGGGCGGGGACGGTCAGTCGGCAACTCCAGTATAGGTAACTTCCCTCCTAGTTGCTGCTTCCAATAGGCAAGCTGAGATTCCAACACTTCACTAAGCAAACACTCACGCTGCCAAATAGCAAAGTCAGCATACTGACTGGGTAGTTCAACCAACGGTGATGGTAAGCCATTGGAAAAAGCTTCATATAAAGTCGCAAGTTCCTGCAAAAGTACGCTCAAGGACCAGTCATCGCCAACAATCTCGTGTATCGTTAGCAGCAAGATATGCTCAATTTCACTCAATTCCTGCAAGACTGCACGCAGTAACGGCCCACTGGCTAAGTTAAAAGATTGCTGCACTGACTCAGTTATCAGCCGTTGACTCTCTTGTTGACGCTCAGTTTCAAAAAGCTCTCTCAGAGAAACAATTGACATCCACTTCAAGTCTGAGGCAATGACCTGTAATGATTGCCCATCGACAGCAGTAAAAGTCGTTCGCAAAGCCTCATGACGCCGCACAATTTCAGCCAAACTCTGATCCAGCGCCCTGACGTCAAGCAAACCCTTCAGATGAATAGCTACAGATATATTGTAAGTATGATTCCCAGGATTTAACTGGTCGAGAAGCCACAGGCGCTGTTGAGCAAAAGACAAGGCAGTATCTGACTCTTGTCTTATAAGATTTTTTAGCAAAGAGGTAAAATCCATACCGAATAGTTTTACCCTTCAGACTTAGGTTAAAATGAAGGTTGAAAGCATATACTGGGATGCTTCGCAGTACTCATCATTAGAGCAAAAAGCTCTTTTAAAAGATCTTTTTAATTTGTTTATTTACTTAAGGACACTTGAATCTACCAGTTTTATATGACAAAGCTATTACCAAGCAATGTCAAAACTGTGACTCATTCAGTTGTAAACTTTCTGTCCTATGCCCCTCGTAAGTGCTGAGTTCCCAGAAATAAAAAACTCCACCCACTCAAGGGAATTGAGTTTTTGGGCATGGGGAATGGGGCGATCGCTTGCTGCCGTAGCAATTGGCATAATTTTTGGAATTTCAAATTTTCGCCGCGAATGAAATCACCTCATCTAATTGCCATCCTGCCGCGCTCCCAAAACAAAAAAAGATATTTGGTGAGGTAAGGAGAGGAATAGCGATCGCCAACGGCGGGCGGGTACGCCATCGCACTAAATGACTAGCGCGGTTATTGGCAGCTGTGGCGTGGAGTAAAAACCGATTGTGACAGTTGAGGGTGCCGAATGTAGGTTTTATTTCTTGGATCTCCCTTACAAAGCAGAAAGAGAAACTAATGAGACACTTTAACCTGTTTACTTTTCTGTACCTAGCAGCAGGAGTTTGCCTAACGGCGATCGCACTTGGGCATCCTGACATCACTCCAAACCTTAAAACAACCCTGCTAGTTAATGCTGGACTGTTATACCTTGCCTCTGTCCTCAGTACCTTTCCATTTTGGCATCAAAGCCGACTACGGAGCGAAGCGAGACTGCGCGATCAACCTACTTGGCAACGGAATTTTCTCATGATCGCACCTTGGCTGATCATTGCATTGACGCTTGTTACAGCGATCCCCGACCTGCTGAATCACAACTGGGCAACCTCTGCGCTCGCCAGAGGATCTGTAGGGCTACCGCTCATCCTGGTAAGTGCAGAACAACTCTTTATCAGAAGTCAAATTCGGCAAGAATCCTGATTACTAGACAGGCAGCACAGGGAGAGCAATCGCAACGGAGAGCCGGTGCATCATCGCTTAATTGCTTGCGGCGCTCCCATTCTTTCTGTGCGATGGCGTAACCGCCCGCCGTTGGCGATCGCTATAGTTGATTGCTCCAAATTGCCATCGTGGTTATTGGGCATTGTTAGCGTGGTGGCTTTGGTGGCGTGGACTTGGTAACTTGTTGCGTAGCGGCGTGGCGTGGTGTGGTGGACTGGACTGGCAACTGCGTTGCCAAACGACTCAGGCGTTGCCGTATCTCCTGTGGGCGATCGCACCCCGACCAAATCAAGAGAGAAAATGTTCGCTCCTCTCCTTTACCCAAAATTCTTAGAGAAAATGATCGCTGCCACTCCTATTTTTCCAAAATTTGATTCATTGGATTTTCAACGGCAAAGAAGGTAAAAGACAGAGCAGAGGTAATTAGACTGAGCGCACATGGTTGGTATGTAGAGAAAATAGCAGCTCACTTTAATTGGACTGCACAGACAGTGCGAGAAGTTTTGCATAAATGGCAAAAACTAGGAATAGAGGGGCTTTGGGAAAAACCAGGACGTGGAGGAAAATTAAGGTGGGTGGAAGCTGACATGGTTTTCTTAAAAGAATGTTTAGAGAAAGAACCACGTACATATAACAGCGTTCAATTAGCCCAAAAATTAGAACAAGAACGCTCGATTAAATTAAGTCCTGACTGGTTAAGACAGGTACTAAAAAAAAAGGGGATCATCTGGAAGCGAACGAGGAAAAGCCATAAAGGAAAACAAGACCCGGTAGTACAGGAAATCAAACAGGCAGACTTAGAAATGTTGGAATTGTCTGCTGCTGTTGGAGAAATAGATTTAAAGTATATGGATGAATCAGGCTTTTGTGCTTGGAGTGAACCGAGTTACAGCTATTACTTCCGAGGCGAACAAAAACGTTTAGAACAAAGCAATCGTCGGGGTCGAAGGTTAAGTATTATTGGCTTTCTTCAACCATTAATTAGTTTCGTTTACGGTCTGGTAATTGGAGGCGTTTCACGCAAATCTTATATTCAGATGATGGAGATTGAAGCAGCCCAAGCCCAAAAGTGTGGACGTAAGTAAGTCATAGTGCAGGATAACGGACCAATACATCGGTGCAAAGAAGTACAGCAATTATGGTCAAAGTGGGAAGATATGGGTTTGTACATCTTTTTTCTACCCAAATATTGTTCTGAGATGAATCCAATTGAATTAGAGTGGCAACACCTCAAAAAAGATGAACTAGCCTCGAAAACTTTTGAGGATGAGTTAGATCTTGCTTATGCTGTCATTGATGGAATTAAAACAAGAGGAGAAAAGGGAAGCTACAGTACACAACGTATAAGATTTAACTCTAATTCTTCTGCTTAATTCTTTGTTACATAGTTATAAATTTTCTCCACGGCTTACTTAACAGCTTGGTGATTACTCTGGACTGGCAACTGCGTTGCCTAACGACGGCGGCGTTGCCGCGTCTCCTGTGAGTCATGGCTACCCGCCCACTCTCTTGCGATCGCCACTGTAGGCATCAGCTACCCATGACCCCAATAGTTATGCCTTATTGTTTTTTTGTGGCATAACCTCTATGAGCGCGTTTTCTATCTCTTGCAAGGCTTTGTCGATCGCATCCAGTTGCTTACGGCGTTCCCATTCTTGGAGTGCGATGGCGTAACCGCCATCACAACAAACAGCAGTGCGGTTATTGGGCATTGGGCATTGGGCATGATGTCGGGAAATATGGCATATCCGCAATCATGGTGGTGTGGCGTGGTAACAGTAGCGATCGCACCCAAAATATTTTCAGCTTCTTAAATTTTCAGCACATCCGCGATCGCCCTTTGGGAAAAAGTTTGTGATCTACTGATGCTGTAACTCCGTGCTTTGTGCGATCGCACCCATTCTTGAGATCCAAGCGAGGAAACTTGAGCAATAGGGCGTAGTTTACCGCCGCTCTCCTCGCCTCACATACTATTGTTTAGATAATTCTTAAAAAGGAAGCCAAGTCAAATTCAAGAGTATCGAAAAGCTGAGATAGAAAGAAGAAAATCCCTTCTTGCGATTGCATCTCTTAACACTGCTCATGATTTGGCACAATGAAGTATATGTCCAGTGTCATGTGATGGCTGTGAAATTGACCAAGATAATCTCACTCTTCAATCAAGCTGGTGGTGTCGCCAAATCGACGACAACCCAAAATCTTGGCTATCACCTTTCTATACGCGGGAGCAACGCAATTTGGTGAAATCGGGGTTAAATTATCAATCTGAGTAGTGTTTTTGCTCACGATTACCCTCAGGTCACCCACCAAAAATTGAGTTAGGGGTTTTTCTAAGGCTCGCCCCCCCCTGAACGGATACGATTAATCCGTTATTTATCGCAAAAAGTTAAGAATCCGATTGAAGGTGAAAATATTAGTTATGGAAGAAGATTTAGGACGAGAACCTCATGAAATGCAGGAAGACGCGATCGAAGCACTGCAAGAAATGAAGGAAAAGCTAGCCGAACAAAAAGCCGAGGAACGCCAGGAGCGTCAATCGCTGAATTTAATCGGTCTTTCTACAGCTATTCTCTCAACACTAGCCGCGATCGCTGCTATGCAAGGAGGTTACTTTGCTAACGAAGGAATGCTGGCTCAAATCAAGTCGAGCGATCGCTGGTCGGAATTTCAGGCTAAATCTACTAAGCGTCATATTGAAGAATCGACGGCAACTTTACTGCAATCTCTCCAAAAACCAGTGACTGTGAAAAGCGCCAGTGAACTCGGTAAACTCAATCGTGAACAACAGGAGATTCAGCAAGAAGCTCAGAAGCTCCAAGTAGAAGCCGAGCAGGATCTACAGCATCATGAGCTATTTGCGCGTAGTGTCGCAGCATTGCAAGTCGGAATTTCGATGGGAGCCATAGCCGCTCTAACTCGTAAACGGATTGTTTGGTATGTAGGCTTGGGGATAGCAACGATCGGGATTGGGCTTATGGTTGCGGGAACCTTACCTAGTCATGAAATAGCTATCCCTGCTAAGGAGGAAAAAACTGGCACCCCGGAACATTAGTGCAGTTGCCCCAGTAAACCCGATGCGACAAATGAGTAAGTGAACCCCAAATGCAAAATCAAAATTTACCTCCACAGTCCCTCTCTCGTGCTGAAGGCACCGCTATGGGAAAAGCCCTGCGGGATCAAGTGCCGCGATCTAGCCATCAAGAGTGGAAACCTGCCCCCAATCGTCCTGACTCTGTTGCGCTGCTGGAGGAATCCAACCAAGGAAGATTGCTGGAATTAGTACCTATTCGGTACGGACGAATGCTGGCATCTCCTTTTGCATTTCTGAGGGGGGCTGCCAATATCATGGCAGCCGATCTGAGTGAAACTCCCAAGACTGGAATCAAAGTTCAGACTTGTGGAGACTGCCATTTGTCTAACTTTGGTGGGTATGGCACTCCAGAGCGAAATCTCGTCTTTGATGTCAATGACTTTGACGAAACCCTTTCAGCCCCTTGGGAATGGGATGTTAAGCGTTTAGCTGCAAGCATTGTGGTGGCAGGTAGATACCTCAAACTAAGAGACAAAATCAGTCGGGCAGCAGCGATCACCGCAGTGCAGTCTTACCGAGAACGGATGAATGAGTACGCTCAAAGGACTGCTCTAGAGGTATGGTACGACCATATTGGAGTTGAATCGCTACTCAGCTTTACTTCTGACGCCAAAGAACTTCATAAACTCAAAAGTGAAGTGAAAAAAGCAAGGGCGTTCAAGCCTGTCTTGGATCTGCATAAATTGACCGAAACGGTGAAAGGACAGCGCCGTTTTATTGACAATCCTCCCTTAGTATTCCATCCGTCACCTGAAGATCCGCTTGCATTAGAGATGTTATCCATTTTTCATAAATATCGGAAAACCCTACGGGAGGATTCCCGCATTTTACTAGACCAATATCACATTGTTGATGTAGCAATGAAGGTGGTGGGGGTTGGCAGTGTCGGTACACGCTGTGGTGTTGGCCTTTTGGTGACAGGGGATAATGACCCTTTATTTCTGCAAATTAAGGAAGCTCGTGCTTCAGTACTGGAACCCTATGCAGGGAAAAGTACTTATGAGAACCACGCTCAACGGGTTGTAGCGGGGCAGCATCTGATGCAAGAAGCAAGCGATATCTTCTTAGGCTGGACAAGGGGTGATAGTGGACACGACTTCTACCTGCGACAGCTTAGAGATATGAAAACTTCCGTCGAGATTGAAGGAATGTCGGAGACGGATCTCAGGGGCTACTCCCATTTATGTGGTTGGGCGCTAGCGCGGAGCCATGCCCGTTCGGTGAAACGATTCATCATCAGCGCTTATCTTGGTCAAAGTGACATCTTCGAGCGGGCGATCGCTAATTTTGCAGTTGCTTATGCTGACCAGACCGAGCGGGATTACAAAGCACTGGCTGATGCAGTTGCGGCAGGGCATCTCAAGGCAATCCAGGAATAATTGTGGCAAAGGATTTCAACCCGAAATAGATGAAAAAATCGAACGCGAATACAGCCCAACATCCAGTTAAACAGCGATTTCGCCTGTTCCAAGGAATTTTACCTTTGAGGCGATCCACAATCGGGAATGATATCATTGCGGGCATTGTGCTAGCAGCCTTGGGAATCCCTGAAGTCATGGGATACACAAAGATCGCCGGAACGCCCATTGCGACAGGTCTTTACACACTCATACTTCCAGCTTTGGTGTTTACAATCTTTGGCTGTTCTCGGCATCTGGTCGTCGCCGCCGACTCAGCAACCGCTGCTATCCTGGCGGCTGGGCTGTCAGGCTTGGCACCGTTGGGTAGTCCCCAATATTTAGCGGATTCAGAATTAGTCGCCATCCTGGTGGCTGGACTCTTACTGTTAGCACGCCTGTTTCGACTGGGTTTTTTGGCGGACTTTCTATCACGAACTGTGTTGACCGGTTTTTTGACTGGGGTTGGAATTCAGGTGGCGATCGGTCAATTAGGTGGATTGGTGGATCTCAAGGGTGGGGGACATAATCCAATCCAGCAAATCATTGATACCTTTCAAGGTCTGCCCCACGCTAACCCGTTAACGATCGGTATTTCTCTAGCTGTCTTGATTACCATTAAACTATGCGACAGATTTCTACCAAAATTTCCAGGTGCCTTGCTGGCTGTAATAGTAGCGATTATTTCTAGTTGGATGTTTAACTATTCAGGGCATAGTGTGATGGTTGTTGGATCTATCCCCAGCGGACTGCCATCCTTTGGGTTGCCCACTGTTGCTCTGAGTGAAATTCCGCAAGTATTTGGCATTGCCCTATCGTGCTGTATCGTCATTATTGCCCAAAGTGCAGCGACCTCACGCGCCTACGCCTTCCGATACAACGAGGACTTTAAAGAAAATATCGACCTTGAGGGTCTTGCTGCGGCTAATCTGGCGGCTGGTTTGAGTGGAACATTTGTGGTCAATGGTAGCCCGACAAAAACTGAAATTGTTGACACGGCGGGAGGACGCAGCCAAATTGCTCAACTGACCACAGTAGCAATGGTGTTAGTAGTCATCCTCTTCCTAACTCAACCCATTAGCTATCTGCCGAATGCGGTTTTAGCAGCAATTGTATTTTTGATTGGACTAAAATTGATTGACATTCAGGGAATGTCTGCTATTTTTCAGACCCATCGCGACGAGTTTTATCTTGCCGTTTTCACGGCTGCTACGGTCGTTTTTGTAGGAGTTAAAGAGGGCATTGTTTTAGCAATTATTTTGTCGCTGATCTTGCACGTGCGGCATAGTTACCGACCACATTCTGCCATGATCATTCCCAATGAAAATAGATTTTGGCAGCCAATTCCTGTCCGTCTTGGAAGTGTATCAGCATCTGGTCTGATCGTTTATCGATTTAGTAGAGACTTGTTTTACGCTAACGCTAGCTTCTTTTCAGAGGAGGTGCAAAATCTTGCCAAAAGTGCTGAATCACCAGTGCAGTGGTTTATTTTAGAGGCAAGAGCAATTACTGGAATCGACTACTCCGCATCCGAAACGGTTCGGGATGTGGTCAAGGAATTATCCCTTCAGAACATAACTTTTGTCCTATCCGGTCTGTCCCCGGAGGTAAAGGTACAGTTCGATCGCGATGAGCTGACAGATTTAATCGGTGCTAATCGGTTTTTTAACCACTTAGAAGAGGCGTTGGCGGCTTTCCACGAAGTCATCCACGACGGTTCTCTTTGAAACACAAGTTATCGATACGGGGTTCAGCCGGGATAGCTGCATTCAGGGGACAGGTTGTAAAGTTTTGTGTGCGACCCGAAGTTGCACAGGAGAAGAGTGGAACCCTCAAAAAGTTCCTAGGCTAGTATCCCATGCCTGTACCCGCCCGAAGGGGCAAAGTGAGTAATCACCTTGTTTCAAAGCTAGAGGGTTAAATGTTCAACCTAAGTAGTAAAGCCATTCACGAAAAGGGAACTAGGGTAAGACTGACACGGATAACGTAAGTGAATTTGCGTTGAGGCTCCGTAATTACAGACTACCGAAAATGGCTGACACAGTAGATTGGGGAATATTGCGACTGCAAAAGTCAGCACAAGTAAAACACTTCACATTAGGTGTTTTATCAGTTTTCAATTCTCAAAACACCTGCTTCTTTTTCGATGCGGTCTAGAGCCTTCTTCGCCTGAAAAGTAATTCTCAAATAAGCTAACTGACTATTGGGGTATGAGTATCATCGGAACAGAAAACCGAGTTAAGCTTAAAAGCCTTATAAAATAAGGATTCTCATGATAACGAAGGTCATTGACGCTCTGCTGATCATCGAGTCACTACTCAACGATGAAGTAAGGGTTTCAGCTTTTAAAAATGCTTGTATTACTCATGTAATATCTCTTAACCCGGTTTTCTGCGCGAATGCTACTCATACCCCAGATACAACCCTCAGTATTATCTCGTAGTTTTTTTCAGAAATCAAATATGATTCCTATATTAATGACACAACTAAGACATAGATCTAAATAAAATCTTAAAAAAATAAGAACTGTTAGTTAATGAATTAATCTACTTAAATTCATCACAATTAAGTCAAAAAAATAACTGGCTTAATTGTCAAGAGTTAAGTAAAAGGAAAAGATTAATGAACAAGATTATTGCAGGAATAGTGGCAATACCCGTGTTGCTTACCTCAATGCCAAAACAGGCATCAGCACTCTCAGTAGTCAACCCAGATGTTCAAAAACCACAAGTCGGAACATTACTAGCTAGACGAACCCAGCGTCGTCGGTGGATAGCTGGGCATTGGGTAATCAGAAATCACCACCGCGTATGGGTTAAGGGTCATTATCAGTATTACTAACCACGAACTAAGCGTGAGATTTAGCTACAAATATCTAAATCTCAAAATGCTCCTAGTAGTTCGCCCTTGAGTAAACTTGGCTATTTATTGGGGAAAGTGTTTTATCCCTTTCCCTTTAAATTTTTATATGCACCACAATCGGAAAAAACACATTTTGGGATTGGCAGAGCAGTAGGGCGAGTGCAGTTTTTAAAATTAACTTTGATTTCTCGCTACAGGTGAACAGTAGAAAAAATGCTTGCAGATTTGTAGTAATATCAAGATAAGATAAGTCTTGATATTAATTTTATACAACGGAATAAAAATTGGAGTAATCTATCTAAATGTCTACATTTACCGTTACTAATACCAGCAACAGTGGTGCAGGTTCACTGCGGCAGGCAGTTCTAAATGCCAATACCCTTACAGGAAAAGACATCATCAATTTTGGTGGACTATTTAGTGATGGGCTGGCTCATACCATCAGTCTGACTGGTAGTGGTCTGAGTATCATAGATGACCTGACCATTGAAGGCATAAATGCCAGCAAACTAACCATTAAGGATGATAGTGTTTCCCGTGTGTTTGATATTGCTAAAGGTGTAATATCTGCAATCAACGGGCTGACTATTACCAATACATACAATGGAGCCGGAGGAGGCGGTGCGATCTCAAATGTTGGCGTTCTGACCTTGAGCAATAGTATTATCACTGGCAACACAGTAAACAACAACGTAACAGATAGTGATGGAAAAACTTCCAGTTATGGCGGTGCTATTTACAACACTGGCAGCCTAACAGTGGACTACAGCAGCATCACTGGCAATTCGGTAGGATACAACATCACTGGCAATTCGTCAATCGACAGAGAAGGTGGTGGCATTTTCAATCAAGGAAGCCTCACAGTGAAACACACCACTATTAGTTATAACAACTCCAATGATGGGGGTGGCGGCATCTACAGCGATGGCACTATAACTCTGAACAACAGTACCATCAGTGGTAATTCAGCAGACTTTGAAGGCGGTGGCATCTACGCCTCTGGCACTATAACCGTGAATAACACCAGCATCACTAGCAATACAGCAGCAAAGGGAGATGGCGGTGGTATCTATCAACTCGGTAATGGCAACCTATTAGTAAATAACAGCACCATCAGTACTAACAAAGCCAGTGCAGGCGGTGCCATCCTTGGTGGTTATACTGGGACTATAACCGTGAATAACAGCCTCATCAATGCCAATAGCGGCGGCGGCATTTACATTGACAACGAGTATAGCCTAACTGTGAATAACAGCACTATTAGTAGCAACACAACAAACGGAAATGGCGGCGGTATCTATGCTCCTGATGGCTCTGATGGCTCTGTAACAAGCATAAAAAACAGCGTCATCACTAATAACACAGCAATGCAAGGCGGCGGCATCTCCACAAATATCGACCTAATAGTGAGTAACAGCATCATCAGTGGCAACAAAGCCACTTACCAAGGCGGCGGCATCTATGATGATGGTGGGGGCATTCCTAGTAGCCCGTCCACTGGCAATATAATCGTGACTAACAGCCAGATCAATGACAACTCGACAGAGGCACAGGGCTACGGCGGCGGTATCTATAATGTCACTGACAGTGCTGCTTACGGACCCAATGGAATCTCCGCCACTATAACCGTGAGTCATAGCACCATTAATGGTAATAACAGCTACTATGGTGGCGGTATCTATGATTATGGCATCCTATCAGTGAGTCATAGCACCATCAGTGGCAACACGGCAATCAAAGGTGGCGGCATCTATAATCCAGGTGAGTTCATCTTAGGCTACCGTGGCCCAGATGAGCTACATTATGGCACCTTGACTGTAACTAATAGCACTATAAGCCATAATAATGCATCAGATGGAGGTGGTATCTACAATAATGGCATCGTATCAGTGAGTAACAGCACCATTAGTCATAACTATGCCACTAACTACGGCGGTGGCATCTATAATTCTAGCTCTGACGGGAACCGTTTCACTGACAGTAAATTAGGCATTGTTACTGTTACTAATAGCAACATTATTTACAATACGGCTGTCACTGCCGGCGGTGGCATCTACAATGATAAAGACACAGACTTTGGCTCATCTGTTCTTAACGGATACGGTACGTTCGCTTATACACTAAATGGCTTAGGCATCGTGACCGTAAATCATAGCACCATTAGTGGCAATCAGGCACACTTTGGCGGTGGCATCTACAATGATGGCACCCTAACAGTAGGCAACAGCATTATCAGGCACAATAAAGCTTTCGGCATCGAACTCAGTTCTGGTGCAGAAGAGTCTGGCAAGGGTGGCGGGATTTACAACTCTGACTCTAGCTATGCCACGGCCACAATAGATTACAGCACCGTCGCTTGTAACTTTGACACCTCACAAGAGGATTCAAATACGTTTATCAAGCTTGATAATCTCATAGGTAAATTCATCACCAAAGGTTCATTCATGAGAGTTTAAAACGATATTTGTGATTATAGGATTTTCTAGTCTGGTGAGGTACAGTAACAAAAATGAGTAAACCAACTACGGATATCGCGATCGCGCTTGCATCTTGATGATTACGTCATCCTACTTCTGTGGCTAATTTGGGGTAAGCTGACAAGTCCTATTTGGGAACTGGTACTCAATTCCCAGCCCTTTTAAATAAAAGCTCACCTTCTTTGCAACCGGATAGCAGGGCAGCAAAGATAGGAGGTAAATCTTGACTGTGGACTGGCTCAAGCAGATAATGAATATGACGCGCGCGAGTAGCAATGGAACAGGAATGTACGTTAAGCCCGAAAAGCTTACTATCACTAGACTCTAGACAACGGCAATCGGGAGCAATCACGCGCTACTGCGATCGCTACTGATAACCTTGTTCATGGTGTCGTCGCCAAGCCCGCAGTTAAAAGGTATAGCCTTGGGATTAAAGCTCAAATTTGGAGAACCGGGTCAAGATTTATTCCCCGAAATCGAATCTATCCAAGATGTAAGCTTGCTAGAAGCCATCTTGGAGGGGATAGATACAGCAAGTACTGTTTCACAATTGCGTCAAATTTACCAGTAGCACACAATAGATACGCTTTAGTTTCAGGCAATTGGTGTGAGTCCTTTGGAGATACTGACCTTCAGGTAAGGGACTAAAATAAAAAGTAGTAGAAGTGACTGAATCGTTCGCTTGAGAAAAAACACTTATAGTGTGGCAATGTCCAAAAATAAATCAGCCAAAAAACAAAAATCAAATGGATTTGACAGCCAATTTCAACAATTAAGGATTGGGCAATTTTATCGCTTAATGTGCCAAAAATATGGGGTTGGTTGCGTTGTGATTAATTATTTAGCTCACCCGGCAACAGGTGATTTGTTCAAAGTAGCAACCTACGCATTACCGACTAGTAATGATTTACTGCCAATGGATAGAATTGTTGTGGCTGGACTTAACCCAAAAGAATCTATCGCATACGTTCGCTTAATTAGTATCCAGTCAGAATCAGTTTTAGCTGTCACGCACTTGAAAGCTGCAATTATGGATGAGGTGGTAAATGTCAATACTAACGACGAGATAACGCTTTTTAGATAGTCATTAGCGAAGACAAATCAACCCGATAGCAAGGGCGATGCCGACTGTGTTTGCGCTGACTACGTAACCAAAAGCCTGAAATTATGCCATCCACTCCACCCAATCAGGCGCTCCGTCCACCAGTTGAGCAAATCTGTCTGGGCAAATCTCGTCAAATTCGAGCATCACCCCCCACCGCTTATCAATCGTTAGTGTACTGAGTAATTCTTTGACCGCATCAACCCCATTCTCCACCCGCTCAATCGCTAACTGAGCGTAATATTTAACTTTATCCCACCAAGAATCGCTGAGTTCTGCTTGCCCGTCCCAACATACTCCCCTAATGTGATGGTTTGACGAAAAATTAGGATAATTTCAGTAATAAGCTTTGTAAGTACTGTATATCTAGCTAAGTACCTTTGTGTGTAAATATCAGTATTAGTTGAAAAAACGGGTCTACACAATACAAAATTGGGCTTTGGGATAGAACCTTCATGGCTTGCGTCTTCAAACTCCAGCATCACGCCGCAACGCTTATCATTTGTTAGTGTACAAAGTAATTCTTTAATAGTATTGTCCATTTCTGGGCTTGAGCGATTCTTCGAGAACACCGCAGGTATCGCAGAAAATTTTGATGTACCGAATGTATCTTAAGTTGCCAAGGATGTGATAGCATACCTTCAACAATTTTAGATAGCATACCCAATCCATGAATCAAGTTCGACTCCCCAAAGTTAGCGTCGCCGTGATTGGTTTGGTAGTTGCAAGCGTATTTCATGCTACTCCCGTAATGGGAGCGATTCTAACTAGACAAGAATTTTCAGGTGATTTTACCTTAGTCGATGCTACTAGCCCATTCCTTACGAACTCTTTGCCAAAAGAGAGCGAATATTCTGGATTCGTGGTTTACTCAGAGTTCGGGACTTTGAGCGATTGGGAGCTATCCGTCAACAATCTAAACTTGAATTTGAATCCAGGATCTACTAATGGCGGGAACTTAACCCCAGATGTTGATTTTGAGCTTGGTTCTGGGTCGAATTGGAATTTAGTAGTTGATTTTGGCATTGCTTTTGATGCTCCTAGATATACCTTAGAAAAAACTTCAAGCTCTGAAATTAGCTTGACGGGTGAAGTGGGACGGGCAGGAACATACATTTATCAAGATTCTGCTGCCAATATTACCCTGAGTTCTTCATCTACATCAGTACCTGAACCCACTTCCCTACTAGGTCTATTGTTTGGAGTTGGTGCAATTGCTGCCTCTAAAAAAGCTAGTGAGACGAAATCTGAAGCATAAATTACTGAACTCTTTACCAAAGCTTTATCGATCTACACCGCAACCAACCAATTGCACACCACAGACGCACACCCTCTAAGAAAGTTAACCCAAACCTGCCATTCCCCCATGTATGCGTTCCATATTGCCTCACCATCAGCAATGCCAACAGCCGAGCCGATTGTGGAGACTAGCTGTTGGTAGAACTGAGCAGCGCTGTCCAAACCTTGCTGCAATTTCAGCTTGAGGGTTTTTGGGTATTGTGTCTTAGGAATTAGGTTGCTAGTTTAAATTATTTGCTTTTTCAACTGCTTCCTTTAACTCTTCAAAGGTAATACTGCCGTCTTTGTCTGAATCATAATTTACTAGCAATTCCTGGGGACTAGTGCTATTTGTTTCTGATGAAATGATTGCACTTAAGCCAGGACTTAAAAAAAGATCATTAATGGAGATTTTGCCGTCATGATCGCTATCTAAGGTATTAAAAAGAGATTGAAGCTCTTGGTCGGTTGTCATAAGTTTCTATCTGAAGAACTGTTTTTCAACTTAGCATCTCATTAATTTCTGATTAATCTATCAAAATTAAATAAACTTGTATCAAAAGACGTAGAAACGGCTATCGCTAAGGCTTAGATTGGGTGTATGCTGTGGGTTACAGGGTTTAGAGTCTATCGACCAATTGCGCTGCGCCTCAATCTGACAGCTAGCATCTAATGCCCAATCCTTTTGGGCCTCACGTTTCCCTGTCTCGCAGTTAATGCGAATCAGAAACTTTAACATTTAACCAATTTTGCTGCTCCAAACGTTGCCAAGCCTTGCGAATATGTTGAGGCTTAAAAAGAGTACGTTTTCTCTCATTCCACTCATGCACTAAGGATATAGCCTGTTCGCTATCTTGGGCAGGGCTGGCTTCCTTGGTTGCAACCCAATGGACTGTAGCCAGCAATTCCATACCATAGGGTGTTTCAAAACCATATATGAGCTTGCTAACTTGCTCTAACCGCGCCTGGGCATCAGGTGTAGTGGCTAAAAATACTTGTGCTGCTTCTCTACCTGCTGGTAATACATAAATTTCAGCACTGTCAGCTTTGCTAGTTCCATCACCGTAGCCCCGAATGTAGTGTCCTTCGATATGTTTTAAAACATGATTCAGGTTATGAGCGTAGGGGCCATATCTATCTTTTACATAATTCAGCTTCAAGGTTTCCCCCGCTTCTTGCAAGAGATAGCCTAGTTTTTGAATTTCTAGCTTGGTCAATTCATAACCCGGAATACCGTACAGTTCTAAGAGGTGGATGATGATGGCACGTCCACGGGTCATGTTGGGTATTTTAGTCGCAACAGGCATTTTTTCAGCAGTCGGTGCGCCTGTCGGTTCAAAAATAATTACCTGCACTTCTGGGAGTTGGGCAAAGGCTGATTCTATCAAGGGTTTCACTTGTGTCCAATCTAAACCACCGTTACCGCATCCTAATGGAGGAATGGCAATTGAGGTGATGCCTAGTCGCTTTACTTGGGTGACTAAAGCCACCAGTCCACTTTTGATGTCTTCTATTTTTGATTTGCCTTTCCAGTGGCGCTTGGTGGGAAAGTTAATGATGTACCGAGGATTAAATAGACTCCCTGTAGCTACGGTAAACATCTGTCCTGGTTGTACTTCCTTAATGCGACATGCTTTTTCGTATTGGCGGAAGTTTTCAGGATAGGCTTGCTTAAATTGCAAGGCGATACCTTTGCCCATTATACCGACACAATTAACGGTATTAACTAGGGCTTCGGCGTTTTCTTCTAATAGGTTGCCTTGCTTAATTTCAATCATCTCTCTTAACTGTCTTAACAGTAATAGAATTGTACAATTTAAGGAAATAAAATTAGTAGTACCAATTAGAGTAAACGTTAATTTGGGTCTGAATATTAAATTTCTGTAATATTTCTCTAACTTATGTTTGCATTGTCAAGTTGATTACACCAATTTCTTTAATTAGGTTCCAATGGCAAAATTCATGTATTAAAAACTCAGCTTGTCGCTTACATTTACGGTTAGGATCATCTGGAGTATCAAACCAGTATTTTGACTCCATTAACTCCCAATCGATTACATGACTTAAAGCATAAAGATCATCATAAAAATCAGTATAATCCATAATGCCATGTCCATCTGTAAATGCGAAAGCTATTTCTGAGTTTTCTATTGCTTCTATTTGAGAAACCAAATGAATGATTGGCTTTTGTCCTCCACTGTATCCATCCACATTTTGCTTATGAATGGCATAAAGCATGGGAGAGCGTGGAGCAAAATAAAAAGGTACGTAATCATGTAAATATCCACCTGCTCCACAGGGAACTTCAGTTCTAGCTCGTCTATCTTGAATATTTTCATGAGCAATATCGAGATAATTTGTTTGTCTCTGTCTAAGCCTACTGTTTGCTATCAATCCTCCTGATTTGAGAATGGAGGGTAAATTATCAATATGGGTAATGTGATAAATAGCTGACGGGGCGACAAAA
This sequence comes from Nostoc sp. NMS7, assembly GCF_017115085.1. Lineage (GTDB taxonomy): Bacteria > Cyanobacteriota > Cyanobacteriia > Cyanobacteriales > Nostocaceae > Nostoc. Next base: position 38 of record NZ_JABXKJ010000243.1, on the reverse strand, counting down.
TAGGCTAAAAAGCTTATGAGATAAAGAAAGCAGCAATT
>NZ_JABXKJ010000031.1 GCF_017115085.1 Nostoc sp. NMS7 | reverse complement strand
GTGATGCAGTAATGCACACCTCGACCCTAACTGGGGCGATCGCTCTAATTCAAGCGAGGATAAAGTCAGAGCGATGTCTACTTTAAGGGGCTGCGCCTACGCCCCACTTAAAAATACTTTTCGAGGAAAACTCAGGAGGAGCGATGGCGCTCTTGCACCCGCACAGAAGCGATCGCTATGAAGCTAAGAGAACTTACACAAGCGATCGCTATCAAGTGGTTTTGGATGGTTCTATGCTCAGTTAACTAAAAATTATAAAATTATAAGATTTGATTGTTTTGATACTGGTAATGGTGCAAAATGTCCTAATCGTGTGGATTCGAGTTTTATAGGTTTGCCCAATGAGCTTGAGACAGGTTTATCATCAAAATAATCGTAAATCCTTACTTACTATTGGAGGCATAACTATTGTTGTTAGCTTATTTCTTTGTTTAGTAATGGCGATGTTTCTGCCAACGCTAGCATCCAGTTTTATTCTATTTCTAATAATTGGTAGTTTTCTAATCGGAATTGCAAACAGTGAAATTGTCATTTCACCAGAAGGGATTGAGTGGCATCAATTCGGCTTTTGTACTAGATCCCCTTGGAGCAATGTAGCGAGGATAGCACCATTTCAATCAGATAATGTTTTGACACAAGCGATTTACTTCCATCAGCCTGCTCAACAATTCTTTAAACTATTTCCGTTCCAGCCAGTTACTTCAATTAAAATGATTCCACTTTATCAATTTAGATTTGATGCCGATAGTAAATTAGGAAGAGATTTACGATTGTATAGACCTGATCTGTTTAATATTTGAGTTTTGAGAATATTAATCGCCCTCACCCTGAAAAATCAACCGATGCCTACGGCGCTCGTAGAGAGGAAATTGAGAAGTAAATACCTTGGGGCGATGTCTGCGACAAGCAACTCTTGGAGCGCCGAAGGGCATCGCACCTACAAAGAAAATCCCCACACTTGAGGCAGGGACTACAGGCTTACTCTAAGCAGCTATTGATACAAGGTCAACTAAGATACTTTCGGCTGCTGCCATAGGATGAGTTTCAATTTTTCGCAGTTGCAAGCCCCATTACTAATTTCTCCTTCGTGGTCAGCTAGCCAATCATAAATTTGTGCAGCTTTTGCTAATGCCACTCTCTCTGAACGATAAAGCCCAGGAGTAGGGCAGTAGGCTTGGCCATTGATGTGTATAGCTGCAATCTGCCAATAATCGCTCTCTGGTACAACTTCTAAAAACCCGTTACTGTAAGGCTGGATTATTCCTATGTTCATCTACAAGCATCAAACTTTCTAACGTTGGCCACAACAAAGCTGATGCCAGCCATTCAACCGATTCAAAGCCGGAATCACCAGGGAATGCAGTAGCAACCCCAGAAGAATGATTTTAGGTTCGTAGTCAATAGAAATCTGAATTATTAGTCACTTTTTGGCTTGATTTCGTTATTGGCAGTAATACTAGTTAGCTAAATTACTCCTCGGTCAGTAATGTAGTTCAGATATTCTTAAAGGAAAAGTTACACACCTGGAGCGATCGCCTGCGCTCTTGTTAAGCTGATTTTATGAAAATTCCCAACTGCGTTACCGTAAGCGTTGCGTTAGCGAGTCTTCTCCCAAGGGGAGACGCTTTAGCGCAACGAGCGTCACAGCCCGCCGCTCTCCTCGCTGTCTCCTTTACTCACATAACCCCCACATCGTCTGTGCGGTTTACCCTATGTTCATAGCTCAATTTGACAATTGATTTTTGGCAGTTGAAAAGTTCAATTCCTGTTGAATACTTTTGGCGTCATCATACAGATTTGTCACTCTCAAATCATTACTTGGACAGCTAACATCTGGAGATTTCTGCCCTTGATCCCTGACTTGAGTTGACGTACCAAATGAAACAGATTTACCACATGGTTTGTACGGTAATTTTGACAACGGTTTCGCTGCTGAAATATCATTGAAAAATTTCGTAGCTGTATTTACTTTAATTTCACCTGCACCTTTTCTGTTGCAAACAGTATAAGTTGCCTTTCCTGATGGCAATACACGAATTTTATACTTACAGGTATTTGTAGAACCACTATTAAAAATAACTGCTGGCTGTTCAGCATTAAGCTGTTGTGCAAGTATTCTCAGAGGAAAAACACATAAGGGTGTAGCTAGCAATACCGAAACTATACTAGTTTTATATATGTTAAAAACTTTCACTTTCACCTCACACTGATTTTTTGAGTTATCTAAAAAATCCTGTAATAGCACTAGCTTGGTTAATACTTGATTAACCGATATCAGATTTGTGACCAGCGCAGTTACTAGACAGAAATTATAGGGATTTTTTAAAACTATAATTGACTGTGTACTTTTTAGATATGTCATTAAAATGTCAATGTTGTGTCAGAATCACACATATTTTTTATGTAGTATCCCAAGAATTGACGCTATGCCCATGCGCCAGCAAGAAATGCGCTTTTCGAGGTAGAAAGTAGCTATAAAATACAAGCGAGGAAGCGATCGCTTGTGACAAAGCAGTACACTGCTGCTATACCGAAAATCAAAGAGTGCGATGGCGGAAGCGCCCACCGGAGACATCGCCCTATTACCCCGGTGAGAAGAATTAAAGAACCAACTGTCCTGTCTGCAACCATTTCAAGATTCCACTCCTTGGATACTAGGCTAGGCGATCGCAGCCAAAATAGAATAACGGCGGATATCTGGTGGCGCAGCTATTAATCCTTCTAGCAAGGCTATTGGTACTTGCAGACGGCGTGACGCTAAATGAGTATCCAGTGCTGCCGCAGATTCCCACTCTTCTACAAAAGTAAAATCTGTTGGCTGTGATTGATTTTGTAAAAGTTCATATTTAATCACACCTGCTTCAAGTCTTGTTGGTTCAATCAGTCCCAATAATATTGCTTTGAGTTCTTCTACTTTATCTGGTAAGGCCACAAAACGAGCTACAACATGAATAGTTTGGTTAGTCATTGGTCACATGGTAATTAGTCCTGCCGTCATTAGTCCATAGTCAACAGTCCATAGTCAATAGTTATTGCGGATTGCCTTAGCATCAGTTAGTCATAAGGCGATCGCCTATTTCCTGAAATTCAAATGCCTGCGGCGGTAAACTACGCTATTCTCCATAATTTCTTATATAGTACAAAAATACTATTAAGGTTAACCTCATTGCTTCATAGAACAGTGAGTATCGAGTATAATAGCTGCGCCGTTTCCTGAAAGTGATGTCCACCACACCCCTGCCAAACCAGCAACAAGTCAACGCGACTCTCAAGCACGAATCAATTACCGGAGTCGTGGAACGCCTGACCTATTATAGTCAAGAGTCAGGTTATACTGTGGCACGTTTGCAACGCTCTGGCGCAAAGGAACTAACTACAATTACTGGTAGCTTTGCAGATATCCAGCCAGGACAAACGCTGCAATTAACTGGTTTTTGGCGCGAACATCCCCAATATGGTTTGCAATTTCAAGTTGTTAACTACAAAGAAACCAAACCTGCAACTCTCACAGGAATTGAGAAGTATTTAGGTAGCGGTCTAATTAAAGGTGTGGGGCCTGTTACTGCTAAACGGATAGTTGCCCATTTTGGGATAGAGACTCTAAATATTATTGAAAACCAAATTGAGCGCTTGAGCGAAGTCAACGGCATCGCCAAAAAGCGCATTGCCATGATTCAAAGAGCCTGGAATGAGCAAAAAGCCATTAAAGAAGTGATGGTATTTCTGCAAGGTCACGGCGTTAGCACCACTTACACAGTCAAAATTTACAAGCAGTATGGTGATAAATCCATAGATACAGTTACTCATAATCCCTACCAGCTAGCGACTGATATCTATGGCATTGGTTTTCTTACTGCTGATAAAATAGCCCGTAATTTAGGGGTTCCCGCAGATTCTGAGTTTCGCTACTGTGCAGGGATGACCCATGTATTGAGTGAAGCCGCAGAAGATGGACATTGCTATTTACCACAGAGCGAACTGAGTCAGAACGTGATTAAACTGCTCACAACCCAGGAGCATCAACCGACAGAAGATGCAATCGCTGTGACTATCAAAGATATGGCTTTGAAAGATGAGCTAATTAGAGAACGTGATGCCGATAAAACGCTCAATTGCTACAAGCCTACTTACTTTTACACCGAACAAAACTTAGCCCAATTGGTACGCGATGCCTGCGGCGGGCGTAGCCATCGCCTCACCTGCACCATCAGTTCTGATATTCCTCGCGTCCGCGCTTGGTTAGAGCGTTTTAGCAGTAGCCGCAAAGTTTCACTATCACCCGAACAGCAACAAGCAGTAGAGATGGCTGCTTACTCTCGATTCACAGTAATTACAGGTGGCCCTGGTGTCGGTAAGACATTCTGCACTAGCACCATAGTCAGTCTGTGGAAGGCAATGGGTAAATCAATTGCCTTGGCTGCACCAACTGGACGGGCTGCCCAAAGATTAGGCGAGATGACGGGACTAGAAGCTCAGACCATTCATCGCCTACTGGAATTTGACCCCAGAACTCGCAGTTTTAAACGCCATCGCACTAATCCCTTACCCCATAGTGCAATTATTGTAGACGAAGCTAGTATGCTCGACTTGTTTCTAGCGTATTCTTTGGTTCAAGCTGTGGCAGACAATGCCCAACTCCTGTTGGTGGGAGATATTGACCAATTGCCATCGGTAGGTGCGGGTAACGTGCTGGCTGATTTAATTAATTCGCGTCAAGTGCCTGTGGTGCGCCTCACTCAAGTATTTCGCCAAGCTGCTACTAGCAAAATCATTACTGCATCGCATCTAATTAACCGGGGACAATATCCCAACATTGAATCAATTTCTGACACACCTGAATCTGATTGTCTTTGGCATGGTGGAGGATTACAACCAGAACATGGAGTGCAGGCAATTAGCGAGTTGATTACTGATTTTATTCCTCGGCTTGGTTTTAATCCTGCTAGTGATGTACAAGTGCTTGCACCAATGACACGGGGATTAGTCGGTACACGCAATCTCAATAATGTACTGCAACAATTGATTAATCCACCTAGTCCAGAAAAAATTGAAGTAACCAGGGGTGGGACTATTTTTAGAGTTGGTGACAGAGTAATTCAATTAACTAACGATTATCAACGCGAAGTCTTTAACGGCGATGTGGGATTTATTACTACTATTGATACCGAGGAACAGGAAGTAATTGTACAGTACCAAGAGCGCGAAGTTACTTATGATTATGCTGACATGAATGAGCTTGCTTTAGCCTGGAGCGTTAGCATACATAAGTCGCAGGGATCTGAATACCCAGTAGTGATTTTGCCTTTGTACACGCAACATTACATGATGCTGACTCGGAATTTACTTTATACGGGGTTAACCCGTGCCAAGAAACTGGCGATTATTATTGGGAGCAAGAAGGCAATAAGTATGTGCGTTCGTTCTACAAAATCCCAGGAGCGATATACCCGATTGCAAGAGAGGTTACAAGCAGCGTTACAATCCGGCTAGTTAATGAGCATTCTGCGATCGCCCCCATAAAATTCTTAGAGGAAAAATTGCCTTTCCAGCGTAGTTTACCGCCGTAGGCATCGCTACCTGTACTGGATAAACTGGTGCTATGCCGAAATTACCAGAGTCCGATCGCCTACTTTCCTCTCTAGAAGACGCTACTCGCGTTCGCTTGTAAATGCTTGTCAGCAATGCCTAACGGCGGCAAGAAACGCTTTGGCTCTACAATCAGTTCATTGGAATTATATTGGGGACAAATATGTTTTATTTATGTCATCAATATTTCCCTCAAATCAGCAACAAAAATTATCTATATGAGAAGCATTGTTGAGATTTTACCTAAATTTTGATGTTCCGATATTTGGAAATTACACTTACAAAAAGTTCCCCCGTTGAATTCCATCTTTCAGATTAATATTTCTATAAATTTTGCAGCTTCAAAATTCGGAAATTCGGAAATAAATTAGCATTTTTTAGTGACATAAAAGGTTTATTAATATTTTTTTATCTTCGGAGAATAGGAGGATTTTTTTTACTTTTAAACTACGATTTAAATCAAGGATAGTTAACTGTCCTTGATTTAAATCAACAGCATGGAATTAATCTGATGAATAGAATTAAAATTGCAGATTTAGTATCAACTCATTCTGATAACTATCTCCAGAATTTATCGGAAGAAGAAGAAGCAAGAGTGATTGGAGGTTTATGGCCTCTAGTTATTGGGATTGCTATTGGATGTGCTTTACTTTTAGCACATGATTAATAGGTAGTAGATAGTAGAAGCCACTCCACACAACTTCATAAAATTTCTCAGATTCTAGAATGCGACATCCTTCTAGACCTTAGCCCCCATAAACTCATCGGGGCTTTTATTTTTATCTATCATACAGCCCAGCCATCAAGCGAACGCGCAGAGCATCTCGTTGGCGCAGCCTAAGAAGAGAAGAGAGTCAAAGTTTCACGCAAGAAGCGATGTCTACTTTAAGGGGCTGTGACGCTCCTGCGTCGCTAACGCTACGCTATCGGTGTCGCCCCCGTAAAATTCTTAGAGAAAAAGCCAGCTTCAAGAGCGATCGCTGTTTTGTGGCAGTACACTGGTACTATGCCGAAATTACCAGAGTGCGTAGGCGTAGCCCGCCTTCGGCATCGCTGCCTCCTTAATCCCCATAATCCCCACATAGTCTGTGCCGTTCACCCAGCAGGGCCACAGGGGGATAGTTGTTTGGACTTTCGAGAAGATTCCAACATTGAGCCAGAGGAACTATCCAAACTGCACAGAGAGGGACATACAATTGCCTTGCTGCAAGGATTAGAGGAATTGCTCTCTAGGTTTGATAGCAATCTTGATATCGATGTTGCGCCTAGCAGTAAATCGGTTTTGCAGCTGGAGTTGAAGCTAGAAACCAAACTAGAGGCTATCTCTGGGCAGTTGGAAAAATTGTCACGGGCTATTTCATCAACTCGATATAACAGTCAACCCAAACAAAGAAGACAAGCGTACCCACACCAACAGCCCCAAGTTGAACTCCTTGCATTACCTCCTGAAAACTTAGCACCGCGACTAGGTTTAACACCGTCGAGCCTCGCAACTGAGCTCGAATGCCTTGGGCAAGTTCCAGATTATGGTTCAGTACAATAATACTCTTGTAGGTCAAACATTGTGATTGTGCCTTTGATGAAGGCGAAGATGGGGCAAACAGAAACGCCCAAAGTGATCGCGCATAAGTTAATTATCAAAAAATAAGTTTTATTTTTATAGTACAAATATACTATAATATGATTGCATATTTCAAATAAAAAATTGAGGAATAGATATGACAAAACCTCGTAAGAATAAACGCAACCAGAAAAATGGATTTGACCCCAAACTCATGACACCACAACAAGGAACTCTCAACCGCAAAATCATCCAACGGTACAACCTTTTTGCAGAACAAGAGGCAGTCTCAATGGGGTTTCTACCCATTACAGGAAGTGAATGCCTTTGGGGTGTTCTTGTAGATTTCAAAGCTGGACGTAGTGACAAAGAGAGTTTTAAATGGTTTAAGCAAATGGTCAACAAGTGCCAGTGCGACCCCGAACATTTAGCCAAGTTGTACGAATCGATTCACTCAAAACTGGCAATGTACGACCAATTAATGGATAGCGAATGCAAACGTTTAGGAATTTAAACGGTAGATTGCATTCCCATTGAGTCAAACTATAATTAGTTAAAAATAAATCTGTAAAGCTAATTCATCCTCAGTTAATACTTACGCTCAACTGAGGATGAATTAGATTTTTATGATGTTTTGGATTTAAATGACAGTTCTGTGCAAGCATTAGGCGATAAAATACTCACTTCCATCGCGATCGCTTTTCCCTTGCGAGAATGGTGCAAAATATAGATATTGCGCTCAACAGATAATTAACTATGACTTCAGCCAAGTCTGCTCGTACAGTACGCCGGGGTAGGATTTTTCCAGAAATTCAGTGGTCAGAACACCACAAAGCACAATGGAAAGCTGAACGCCAAGCATTTTTTGAGCGCTGCCAGTCAATTTTTGAGCAGGTACAACCACAATTAATTAAAACTCATTATAACTGGTACATGGCAGTCGAACCCGAAAGTGGAGAATATTTTGTTGACCAGGATGCATTTTTTGTTGCAGATAAAGCACATCAAAAATACCCAAATGCCAAACTGCACGTTTTCCGCATCAATGAAACTGGGGTGTGCGGCAGAATATGATTTCGGGCAAGTTCGGTGATGAGGATGAATTATTTTTTGAAATAGAGTTGATAGCTGCTGATGGATTAGAAATACCAGTAGAAGCACTTTTTGATACAGGTTTTTCTTGGTGGCTGGCAATTAATAACCAGGATTTAGAAGCACTTGATTGGATTTATGTAGAACAGCAAACAATGCTTACAGCCCAAGGAGATGCAGAATTTGATATTTATTTAGGGAAAGTCCGAATCGACGGACAAGATTTTGATATTCCTGTCCATGTGGGTGAAGGAGTGCCAGAAGTTTTACTTGGTCGCCAGTGGTTAAAACATCGACGGTTGGTGGTGGATATGCCGTTAGGGGCATTAACGCTGGGATAATTGCATGACTCTATGAGTTTTTCAATCAATTGTGTTCCACTTGATGCCAGAAAAGCGTTTGGAATTAACTTTCGTATATTTTTCTGTGTGGCGGATGTCCCGATGTCCTAAAAATTCCTGAATAAATCTGGTACTATGCCCCTCATTCACAAGGTAGTAACCGCAAGCATGGCGTAACTGGTGCGGATGGATTTTGATGTTTAACACAGCTACTTCCCCCAACCTAGTCAACAATCTTTGTACCGCAGCCGAGGTTAACCTCTCTCCCCTTTCCCCAATAAAAACGTAATTGCCACCAATATTTAATTCCTTTAATTCTTTCAATGCCTCGATTTCATCTACAGGCAACGGATGAACACCGCTATCACTACCTTTTTTACGCGTGATAAAAATCTCCTCATCTAAAAATGAAATCGCATCCCATCGCAAATCGCAAGCTTCCGACACCCGCAAACCGTGGCGAAATATTAACAGTATCAACGCATAGTTCCTCACCTTGTACCGTCCGTAAACTTTTGCCGCTCGCAGTATGCTGTTTACCTCACGTACTGTAAGATATTCCCGTGACCTGTAATCCTTATTCTTACGACGTACCAGCATTTTGGCTATTTACAACTGTTCGTATTATACGTCAAAATACCAACACTACCCATTCTCCCAAACCCTGATGGTTTCGTGAATATCCACCCCGAAAATTACCCCAGTTAAGCCACGCTTATCATTCACACCCTCAAAATCCCAATTTCAGCCCCATTGATAAGTTTGGCAAATATCTATCCTTTCTCTCTATACAAGGCTTAGGGGTTACTCCAAGTAGTGCCAACTTGATTGCTGACTGGCACTACAGGTAGTGAAGTGTTCTTGTGCTAAATTCAGCCAACCGCAGCAATCGGTTATCAAGCCCTCATCCCACTCCCCAACAAAAGCCCCGCATTCATAAATATCTTGGTAGGGGGCATTGATATCAGGCGTGATATCATTATTTCCGGTTGCGGGAAAAGGCGATCGCCCAATATAAAAACCTAATAATGGAGAGAGGGCAGGCACGATTTTTCCCAAATTGGGAAAAGCGATCGTCTACGGTGCGATAAATTCAGCTTCAGGAATCGCACACTTGTAAATCCTTATATCAATTAAATTACCCGAAGAGTCGAAATCGAACGCTTATTCACCGTAGACTGTCTGTAAACAGTTGAATTCCGACCGCGAAATTGTCAAGAGAGATTTCTATACTGATCTGTCCCGGATAGTCATTATCGATAAACAGATATTGGGCTGGCATATTCCAGCAATCGTTCCCACCCCCAGACCCATGCAGTTTTTACTAGGATCTCTTTACCGTTGCTAAATTTGATAAATTCTCCACCTCCGTCAAAAAATACATCAACAACCAATTGATTCCGCACATCGCGTCCCCACATTTTTTCTGAGGCATTCCACCACCGTTGCCCAGGCGAAGAGAACATCTCCCTTTCTAAATATTCATCACGCCATGCTTTCGGCTTCCAGTTATCCTGTAGCGCACGGATCAATAAAGCATTGGGGAAAATCTCTTTCTCATGTTCACTCAACCACAGAGCATATTCAATTGCACTTCGCAAGGCATCCTCTAAGTCATACGAACAACCTTCAAGTGCATCTTGGACTTCGGCATCTGCAAAATTAACACCGATAGATAAGAGCGCTGGTTCGTATTTCTTAAATACCTCGTACTCAACCGATTCCTTTTCCCAAAACCACATAGCCCACCCCTAACTATGTTGAACTCCATTTATAGTAGATTACTCTTATCCAAGAATTGATAATTAAATTGCAACGCATTTTTAGAATCAGGAAATGCCCAAAAAATCTCAGTCACGTTATCCAGGAAATTGGTCAGATATTGCTCTGGAAGTCAAACAATCGGTGGGCTGGCGTTGCTCTTTGTGTGGCTTACAGTGCATTCGCCCAGATGATGATACGTCCGAACTTACTCGTTCTCTTAGAATGGCGCTAACACTAACAGTACATCATAAAAATTTTATGCCAGAAGATAATCGTCGAGAAAACTTATATGCCTTATGCACAGCTTGTCACCTCAGTTTTCATACGCGACGCAGGGGAAATGTATCGCCAGGACAACTGTCTTTATTTTGATCGGGCGTTGTGGATAAGTGCTGTAGCAAGATTGTAAATTTAATTTTTATTGGCTTTTGACCAGTTCAGCCGTATTACCATTTAGCATCACGAACCCAAACCAGTGGCACTTTTTGTGCCGAAGTCACCAAGCCAACAGAGAATAATGATCGCCATGATCGGGGGCGGTATTCGCGGTTCGTCGGCGTATTTAGTCCACTTAGCTTTCCTAGTTATACACACTATTGGAGAAACCGACTTTTGAAACTATACTAGAATAGCTTTATCCAGATATACACACTAATGGAATATGAGCAAATTAAAGCGCGGAACTATTGGCAAAGAGAAAAGAACTCTACACCCAAATTCCAAGGAGAATTTAAGGTTGGGTCCAGAGTCACTTATGCAGGGGAACAAACCAAAAGTCCGGCACAACTTTACCTTATTTGAGGAAACCGTAAAATGGCTGCAAGAATATCCCAGTGCCAGCGCCAAGATTGACGAATTGGTAGGTCAGGTTAGAGAAGGTCAGTTAGTAGCAATTCAAGAAGTTCCTAACACTAAGCAGCAGATTGCAGATAAAGATTTGGCATTGAAGCAGATACGGAGCAAATTAAAAAAGGCTGTTAAGCTACTTAACTCGGCACTGCCACTACCCGCCAATAAGGGTGGAGTTATTAAAGATCAAATCAGGGAAGCATTGGCAATATTAGAGTAATTCCATTAGTGCGTATTTTTGGAATAGCTCTATTGGTTTTGAAATTAGCTGATGAAGGCGGCGCTGGATGCCACTGATGGGAATATCAGAAAGGTGCAGAAATTGAGCCGTCATGCTGACCCCAGAACGCTGATGATTTATGATGACAACCGGAATAAAGACCTGTGGGAGATGTCGGAATTGTTAACGGGTATGTTGAAGGATTCGGATAATTAAATGCCAAAACCTTTACATTTGCTTATGTCAATTCTATTTTCTTCAAGACTTTAATTCCTGTTGTCTATTCAAAATCAGCGAACGGACAGTAATAATTCAACTTCAAGAGATTTCTTCACCATTAAGGTAGTAATCAAAAGACTGGGGAATGGCAAGATGATCAGCATTCTGAAGCGTACATACCAAGGTTAGCTTTAAGGCTTCGGCACGTTCCATTAATTCTTCTTCTCGACGACGCAACTCTTCAGCTTGAATCTGCATTGAGGCTTTCCACGCTTCAATATCTTGGGACAATTCTCGATATTGACGACCGATTTTAGAAAATCCATGCAATGTGGAAATGATTGCTTGTGTAGCCTCTTCAATACGCTGCACTCGATGACTGGTAACTGTTATATGTGCAACTATAAGTGATCCAGATGGGAACTTATGATTGATGTCAATTGCTACTTCTTCTTTAACTGGTTGCCAAGTGTACTTATCAACTTCTTGACAGTGGAGATAGAGTAATTGCTGACCAAATAAGGGCTTTTGACCAATGGAAGCTAAATAACGCATAATAATGCCTTTCCAAGAGAGATACTATCAGTAAATTAAAAAGTTTTATAAGTACCTAGACAGAATTAATTACATATTATTTATTTACCAATCCTTTGCCAGTTAAGTATTTCAGTCCAGATTTTTGTGTAATTAATTTTGTCTTATTACTTAGAAGCCTTAGAGGATATTTTAAAAGTCATGATTAACTTTCTATCACTGAAAAAATTAACGAAACTGAGCATATTTTTTTATTAACTACTATTGTCACTTATTTATATGAAATTAGCCTTTGTTAATGTTCAAAGTCATCAGTAATTGTACCGCTTAAATAATTCAGCATTTCTCCTTTAATGGCTAGCGCCAGATTAACCCGTAAGTGTGATCGCTCTTGAGTGGGAAATGTAGCAAAGCAGCAGATTCACCTGAGTTCACAAGATTTCCTTGAACAGACCGGATGATGAAGGTGCTGGTGAGCAGCGAACAGAAACGTTAGGCTAAGTTGATTTTTTAATGATCTCAAAAAAACTGTAGTGTTTAATCTAGTTGCACTGTTAGACAACTAGATAGACCCTTCTATGACCGATAAACCTCTCCGCCCACAATTAAATATTCGGCTAGACAAACACCCCTCGCTGCTAGACGATATTAAACAAGCAGCCAGCGATCGCAACACAACCGCCAGCCAATTCGTGCTAGACGCAATTCTCCGCGCACTGGGCAAACCAACAACTACCACACCCACTGACACAGCTTCTCTAGAGGCAATCCTGGCGGAAGTAGACGAACTTATAGACGCTAAACTAGACAAACGCCTAAAAGAGTTTGAACGGCGATTGCTAGCAGAATTTAGACAAGATGATAGACAGTCAGCAACAGAGGAAGATAGACAAGTTGTTGAAGAAGCTAGACCAGAAACTAGACCAGATTATCAGGAAATGCGCGATCGCGTTTTAAAGTCCTTGACCACAGGCAGGGGGAGAATTGCCCCATCAGCCCCTCAATATAAAAGCGCAGTCAAAGTATTGGACAGATTTATCACTGAAATACAGGGAGATACAAAAACGCCCCCAGGAGATTCAACTTAGCTTCAAGTGAATATGTTGTAAAACATCTAACTGAGTTCCACACCACTGAGCAATATATGATTCAGCATCTCTTCTTTTGTGGCCAATCGAAAACGCACCCGCGTTAATTGTACCCCAGCGACATCTACCATATTCAAGTGGACTATGCCTTAGAGCAGACCTTAATATACATGCAGGTAAGTGTCCTTTTGGCGCTGTGATATCTGTAATGTCATAAGAGATTGTAAAATAAAAGCTTCCTTGAGAGGCATAATAACCAGGGTAAGCGCATCTCAAATTGTATTGACAAAACATACATTTAATGTATTAAGGATATAATAGGGTTTTATAGTTCGGTTGTTTTCTACAGGCTAATAGCGATCGCCTAATCTATTATCAATAAGCTGTACTTAATGCGATTACTTGGGTCTTTATTGAGATTAGGGCTTTCTTACTGACAAGATGCGCTTACCCTGGCTTGTCGGGTAGTTCACTACAGGTAATTTACTCGCCCATTTTCGTACTTATGCTCCCATCTGAGAATTGATTTAGTATATGAGTCGAAAGTCGCTCATAAAGCTAAAAAGTGATGCCATCTCTTATATCTTTTCTGCTATTCGAACGGTACCACCATTAATAGGGATATCTGTTGAAGTTATTAGAAGAGCTACATCAAAATCTATTGTGCTTGGATTATAGCTGGCTCCGCCTCTAATAACTTGTAGTTCGTCCTCATCGTTCAGTTCTACAAATAAATTATCTACTAGATCATCTACTTGTGTTTTGATTTTATTGTTTTGAATGTTAGACATGGTTGTTTGCAGCGATGAAAGAACACTATTATATTTATACAATAATTTTTGACACACTCCACACTCCTCCCACTCAATAGCGCTGTTCTCAATATTGACAATAGCTTATGTGTTGCCTCAGATATTGCACCACCATCTTGTTGCGAAAATCAAAGCCCAGAAAGCCTATGATTACGTACAGAGTCTGTAAATTACAATTTTCCGTATTTCCTGAAATCAGTACTTGCACACTCTGTAACTTACAGAGTATATTGGCAATGAGATAACAACAATTCCCCACACCATAAAGGCATAGGGAATTTTCAGAGAACGAATACGTGAATTTTGGCGCTGTGTGGGGAAAATTAGCTAGTCGTCAGTTTTAAAATTGTTCGGGAGCGTAATCGGCTTTGTTATTTACCATCCATTTCTATATTTCTTGCGCTCTTTTTTCAAACCATTTTACAAATTGCGGAAAAGTTTGAGGATTAATAACCTGATCTACAGGAAACTCATAGAGGTATGCATAACGGCTAAAGTATATGCCTAATCGCCTTATCTCTTCAATCTCTGGGTCAAATCGTCTTTCAATTAGCGATAGAACGTAGTATCCCAGCAATTGGTCAAAGGCTTTTCGATCCAAAGTAAGTTTTATTGTCGTCTTGACATCAATCAGTAGATCATCCAAAATTAAATCCGCATCTGCTCCTTTAACTAGAAGACTGCCTGGGCCAAAATCAGGATTTAAAAGAACCCTCCCTTGTGTCCTAAAAACATTAGGCTCGACAATGTTAATTAAATTCCTTAAGTCTGCAATATCTTCCTTATCTATAAATTCCAGATTTTTAACAATATAATCACTCCGGCGCGTCAGTGGATCTAGCTTTGCAAGCAATAAAGTAGATTTGAGCAGTTCATCTGAAAATTTTCCAGTCTCCAAAAAGTTTAGATAATTGTGTCTCGCCTCTGCAACGATTACATTTCCAATCTCATAAAGGTTATTTTCTCCTCGTCGTTGTAACACCCTTAAAGCTCGTTCTGCTGCCCATCCCCCCTCGTCCTCCTCAGCTTGAGGGTTAATATATTTTGCATAAAATCTTAAAAGGTAATCTGCGGCTGTGCCGATCAACCGAGAATGTCCTTCTAAAATTAGGGGTGCTAATAATTCTCGTTTTACATCAAATTTTGGTTTTTGAAATTCAAGGCTGAATTTAGCTCGAACGTCTGGTATTTCTAGAAAAGAAGTAAGAGACATAATTATTCTCAAAAAATCAAAAACCAGCTTAACTAAGTCGGATAGCAAAAGATATGATGAATTATCATTGACTTTTGCAACAAGCTAAATTATGTTTACTGCCTTTAAAAATCATCAGGACTCAGCACCGTTTGTAAGGATTCTGGCAGATATTCATACTCATCTAAAATAATATCCGCCATTGTTAAATACCACAAATGGTAAAGCTGAGGTTCTTGATGGCTACCTCCTAAGCTGAACCAGCTATTACAGGTGCGAATATCAACATGACAGATTTGTGAAATTAACTCACGGCTTACATCCCATTTGGCGACAAATTCTTGATGATCTAAAATTGGTACAGCATAAATAAATGCTCTTAGTCTTGCTAATTGTTGGGGCGTTAATGGTTTAGGATTACTCATGAAGCCTCACCCAATAGGCATTCAATAGCAGAGTGCTGTGCTGGCGTGTCTGATAAATTAAGAAGCTTTATAGATTGTGGATATTGCAATGCTATGTGAACCGTATCAGTCACAGATTCAGTCGGTGTTATGAACATTATTTTGATGATGCGAATCATGGTTTTTTGAATATCTGGAATGAGGTTTTAAGGGGCTATTTAAATTCCAAGCAGGATTAATTCTATGGACACCACAGAAGACACTTGGTGTCTGATGGTGTCTGCGGTGGTGTCTCGTGGTGTCTTTGCTGTACAAGGATTTGAGCGTTTGGTGTCCGTGGTGGCTGGTGTCTGGTGTCTGCCCAAATCGGGGGGTTTTCAGGGGAGACACCAGACACTCAAGGCAGCTAAATCTGATTTAGTTTGATAACACCCTCGGCTATCCAGTCCGCCATACCTGCCCCCACAATTTCATACATCCAGCCCTTGATTTGTTCAACAGTGAATCTCTCACCAGCCACTTTAAAGTTGCCCTTGTGGATTGAATACCAGTCAGCCAAGATTAACCGGACTGGTTTAGTTTTGAACTGCTCACGATCATGCTCTGGATATTGCGATCGCTTCAGAAAAATTCCATGAACTATCTCCAGCGCTTTTAGTGCTGCTTCTGGTGATGATGGATCATAAATAAAAACCTTGCCCTTTTTTTTCAGTCCATTAAAACTGTCATTCTTCCGAGCAATGACATACACATCAGCGTCGGGGAATTTTTCAAATAATTTACTTACCCAGAATGCTTGCGTTACGGATTTCCCCGCACCACTGGGAGCCGCTAACAATGTGCTGAGTTTTGAAGAAACTAATTCATCAACGATGCGCTGACCAATAGCCAAATCATCGTTGGGTGTGATTGCCTGTTGCTCAGTCCCAGAAACTTTGTCATCGGAACGGGTAACATCATTTAAAGTTTGACCTGTGAGCGCTGGCTGGCTATTAATTGCTTGTAATTGTGCTTGTGCTTGGACTTCAGCTTGTAGTCTGACTTGCTGTTGATAAATAGCTAATTCTTGGGGTGACATCGCGGCTAATTGCGCCCCTCTCGCTTTTCTATTTTCAGCCCATTGGTGAAATTCGTAATCTAGTTCAGCACTGTATACTTCTTTATGTAATCGCAATCCGTGCCAAAGCTTGTTAATCTGCCAGTCTGTGCGGGTAGATTCTCGGTATTCTGGCATCAATTGAATTAATCGTTTTTCTCGTGCTTTACTCAGTCCGTAAGCACCAGTCATTAACACAGTTGCACCCAATCCCCACCAAGGTTTATCAGGATTACTTGGGGGAATTGTTCTTAGTCGGGTAGCCTTCGCTGGCAGAAAACTTTCACGCTGAAATTCTGGGTTAGCTGGTGCGTAAGTCTCGGCGTAAAACTCACTTTCGGGCATGATGTAACGTTTATTAGTTGTGCAATAATTGGGTTTGTGCTTGGGGCGAAAACAGTACTCAACTAAACTAATTTGTGTTCCGGTGAAGGACTTAGCACCGCACATCATTGCCGCTACTGCCAGCACTCCTACAGTAACGTTATTGGCAATTCCAGACCGTTTATAATCCAATACGGTTCAGTTAAGGCTATGCAGTGCTTAAAATAACAAACACAGGAGGATT
>NZ_JABXKJ010000167.1 GCF_017115085.1 Nostoc sp. NMS7 | reverse complement strand
GACCTTTAGTTACAAAACGCAGACCCGGTGAAGCATCAGTTCAAGTTTTACCTCTGTCGGTAGCGAATTTGCCCAAAACTTGCTATTTGGTAATTGACCGTTCCTCAGAATTAATTACGCGACCTCTGAAGGACTTTGGTGACTTGGGGCAAATTCCCACCCTGGAAACCCAGCAAAAAACTCTGCCGGTGTTTGATAACCATCGCGTCGCCAAGCGCTTTTCTACCAAGCGCGATCGCGTGATTAAAGTTCCTGATAGTAAAATGCTCCATAAGGCTCGCACTCATCTGCAAGCTAAGGGCATTACACGACTGTTGATTGATGGTCAGGTCTATTCCTTGTCTACGACGGTTTAGAGGTTATGGAGACACCTGCTGGCTATGGTGTGGTGTTGGTGACAACTGGCAACATACAGGAGGCAGAAGCAATTGCAAATGCCCTTGTGGAGGCTAAACTTGCTGCTTGTG
This sequence comes from Nostoc sp. NMS7, assembly GCF_017115085.1. Classification (GTDB taxonomy): domain Bacteria; phylum Cyanobacteriota; class Cyanobacteriia; order Cyanobacteriales; family Nostocaceae; genus Nostoc. The sequence continues at coordinate 17,013 of NZ_JABXKJ010000167.1, read as the reverse complement.
TGAGTCTGTTACCAATCCACTCAATTTACACCTGGCAAGGGAAACTGCATAAAGAGCAAGAATGGCAATTACTGATTAAAACTGATTTGGCGCAGTTTCCGGCAATGGAGGCCAAAATTAAGGAAATGCACTCCTATGAAGTGCCAGAAATTATTGCTTTACCAATTGTTGCCAGTTCTCAAGCTTACTTGCAGTGGATTTCTCAGCAAGTTAAAAATCAAGAGTGAGGAGTTAAAATAATTCGTAATTTGTAATTCGGAATTCGTAATTAAGTTTTGTAAAGGGGATTTAGCCTGCATTGCGGTCTTGGGGTCTCCCCAAGAGGAGCAACTTTGCAAGACAGACCCCGCCACAAAACTTGCGGCTTGTTAGTTGCCGGGGACTTAAACCCATCGAATTTGTTAAAATTTTTATAACTTTTCACTCTTTACTCTCAACTACTAACTCTAAGCGTAAACAGCCCTTGCAAAACGCTCTGCCAAGTAAATAATGTCCTGTCTACGAGCAATTTGATTTATCCATTTTTGAGGAATATTTTCCACGCCGTAGTAAATTCCCGCTAACCCACCAGTGACGGCGGCGGTAGTATCGGTATCTCCACCTAAGTTAACAGCTTTCAGTACTGCCTCAGAATAAGACGAACTATTTAATAAACACCACAGGGATGACTCTAAGGTATCAATCACATAGCCACCAGAATTAATCTCTTCTACTGGTAACTTGGCAATCTCACCACTGAAAACTCTGCCAAAATGCGGCTTCTCTAATAAAAATTCCCGCACAGAATAAATGGTTTGGATGTCCTGCAATGCTTGTAAATAAGCTGTATTGAGGTCAGCCCCTTCCAAGAGCGCCACTGCAATACTAATATAAATGCCGCAGGCCATCTGCGATCGCGCATGAGCATGGGTAATCGCCGAAACATCATGCACTCGCGCCAGCAATTCAGCTAAAGTTAAGTTTCTGTGACAATAAGCCATCGGCAAGATTCTCATCAACGAACCATTGCCATTACTATTTTCAACCTTGCCACCCGCCTGATGGGGAACAACTCCCTGTTTCAGACGCATAATTGCTGTATGGGTAGTTTGACCAATATCAAAGACATCGCCACGGGGAGTCCAGTAAGCCTCCTTGTACCAGCGCCAAAAGGAATTGGCTATAGCATCCAACGAATACCCTCTACAAAGACATTCTGCCAAGCAAAAGCTTAAGGAACTGTCATCTGACCAAGTTCCTGGTGGTTGATTCCATGTGCCATAACCCAACATCGTTGTCACTGGAGATTTCACTCGTTCAGCGCGGCTAGTAAACTCCACTGGCACACCCAATGCATCACCGACACATAAACCCATCAAACCAGATAACGTTTTTGCAGCGGTTAGCATTATTCAATCTCCACAATAATTGCTCAAAATTAACTTTATAGATTTCCTCTATAGCTTGTTGCAACAGATGCTACAGCCTACTCTTTCATTCTGTGTGAAAAGCTTGGCAAAATTGTTAATCATGTATTTTATTTCTCATATACCGGCTAAGTTTTCGCAAATAATAGGCGAAACCCTGATTCTCAGGTAGGGGCAATACCATGCGCGAAGCTAAAGCTACATGAATTACCCCTACAGCGCGTAGTTTTGCGTAAGTCCGATAATGCTTATTTAATCGGTGGTTATTCTTTTGTATAAAAAAATGGCTCACCAACTCCTATAGGTAACAGAGATTCAGTAGTGTTAGGTGCTGGTATTGAATCAGAAATTGCTAACAACTTGCTCGTCTATACTAATGCCAAAGTTGGACTTAGTGCTACCAAAATAGCGATGTTTCTGCTGTTAGGATTAATCGTGGTATTGGCGATCGCTTCAAATAAAAAATTATTCAGTCCTCAGTCATTCTATACTTTACTTAAGTACTCAGGACTCAACATTTCTTCACTCATCACACCAAAAAGCTGGTTTTGTTAAGTGTTACATTACTGACAAAGCCAGCTTTCGCCGTGGTAAAATTAAAATATTCCTCATTATTCCGGCCGGATTACCGGGGATCAACTAGCCGAAGGGTGCTGATTCGGCGTCTACGTAATGCTTTATTGAGAACACTATAACTCTAATGGTTAATTCTGCTCCTTCCCCCATCGCTAGCCGTAAGCCTTCCAAAGTAGAAGGAATTAAGGAAAATAGTAATTTTTTGCGTGAACCTGTAGCAACTGAGATCCTTCAAGATACTACCCATTTTACCGAAGACGCGGTGCAGCTTTTGAAGTTTCACGGTTCTTATCAACAGGATAACCGCGACAACCGCCTCAAGGGACAGGAAAAAGATTACCAGTTTATGCTGCGGACAAAAAATCCGGGTGGTTTAGTGCCGCAGCAACTGTATCTGGCTTTAGATAAACTAGCTGATGAGTATGGCAACCACACGTTACGAGCAACTACCCGTCAAGGTTTCCAACTACACGGGGTTTTAAAGAAGAATCTAACAACAGCAATTGCCACCATTGTCAATAATTTGGGTTCAACTTTGGGAGCTTGCGGCGACGTCAGCCGGAATGTGATGGCACCACCAGCCCCTTTTAAGAATCGCCCAGAGTATCAGTATGCTTGGGAATATGCCCAAAATATTGCTGAGTTGCTATCACCACAAACAGGCGCTTATTACGAAATTTGGTTAGATGGGGAAAAAGCAATTAGTGGCGAAGAAAATCCCGAGGTAAAGGCAGCCCGACAACGCAATGGCAATGGCACAATTATCCATGACAACGAAGAACCGATTTATGGCACGCACTATATGCCCCGCAAGTTTAAGGTTAGTGTGACGGTGCCGGGGGATAATTCAGTTGATTTGTATTCCCAAGACCTGACGTTGGTAGTAATTACTAATAAGAAGGGACAATTAGAAGGATTTAATATTTTTGCTGGTGGTGGTTTAGGTAGAACTCACGGTAAAGAAGAAACTTTCGCTAGGTTAGCAGACCCCATCGGTTATGTAACGAAAGATGACGTTTACGACATAGTGAAAGCGATTGTTGCGACTCAGAGAGATTATGGCGATCGCACTGATCGTCGTCATGCCAGATTAAAATATTTAATCAACGATTGGGGTATAGATAAATTCCGCACCCAAGTTGAAGAATATTTTGGTAAACCAGTTGAAGCCTTCAAACCACTACCAGAGTTTAAATATCACGACTTCCTCGGCTGGAATGAACAAGGTGATGGCAAGCTATTCTTAGGAATTTCCATTGACAATGGTCGAATCAAGGATGAAGGTTCGTTTCAACTGAAAACCGCCTTGCGGGAAATTGTCGAGCAGTTGAACTTGTCCATCCGCCTGACACCCAACCAAAACCTGATTTTTTACGATATCGAACCAGATAGCAAGCAAGCTATTCAAGACATTCTCAGCCGTCACGGTGTCGGAGACGACCCTAGTAAAATCGAACCTTTAGTACGGTATGCAATGGCTTGTCCGGCTTTGCCGACTTGTGGCTTGGCAATCACGGAATCAGAACGCGCAATACCGGGGATTTTGGAGCGAGTTCGCGCTCTGTTAGATAAATTAGGTTTACAAAATGATCATTTTGTGGTAAGGATGACAGGATGCCCCAATGGTTGCGCTCGTCCCTACTTAGCAGAATTAGCCTTTGTCGGTAGCGCTCCAGAATCTTACCAATTATGGTTAGGGGGTTCGCCAAATCAGACTCGACTGGCGCAACCTTACACAGAAAAGCTGCACCATAATGACTTGGAAAGCTTCCTAGAACCGATTTTTGTTTACTTTAAGAAATCTCGGAAATCGAAGGAAAGCTTTGGTGATTTTTGCGATCGCATTGGTTTTGATGCCATCCGTGAATTTACTGCCACCTACGACCCGGAAACAGCCAATGCTGCAAGCAAATCGCGTCATCGGGTGAATTTAAAAGCTGAGGCTTATAGTAAGTTAAAGGAAGTAGCAGAAAGTCAAGGTAAGCCGATGACTCAATTGGTGAGTGAGGCGCTAGAGGCTTACTTCCAAAATCTTTTCTAAGCTGAAAAATTGAAGATAATAAAACTACAGATAGACACAGATAAATCAATCTGTGTCGTCTATCTTGTGTAAATCCTAATACCGTTAGGTAACACATCCACAGGAAAACTGAACTATGGTAACGACAGCAAAATTCGCAGAAACTAGGGATGTGCTGCAAAACATCAGCTGGCAGACATTCAAAGCGATGCTGGCAGATATGGGATCAGAGCGAAATAAAAGGCTAGCTTATCACAACGGAATTGTAGAAATTATGACGCCGCAGATGCCACACGAGAACTCAAACCGTCTGATTGAAGGTTTTGTTCTTGTGCTGTGTGAAGAATTTGGTTTAGAAGTTAAAAGCACTGGCTCGTTGACTATGACGCGGGATGATTTGGAGCGAGGAGCCGAGCCGGACAGTAGCTACTATATCCAAAACGAATTCTCAGTCCGCAACAAAGAAAATATTGACCTGAATACAGACCCACCACCAGACCTAGTATTGGAAGTAGAATATTCCAGACCGAAGATAGACAACTTGACCCTTTATGCTTCAATGGGAGTCCCAGAATTCTGGCGGTATAACGGAAATGTGTTGAGAATTTACACCCTTAACAGTGGACAATACTCGCAAAGCGATCGCAGTTCAACTTTTGCGCCTGTGCTGGTGACGGAGATTCCCCGATTTATCCAAGAAAGTAAGCAAGTTGGACAAATAGCAGCAACTCGTGATTTCCGTAACTGGGTTAGACAGCAGATGTCTACAGTAGGGCAATAATTTATTAAGAAAAATGTCTCAACTGCAAAGAATTGCGATCGCACCTTCCCAACTCCAACAAGGGCAAATTTTGCTTACAAAAGAACAACAGCATTACTTGGGGCGAGTGTTGCGCTTGCGTGAAGGCGATCGCTTTATTGCAATGGATGGTAAAGGAAAATGGTGGTTAGCGCAGCTAGCAGGGGAACAAGCAGAGGTTTTAGAAACACTGACAGTAGAAACCGAATTACCTGTATCGATTACGCTGATGGTGGCGTTGCCGAAAGGCAATGGATTTGATGAAGTGGTGCGGTGTTGTACGGAGTTGGGAGTAACTTGTATTGCACCAGTATTGAGCGATCGCACTTTGCTTCATCCTAGTCCTCAAAAACTCGAACGCTGGCGGCGCATCGCTGCGGAAGCCGCCGAGCAATCAGAGCGCTCTTTTGTGCCGATAATTTTAGAACCTGTTGCTTTTAACACTGCTTTGTCATTAGTCACTTGTACTGAGCTTTGCCGAAGTATGGGTCATACGCTGCGGGAAGGCGAAGCGCCTATGTCATTTGCAAACAGCCAGCAATATATGTGTGTAGCGCGTGGTGAGTTTCCCCATTTGAAAGATTGCTTACAGCACAAAGGACAAATGACAAATGACAAAGGACAAATGACAATTATCATTGCTACTGGCCCAGAGGGAGGATGGACAACACAAGAAATTGAGAATGCGATCGCATCTGGATTTCAACCTGTTTCCCTTGGTCGGCGCATCCTGAGAGCAGTTACAGCCCCAGTAGTAGCATTATCCTTGATTACCGCATGTTGTGAAGTATAAATGATTTATAGCTCACGCAAATCTACTTTTGCGGGAGACATCACTCCACCGTGTATTTAAAGTTAAGTGATGATTGAGCAAGTTGCCCTCGCTTTTGAGCATAAAGACTATCAAACAGCTGCTAAATTACTCAAACAGCTGCAAAAAGAATCGCCCGAAAATCCTTGGGTACAATATTATCTCGGTTGCCTACATGAAGTATCTGAAAAGCGCCAAGATGCAGAAAAAATTTATCGGCAACTGCTGCGAGATACAACGAATAGCAAAATAGTGTCACTCGCAGGTCAAAGTTTGCGACGGCTACAAGAAATCGAGCAAGAAGAAAGACAAAGAGCGATTTCCCAAGCAACAGCCCAACCGAATAATACTGAACTTGGCGTACTAGTCTTAGAGCCACTCACTACCGAGATGAAAACAGAAGCCTCTCGAAAATTCGCCCAGATTATGCAGTTAGACCCCTACACCGCACGACTAATACTGCCAAGTCGTGGCTGGAAGTTGTACCGCACCGGCCAAATAGGAGAGCTAAAATTTTATGGCGAACAGCTAAAGCAGGCTGGTATTCCCTGCTTTTGGGCAACAATAGCTGAAATTCAGCAAATTCAAGTTTATCAAGTCAAATATTTCCAAGAATCTACCCCACAAGCTACTATTGTTTGCTGCAACGAGGCAAATCAACTGGGTTCCCTCACCTTTGATTGGTCAGAAGTCACAGCAAAAGTAGTAGGACTGTTGCCGATTTTTGAACAAGTTGTAGATGTTGATGCCCGCCGTAAACTGGAACGGAAAACTCAAATACAAGACTATGCCCAGTTTTGTGATTTACACCTACTTGGTAGACGTTGCATTCTCCGAATTGATGATAACGGCTATGAATTCCAGCAAGGTTTAGAAATCATTCCCCAAGATAGTCAAAATACCATCAGAATTCATTGGAATAGTTTATCGAGTTGGATTGACCAGCAACTACCTCAAGTCAAAATTTGGTCAAGTGGCATTCGTACAGCCATAAATATTCTCCACACCAGCCGGGAGATTAGGGAGTGTTGTACTCCTAACTGATGGCTACATCGGTAACGAAAAGGAGATTTTGTCAGAGGTACAACAGCAGCTACAACCAGGAAATCGTCTTTGAGTTCACCCTCAACAAAGGTCGGGTAGAACGGGTAGTTTTGCATGAAAAAGCCTCAACCCTAAAAGATGCAGTTGTAGTGGAGAAAATTAAGCGATCGCTCCTAATTTGGAGAGTTTCCCCATCTACAACTGGCAAAGTTATCTTAACCTTGCATATTCACGTTTAATCGCTAGAAACCGTAAATTTAGAGTCTCTATCAATTACTTAGGCGTTTTAATCTGACGAGCCATATCTAAGTAAGCACTCATATTTGCCCCTGGACGCCGACGACCATTTGAGCTAGTAGTCGAAGGAGCGAGATATTTAGGTGCAAAGGTGGTTTCAGTTGGCTGCTCTTTGAGTACTTTGGCGGCTGCGGCTTTTGCATTTTTGCCCGGTTCAACTCTAAGACCCTCAGCAGTCTGGACTAGCTGAACATCGGCTGGTTTGGGATTTTTAGCTGATTTTCCCTGAGCCTTATCTGCGGCGGTTTTTGTTCCGTTCAATGAATCTGACTTGGATGGAGATAGTGTTTCTGATGCTTCTGATGCAATTGTTGCCGTTGCTTTCTTAGCATTCGATGTAACTGTTTCTGCTACTTTCTTCGCATTCGATGCTAACTCTTTAACAGCATCTTTGGCAGCATCTTTGGCTTCGTCCAATTCTAAGAAATAGCCGTTGTTTTTCTTCTTCCCTCGTAACAGTCCAGTAAAGAAATCCAGAATACCTGAAATTAACTTTTTGATAAAATCCATTACAATTACTCCTGCCTGTTATATTTGGAACTCAACCGTAATTGTTAAAAATTACGACAAAATGTTACATTTTCTGCTTTGTGTCACCCCGTTCTGGTGACAACCCTTATAGGCTTGTGCTTAATCAACATTGTAGTAAAACTACAGGGCAAATGTTTTCTTGCAGGCACTTGTAACCTGTATAAACCGAGAATTAATTATTAAATTTTACTGTACCTAAGAGCAAGATTCTGAAAGCAAGCTTTACAAAAATTAACATTTCTTTGTTTACTAAATAGTTAATTGAAGTGAAGCAAACAGTTAACTCTCAACCAGTCGCAGGAGTGTCATAGCCTATTGGCAGATGGCGAGATTAATTAGTTAGATTTTATACAGACTATCTTGATCAAAATTTCAGTTCTGCAAAAATATCTTTTAAAGAATCCGAAAATCAACGAAAATCGGCGGGAATCCGATCCCTTCAAGGGGTAGGAGGAATAGCCGCCCGCCGATTTAGTCATTAGTCAAAAGTCATTGGTCATTGGTCATTGGTACTAATGACTAATGATAACTAATGACTCGAAATCCCCCGGCTTCAAGCTGGGGGATGAGTTAACAGCTTCAGTTTGGAGAGCAGTATTTAGCTATAAAAGTGAAATATACCCCATAATTCAGCCAGATTTTGTCAATGAACATTCAAAATCAACAACGCAATCCTGTTTTGTTAATACACGGCATTGACGACACAGAGGCAGTTTTCCATCAAATGAGGAACTACCTAATACAACGAGGTTTGTCTGTACATGCCCTGAATTTAGTGCCAAATAATGGTGATGTCGGTCTTGATGAGTTGGCAAAGCAGGTATCTGATTATGTTACAGCTACCTTTGCATCAGAACAACGCCTAGATTTAGTAGGCTTCAGCATGGGAGGAATTGTCAGCCGTTACTATGTTCAGCGACTAGGAGGAATTAACCGCGTGCAGAGGTTTATCACGATCTCTTCGCCCCATCATGGAACTGTGGTTGCTTATGCTTCCCGGCGTCCTGGTTGCGTACAAATGCGTCCCGACAGCATTTTTCTCAAGGATTTAAATTCTGATGCTGTAATATTGGGGCAGCTAGATTTTACATCCATCTGGACACCTTATGATTTGATGATTGTCCCAGCGAATAGTTCGCAAATGTCCGTAGGACGCAAAGTAATAGTGCCAGTTCCTCTACACCCTTGGATGCTGACAGACTCCAGGAGTTTAGCAGTAGTGAAAATACTTTTAGAGCGCATTAAGATTAAGCGACCCTTCCTTAAGAAAGCCTAACTGAATACCGGATCAAAGATAGATAACTTAATTGATAATATTTTTTAATAATAAAATTCCCCCGATCTTTGCTCCTCTGCCTCTTCGATCAATGATGATTCGGAACAAGTTATTCTGCTAAGATTTTGGCAAAACTACTTACAATTGATTCTTCATGTTTTCTTTAATTGACTATACCAACCCCTGGTTAGTAGGATTAGGATTAAACACAATTCTATTGAGTTTAGCTGGGATTGCTCCGAAAAAGCTGCTTACTCCAGCCGGATTATTCCACGCTTGGTTACTCGCCATCCTAATTTGGGGAACTCTAGGCTGTCAAGGATATGCAGTAGTAATGTTCTATTTTCTGGTTGGTTCTGGTGTTACCCGCATCGGTATGGCGCAGAAGGAAGCAGAAGGAATTGCTGAAAAGCGTTCTGGGGCAAGAGGGCCAGAAAATGTTTGGGGTTCGGCTTTGACTGGGGCGCTGTGTGCCTTGGGAGTCGGATTGATCAATTCGGGATTTTTTGTACCTAGTCCCCAATACTTCGAATTTTCTCAGTACAAGTTCTTAGTTTTTAATACTTCGGCAACGCTCAGTACAAGTCCCCAGTCCCTATTATTGTTAGGCTATGTAGCGAGTTTCAGTACCAAGCTGGCTGATACCACTGCCAGCGAAGTTGGTAAAGCTTACGGTAAAAGCACCTTTCTAATTACCACATTCCAACCAGTGCCTCGCGGTACAGAAGGGGCAGTAAGTTTGGAGGGAACTTTAGCTGGGATTGTGGCTTCTGTGGCGATCGCATTTGTTGGTTGGGCAGTTGGTTTAATTGATCTATTAGGAGTGGTTTGGTGTGTGCTAGCAGCATTTATTGCCACCAACATCGAAAGCGTCATTGGAGCAACACTGCAATCTAAGTATACTTGGCTGACCAATGAAGTAGTAAATATTTTCAATACATTAATCGGTGCGATCGCGGCTGTCCTACTTGCCTGGACATGGATAAGTATCATTAAGTAGAGCGATGAGAGTAAACAATTACTCGTTAAAATCGCGCATGAGACAATTTTTCTACGTCAGTTCCTACAACTTAAGTAACAAAAGCAAGGCAGTGGCTTGACTTTTAGCAACTGGGGTAGAAAACTCGCAAGAAACAATACTTAATAGATTTTTGGTTTATTTTCGCCTATCTACCTACCTGATTATCTCTCTGAATCTATAAAGATTTGGTTACAGAACTTCCTTTGCCTTACAACTGAGATTTTCAATCCTGTTTTCTCCCCGCCAGACTGTAAGAGTGATCATGGAAAATTATCTTATTTCCTAGCTAGATAATTTGTTGACCATCTAGATGTAATCAGTTCATGGAATCTTTATCATATTTATCGATCAATACCAGATGATTTCTATATGATTTAATTTAAAAGTTCTATAAGTGTTTAACCATTTTCACATAATTAGTTCATGGAATCTTTACCATTTTTGACAATTAATGACCAAGTAATTTCTATTGAGTCAGCAGTAAAATATCTGCAAACCTCTGGAAAATTGGGACAGTTCATTGGGGATATTCTCCGCCAGTACGTAATTGAGTCAGAAATCCGAACACGAGACGATGTTAAGATTGGTACAGCAATAACTGAACAGGCAATTATTGACTTTCGGCTGAAAAATCAACTGACTGACCCTGAAAGTTTTCAAGAATGGTTAAAGACCAATAATACAGATTACGCTACCTTTCACACATCGGTTACTTTTGGTTACAAGTTAGAAAAGCTGAAAGCTGTAGTCACGGAACCAAAACTTCAAGAATATTTTATTGAACGCAAAATTTTTTTGGATCGGTTAGTACTGTGCCGAATTGTTGTTGATAATCGAGAATTGGCAGACGAACTCCAAACCCAAATTGAAGAAGGAGGTAGTTTTGAGCAACTAGCTAAAGAATATTCACTTGCAGATGACCGAATTGTGAACGGCATGATGGGAATCATCAGCCGCGGAAGTATGCCGGATATATTACGGGCAGCTATTGATGTGGCGAGTCCTGGACAATTGATCGGACCTATAGAAATCGTTGGCAAAGACTCTCCCCAAGGAGAAGGACCTTATGGTTTGTTTCGAGTAGAACAATTTCTGCCAGCGTCTTTAGAAGATACTCAACTAAAGCAAGCACTACAAAATGAGTTGTTTGAGAAATGGCTAGCAGAGAAAATTCAAAAACTGACAGTCAAGCTGCAAGTGAGTTAAAAATTCTGGATAATGAATCTTTACGATTAAAAGTGCTAGCTTCTTTGCCTTGGAATCAGCCACCGTTATGCTGGCTGACTCCCGAACAACAATCCAAGTTGCAAAATGAGTCCCAAGTCCGTCAGTATCGTCTTGGAGAAAAAATCTGGTCAAATGATGTCGGCGGTTATCAATTCTTTATTGTGTCCGGGAAAGTCCGCTTGCGAGAAGAGGGGGTTAGCAAACCTTTAGCAGTCCTAGATGCGGGGGATTGGTTTGGTGACTTACAAAAGCTGTCTGCGGATTTTAAAGCTGTAGCTGCTAGTAAAGAAGTGATATTAGTCTGTTGGGATAGTGGGCTGTGGGCAGAATTTTCTCACCCACAGATTCAGGAGTTCTGGCAAATCTTACCAATGGGCATTGAGAGAGACAAAGAGACATTTTCCTTCTCTTCGACTCCTGCAATAGCGCCAGCCTCAGTGGGGACTTCCAGCCCCCACAGCCTCCAACCCCAAAGAGGACTCCCAACCGCCAATATAATCATCTCAAATTATCCATTTGTTGCTAGCTGGAACACCGCAGCAGCCTGTTTAACAATGGTGGCGCAACAGTTAGAAAATTCTGTACAACTGGAATGGGTGCAGCGCCAACTCCGAGGACAACGCCCAAAACAGGTTATGGAAGCAGCAGAAAAGTTAGGGTTAGTGTTGCGGCGGTTACAAGTGAATTGGGGTGAGTTGCGACAACTTTCATTTCCAGCGTTATTGCTGTGGAATTCTGACTCACCCCAGAGTCCATCCTGGGTGGTAGCCTATGGAGTTAAAGGCGATCGCTTAATTATCGCTAATCCTCTAAATCCCGAACGGACTTGTGAAAGCTTGCCGCAGTCGATAGTTGAAGGGTCTTGGGATGGACAAGTGTGGCAAGTAGAACTGATATCCCAGCAAGAAAAATTTAACCTGAGTTGGTTCATCCCAGCAGTTTTGAAGTATAAGGGATTGCTCACAGAAGTATTGTTAGCATCTTTTACCTTACAGCTTTTAGGGTTGACAACACCGCTAATTACCCAAGTCGTCATTGATAAAGTGATGGTGCAGGGGAGTTTGCCGACTCTCGATGTGATGGCGATCGCACTTTTATTCGTAGCCATATTTGAGTCCATACTGGGCATTCTGCGCTTATTCATCTTTACCCATACAGCTCGTCGTCTGGATTTGAGTTTATCAGCACAGCTATTTCGCCATCTGATGCGTCTGCCTTTGGCTTATTTTGAGTCGCGGCGCGTCGGCGACACAATCGCACGAGTTCAGGAACTCGAACAAATTCGTCAGTTTCTCACAGGTACAGCCTTAACTGTGATTCTAGATAGCATCTTTGCTGTGGTGTACCTAGCATTGATGTTTTACTATAACATCCCACTTACCTTTGTGGCTTTAGCAGTACTGCCGCTATTTGCCACATTGACAATAGTTGCAACACCAATTCTGCGTAACTGGCTCAACGAAACCTTTAACCGGAGTGCCGATAGTCAATCGTTTCTAGTCGAGACAATCACCGGGATTCATTCCGTTAAAGCCCATGCAGCAGAACCAGTAGCCCGCGATCGCTGGGAAGGCTTATTTGCTCGCTTCATTCGCACAGGTTTTAAAGCCTCTACCACCTCCAATATCAGCAGCAACATCGGTGACTTTCTTACCAATTTGTCTACCATGCTGATTCTCTGGTTTGGAGCCAAGTTAGTCATCGACCAAAAGCTCACAATCGGGCAGCTAGTTGCGTTTCAAATGCTGTCTGGTAGAGTCACAGGCCCACTTTTGCGCTTAGTACAGTTGTGGCAAAACCTCCAACAAGTGCTACTTTCTGTAGATCGCATTGGTGATATTCTCAACGTCTCCCCAGAAGCTGAACTGGGAACTGGCCTAGTTTTACCAGCGCTTAAAGGACAAGTCACCTTTGAGCAAGTCTTTTTCCGCTACCGGCCAAACTTTGAAGCAATTCTGCGGGGAATCTCTTTTAGTGCCGAACCAGGGCAATTTGTTGGCATTGTTGGACGTAGCGGTTCTGGTAAAAGTACCCTGTCTAAGCTATTGCAACGCCTTTATCAAATTGAATCAGGACGCATCCTGATTGATGGTTTTGATATTAAAAGTGCCGATTTAGCCTCACTGCGGCAACAAGTTAGTGTAGTTCTTCAAGAAGACTTTTTATTTAACGGTTCCATTTTGGAAAATATCACTCTCGGTACGCCCGACATTAGCGCCGAGCAAGTAGTAGAGGCGGCAAGATTAGCAGTAGCCCACGACTTCATCAGTCAATTACCCTACGGTTACGAAACCAATGTTGGGGAACGCGGTACCGCTTTATCTGGCGGACAGAGACAACGTATTGCCCTAGCAAGGCTATTTCTTTCCCAAGCGCCGATTTTAGTTTTGGATGAAGCTACCAGCGCTTTGGATAGTGAAACTGAACAACAAGTACTGCAAAACCTGCAAAAAATTTCCGCTAATCGTACTGTATTTCTGATTGCTCACCGCTTTGCCCCCCTCAAACGTGCTGATTTGATCTTGGTATTGGAGCAAGGTGTGATTGCCGAACGCGGTACTCACTCAGAGTTGTTGCAACAAAAGGGTTTGTATTGGTCATTATATCAACGGCAGCAAGCAAATGTTTAGTAGATTTAAGTAGCTTTTAGGTTGTGTCTACTTGATAGATAGTCTTTGGCGAATGGAGTTATGTTTCATTCGCCATTTGATTTGGTTGCAAACTTGTGATCTAATACCATTTCACTAAAACCCTGATACATATAGATTTCGCGTAGGGAACATTGCCGTGCCCATACCAAGGTATTTGTATCATAATTAAAGTCAAACAGGATGATAAATGTACTGGGAATAATTATTTTTAACCTCAGGATTCAGGTTGTTAAGCGCGTAATTGACTCAAGTCGCTAATAAACCGCCATCCACAACCAAAGACTGGCCTGTTATGTAAGCAGCTGCGTCAGAACACAAAAACAATACTGTAGACGCAATTTCTTCTGAACTGCCCATACGTCCCATTGGAACAGAATTTATTAGTTGTTGCGTGGCAGCATCGGCATCTTCTCCTAAGTTCGCTGCGAAACGCTCAACCATCGCAGTAGTAATGAAGCCAGGATTGACAGCATTAATCCGAATGCCCTGTTTAGCATAATCCAGCGCCGCAGATTTGGTTAAGCCCATGACAGCATGTTTACTAGCATGGTACGGAGCAAGACCCGGAAAAGCTATCAGTCCGGCGATGGATGAGGTGTTGACGATTACGCCACTTCCCTGTTGAAGCATTTGAATGATCTCGTACTTCATTGAGAAAAACACGCCGCGAACGTTGATTGCCATCAGTTGATCAAATTTATCAAGCGATTGCTCGTGCAGTGGAGTTACCGATGACTCAATTCCTGCATTGTTAAAAGCGTAATCGAGTCTTCCATAAGTCTCAATTGTCTTTTGAATGGTTCCCTTAATATCCTCTTCCTGGGAGACATCGGCTCTCAAAAAAGTTGCTTCTCCCCCTGTTTGTTTAATAACGTCAACGACCTTTTGTCCTTCTTCCTCTCGGCGACCTGTTAAGACTACCTTTGCGCTTTCGTTAGCAAAGGCGATCGCAGTAGCCCGACCAATACCTGAAGTCCCACCTGTTACAAGTGACACTTTGCCATCAAATTTACCTGCCATAATTTCCTCTCAGTAAAATTTTTATAGTATTAGGTTGAGCTAAGAACTGATGCTCTCCCATCATGTTACTTCTGTCAACTACCACCGACCTTAATTATTACTTTTTAACGTATAAAAATAGGTGCGTTAACGAAGTCTAACGCACCCTACTGCTGTGACACATCTAAGAAGATGTTTGAAAAGTATTGTTGGTAACAGCAAAACCTCTCAAAACTTTGGAATTTCTAAGTTTAGAAGCATAACAAAATTAATTTTTATCCCACAAATTTATACTTACACCACTATAAATTTAATATTTATTTTATTACTTAATACGTTAACAATAATTACACTATCTATTCTGCTTTTTGGTAATAGAATTAGCATTTTGTGATCAAATTCCATAGTAATTATTGACAATAGAGCTAATTCACACCTTAAAATCTTTTTATTTTAAAGATTTTAACGCTTCAAACTGTCAAAAAACGATTGATATCTTTGAGAAAAAAATACTTATGCTCCGTAATGATGTTAATCCCAATCTGTTGTCAAATAAACAGCTAAATGCCACTTCAATCTCTTCATTAGATACCTTTAATCCGAAGGATGACTATAGCCTCAACATCAGCAGAGGTAGTAGCTATAACTCAGCCGATGCTGATGTGCGAGCGCAAAATAGCAGTAACGCTACTGCTAATGCTTTAAGCACTGGGAATTATAACTCCACCAATGGCTATGGCTTAATTAATGCAGCAGCAGCAGTGGCTAGAGCTGCTGGTCAAAATACCTTTGCTGATGTTCCTGATCTTGGTGGCAATAATTGGGGAGCAAACCTGATTAAAGCACCGGAAGCTTGGGCACACGGATACACAGGTAAAGGTGTTGTTGTTGCGGTTGTAGATACTGGAGTTGACTACAACCACGAAGATTTAAAGGATAATATCTGGACGAATCCCAAGGAAATTGCTGGCAATGGTAAAGATGATGATGGCAATGGCTATGTTGATGATATCCACGGCTGGAACTTTGTTGACAATAATAATAATGTCCTAGATGACAACGGTCATGGCACTCATGTTTCGGGGACGATCGCAGGCGAAAATAATAACTACGGTGTCACTGGTATTGCTTATGATGCCAAGATTATGCCCGTCAAAGTCTTAGATGACTCTGGCTCCGGTTCCTACACTTCCATCGCTAAGGGCATTTATTACGCTGTGAACAATGGAGCTAACGTAATTAACCTCAGTTTAGGAGGTGCTTATTCCAATCCTACTTTAGAGTCAGCCATTGACTATGCCAGCAGCAAAGGAGTGATTGTTGTCATGGCAGCAGGTAATGATGGTGGCTCATCACCAGACTATCCCGCCAGTTATGCATCCAAATCGGGAATTGCCGTTGGGGCAGTAGATAGAAATAATAATTTAGCTGACTTCTCTAACCGCTCTGGAACGAATCAAATTTCCTACGTCACAGCCCCAGGAGTCAAGGTCTACTCCTCAGTTCCCAATAATCAGTATGCTACTTATAGCGGTACGTCGATGGCTGCTCCCCACGTTGCTGGTGTAGTTGCTCTGATGCTTAGTGCTAACTCCAAACTGACTGATGCCCAAGTCCGTGAGATTGTCGCAGATACCGCCGGAAATAGTACACAAACTACAAACTCTAATTTGAATCTTTCTAATGTCAGTTCTCTAGCGAGTCAGGTGATTGCAGACACACCAGGAAATAACACACAAACTACAAGCTCTAATTGGAATATTTCTAATACCAGTTCTCTGGGAAGACAGGCAATATCTGACGATAATTTGCTACGCATCAATGCACAAACTACAAATTATCCCACATCACAGACAATTTCTAGTTTTAATAGTTCCAATTTTGGTTCCTTGAGCGGTCAGGCAATTACAGAAACACCAAAATATCTGACACCAGCCGAAGGTGATAACGGATTAGCTAATCCCGAATTATGGTCGCAATTCCAAAACTATGAGAAGGTTCTGGGCGGCACCAATGTAGATAGCGATGATGATAATGAAGATGAGAATAATCTTCATTTTGCAAAACTACTCAGTAGGTGAGTTGAATTAAATATAAAACCACTGTAGCTGTAAAGCGATCGCTCGTCTATCGTGAATAAATGTAAGGGTTTAGCATTGCTCATGGGTGTCAACTTAAGCTAGAAATCGCTTGTTGACTTCCAGTCCCGCCCAGAAATAAATTTCTTTGGCTTTTAGCTAAAGTCTACTCAAGTAGACTAAAGACTTTTCAGATTATTTAGTCATCTTTAGATGACTTGAGCTATTAGCAAGGAACTTCAGTTCCTTGCGGGACATGGCTTTTACGTTAAGTTGA
>NZ_JABXKJ010000227.1 GCF_017115085.1 Nostoc sp. NMS7 | reverse complement strand
CAGGGCAGGCAAAGTCAGTACAAGTCAGTCGAACGCTGCCCACCCCACAAGAGTTCCCCAAAAATCGGGATTTGGGTATTGTTAAATATCAACCTAAATCCCGACAACCAAACACTTTGGACTTATCTCCACACCCCACTTGACATTTTGACGATCGCTTTAAGTTGTCACCAATATCTTTTGTTTTGGGTAATTCAATGACTTGTGTGTACACCTTAGCCTTACTAAGGAGAGGGATGTCCGATAGGACAGGGTGAGGTTTTGGAGGACTTTTGGGTAGCGATCGCACTTTATCATTTATCTACGCCTAATTTATCCCATGCGGACGATGAATAATCGTCTCCACCACCCGCCGCTTGGCTTTTGGATCAATACCTACCAAGCGCACATACTCACCGCTATATTCTGTCAGAGTTGATTCCAAATTTGAGATTGCATCAGACTCGCTATCAATGTGGCTATGAACACAACTTTGCCAAGAACCTGTGCGAAAACGGCGCTCATCTACGTGTTCAATGCTAATTTTATAACCTTGAGATAAGAGTTCCCGAATTTGTCCTTGTGTCTCTAGGGTTAAATGTGGACTCGATATTTCTTGTTTCGGGAATCCATTAGTTTTTGCTTTTTCAGTTGCAGCATTTGACGGCTGACTAATTGGTGTTACAGCAGGTGGTGGAGATTGATCAGAATTTCTACCTCGATTGAGTCGGTTATAATCATCAACCAAATGGGAATTTTCCACCCGTTTTTGTTCACCAACGAGGAAGTTACCAGACTCGATTAAGTGAGACAGCTTGAAATCTGGCTTTTTAAATTCTGGTGGTCCTTCAACGCTGTTAACCACACTCAACGATACCCGCTCAAAACCTACTTGATGGATGTAGTTGCGGATTTGTTCGTCATAAATGCGCGATCGCAAAGCGCTAAAAAAGTCAATAGACTGATTGACAAAAGTATCAACTAGCTGTTCAACTTCCTTCTGTGACAGTCCATCCGGTTCAAAAATCCCCTTGACAATTCCCACCTTATCGTCTCGGTTTGGTTCCCAGTAGAACTTCTCCATCCGTCCATCCCGAATTAACGGTGCATAGAGAGTGGAAAAATCATTACCCGTGACAATAATCGGCACACGACGTAAAGGCGTAGAATCATAGCTTCCAGGCAGCTGCACATCTGTAGGATTATCAGCAATATTCATCAGTGTGGCATTCACCAACTGCGTATTTACAGTATATTGAGTGCCTTCATCAAAGCGTCCAGCACCTGCATCTAAATCGTTAATCATCAGTACACACATTTTCCCGCGTACTTTGATCAGTTCCGCAGTTTCCCGATAGCGCAGCCGAATCAACCGCGCCGGATCTCCTGCATCTGGACTTTCCAATTCGCCGCCAGAGATGTTAGTTACCTCGATACCCATTTTCTCGAAGACTAATTGACATTGAAATGTTTTGCCTTCTCCTTTGCGTCCGTGAATACCCAAAATCACGGGAACTCGCACACCAGGAAGCTTGAGAAAGTTTTTGGTAATGTGGACAGCGAGTTTATCCAGAAAGCGGGGAGCGATGTAATAACCCATATAATTATCTTTGCCTAGCAGTGCTTAAAGTAATGTTAAGTTTTTTTTGTGATTAGTGTTTATTTATCTATCTTTTGGTAGAAAAAAAGCGCTATCTACCATATACGTCTAATTGGATATGCATCAAAAATTTTATCAGCACTCAATATAGGGAGATTTTCAACTACCGACTGTGCAATTAAAATCCGGTCGAATGGGTCGCGGTGATGTAAAGCTAGTGTGGCAACAACAGTAACGTGGCTAATTTTGATATCGAGTAACCTAAAATCGTTAAGGTTGAGTTGCTGTGTGATGAATATCTCAAATGGCTGATTGAAACTAAGCTTTCCTAAATTCTGCTTAATAGCTATTTCCCAGAGACTAGCTATACTTAGCAAAATTTCATTATTCTCATCATTCATTAACTCTAGAACTTGATTACTAACTCTTGAATTGTCCGTCACATACCAAATAAAAGTATGTGTATCCAACAGTAAGATCATTCCATATATTCCTTAAAATCTTCGAGTGGTGCATCAAAGTCATCAGATATTGTAATTAAACCCTTGGCGCTTCCAGGTTGACGGCGGCGTTTAACTGGCGATACAGGAGTTAACTTCACAACAGGTTGATTATCTTTGATGATAATAATTTCCTCACCACTGAGTGCTGCTTCAATCAACTCAGGTAAGTTTTGAGATGCTTCAGCGAGAGTAATTTGCTGCATAATTCCTACCTTTGGATAGAAAGACTAAAGTGCTACCACTATCCTAACTTTGAATTCTCGATTGAATTAAAGGAAACCAATTTAACCAAGCGTCCCAATTTTCTACAATTTGGGCAAATTCTGCGTAACCGCTTGCTTGAGGATGAACACCATCATTAGCTTTTGCCTCATTTATCCAGATGTTTGATTTTTCTAATATCGGAAAAACATCTAAATAAGGTACATTTAATTCATTACAAATCCAAGCATGCTGTTTAGATAAATCAGCATTTCTCTGCCTCCTTTGAGAGTTTTCTTGTTCTGTATATGGCGCAAAACCAACCATCAACACAGGGTATAACTTTTGAGCTTCACTTAAAATTTCACGGGTATTTTTGATAGAATCTGCTAAATCTACGCGAGTTTTACTATTTTCTAGTGTTGTGTCATTCAACCCAAAGGAAAATATAACTCTGCCATCATATTCTTTGGGTAAGCGAAGTGATACTTCCTGTAACCAACGCTTTGCTATATCAGTACTCGTATCTCGTCTAATTCCTAAATTATAGTAGGTGATATCATAGCCTTTTTTATTAGCATTAGCACATATCCTGCCTGTCCAACCAAGACATTCTGGGTCGCCAGTACCATTAACAAAAGAGTCCCCAACAAAGCAAATTCTTACTTCCGGTAGATGCTGTAATTCCATTTATTACCTTATTAAAAAACGTAGAGAATAACTCCGCGTTACTCTGCGTTTTCCTTCTCTGCGAGACGCTTTGCGTAGCTTGCTTCCACGAAGTGGTATGCGTTCCTCTGCGTTTCAAAACAAATCTAACGAATAGGAGAGGCAGATAATTCTACCTCTCCTATGGGGATAAACCAATTACTTAAAGCTTGTTAACTTTAGTATTTGTTGGGTTTGTTGGGTTTGTGAACAAGAAAGCTGAGAATTTGGCACTGTTTGATGTTGTCAAAACCCACAACCCGAATATAGCTGGTGCTGAATTGAGAACGGCATCCTTGAACTTCGCTCAATACTTCTTGAGTCGATCTAGCACCGAATAAAGGCAACTTCCACATTGTCCAATAAAATTCTTTAGGATCAGAAGTTTCGTTAAACTCGATCGCTGGAATGTAACCTTGATTCAAAATGTACTGGATCTGTTTGGAAATTTGAGCATCAGATAGGGGGGGCAGATAAGAAAGGGTTTCGTAACGACGCTCTTTTGGTAAAGTTTGCATAGCTTTTGATAATGGGTTGTGATTTTTTACTACTAGGTTGACCGAACTAATTCGATAAGTTATCTAAATTCGGATCTGAACTTGCTTGCTGTTCTGGTTGCAGACTGGGGTTTGATGTGTCTATTCGGGTGATGCGTTCTAAATGCTGGCGACGCTGTTCCATGTTGGCTTGCTGAATGCCAGTGCGAACCATTTCCGGTAAAAAATCGATGACTTCTTCCGCAATGTGTTCCCTGACAGTCATGATTCGCAAAGCCAAATCTGGTTTTTCTTGCAACAGTTGCTCAATGTATGATTCACCATTCTGAATTTTGCCAGACGAAAAGTTATGCAACCAAAGTTCTAATGGAGGATTCGTTTCGCCTAGCTGTGCCAACACTGTCCTTAGAGCCTGATAAGTCAGATAACTTTGGACAGTCTTGGCTGTGTCCTTCGCAATTTGCTTAAGATTCATGCTTGACCCCAGCCGTCAACAGTTATGAGTTATGAATTAAGAGTTATGAGTTATGAATTAATGTAACTCTTAACTCTTGTTACAGACGCGATTAATGAGCCAGCGCGTTGCGGGGGTTCCCACGGCAGTCACTCATGGGGGAAATCCCCAGACGCTCGATGACTCGCTAACGCTGCGCTATCGCTTTTAGCGTCTCCCCTTGGGAGAAGATCGCGCTGCCTCCCCGTTGTAGCGACTGGCGTCGCGTCTCTACTTCTAACTCCTAACTTTTGATCAGACGGTATCCATAGCTTCAAACTCGAACTTGATTTCTTTCCACAGTTCGCAAGCAACGGCTAATTCAGGAGACCACTTAGCGGCTTCGCGGATAATGTCGTTACCTTCACGAGCCAAGTTGCGACCTTCGTTACGAGCTTGGACGCAAGCTTCTAAAGCTACGCGGTTAGCTGTAGCACCAGGAGCATTACCCCAAGGATGACCGAGAGTACCACCACCAAATTGCAGCACGGAGTCATCACCAAAGATTTCTACGAGTGCAGGCATGTGCCAGATGTGGATACCACCGGAAGCAACTGCCATTACACCAGGTAGAGAAGCCCAGTCTTGGGTAAAGTAGATACCGCGAGACTTGTCTTGTTCTATGTAGTTTTCACGCAATAGGTCAACGAAGCCCATTGTGATCCCGCGTTCACCTTCCAGCTTACCAACCACTGTTCCGGTGTGGATGTGGTCGCCGCCGGACATCCGTAGCGCCTTAGCCAAAACGCGGAAGTGGATACCGTGGTTCTTTTGACGGTCAATTACGGCGTGCATAGCGCGGTGAATGTGCAACAGAATACCGTTGTCACGACACCAACGAGCCAATGTGGTGTTGGCGGTGAAACCTGCGGTGAGGTAGTCGTGCATGATGATGGGCTGTTTGAGTTCTTTAGCGAACTCAGCCCGCTTCAGCATTTCTTCACAGGTGGGGGCGGTGACGTTTAGGTAGTGACCTTTGATTTCACCAGTTTCAGCTTGAGCCTTGGAAATAGCTTCAGATACAAACAAGAAGCGATCGCGCCATCTTTGGAATGGTGCGGAGTTGATGTTCTCGTCGTCTTTGGTGAAGTCCAAACCACCGCGTAAGCACTCGTATACAGCGCGTCCGTAGTTTTTAGCCGAAAGACCTAATTTGGGCTTAATTGTACAACCCAACAAAGGACGACCGTATTTGTTTAACTTGTCACGCTCAACTTGAATCCCGTGGGGAGGCCCTTGGAAAGTCTTCAGATAAGCTACAGGAATCCGCAAGTCTTCCAGACGTAGCGCTCGCAAAGCTTTGAAACCAAATACGTTGCCCACAATGGAGGTCAACATATTAGTTACAGAACCTTCTTCAAACAAATCCAAGGGATAGGCAATGTAGGCGATGAATTGGTTGTCATCACCAGGAACTGGTTCGATATCGTAACAACGACCTTTGTAGCGATCGAGGTCGGTGAGCAAATCTGTCCACACAGTTGTCCAAGTACCAGTGGAAGACTCAGCCGCTACAGCCGCAGCTGCTTCTTCGGGGGGAACTCCCGGCTGAGGTGTAACACGGAATGCCGCTAAAATGTCTGTATCTTTAGGTGTGTAATCCGGTGTGTAATAAGTTAGTCTGTAATCTTGAACCCCGGCTTTATACCCAGTTTTGCTCTGAGTCTTAGTTTGAGCGTAAGACATATTTTATCCTTCCCACAAGTCAGTCTTTTTAATTAATCAAATCACGTTCTGTGCAACTTTTCCTCACCCCGCTCCTTCCCCCTCTTCAGAGGGTCTGCTTCTTGCTTCATCCAAGGGAGTCGGCTCCAACAGTCCCCAAGCGTCAAGAAAGGGAGTAGCCCTCCCTACTTCTACGAAAGAAAAAAGAATTGCACACCACGTAATTTGTAGCTTGTCTCACAATATATCAATAATTTGATAAGTTATTCTTTGAAAGTTTTTAACTTATCTATTTAATTTTGTTATCACAGAAAGATTTAAACATTTTGTTACAAAAAGTTTACAAAACGTCATTAATAACTGTAAAGAAGTTTTTGGGGAGTGGGGAGTACAGACGCGATTAATCGCGTCTGTACAGGAGTGAGGAGTTACAAGAATTCTTTGCCCCATGCCCAATACTGATTAAATTTGAGAAAAATTGCCTATGACGTTTAAAAAATCTCAGCTAGGGGAACACTGGAATTAACCCAAAGCGAGTTTAGGTAGTGGCTATGGGTATTGTCTCCAAAGGAAATGTCACCGTGGTATTGTTTTGCAAGCATACTAGTTTATTGATTACTTCTATTTTGCTGGGGTTGATCGCTTCGCCAAGTATGGGATGGGCACAAAAAACCCCTGAGATTAATTCGTCTGATGTAACCCCTGCTTACCCACTTTCCCCACCGCCACCGCGAGTGGAAACCTTGCCCGATCAACGGGGAGTGCAAGAACATTCGCCAAAAACTGATTATCGTGTGGGTAACTTACTGGCAGATGTTACAGGCAATCTTTGGGTCGGTTCTGGGCGGGGACTATCGCGGATTGATCCTAAAACCGGCAAGATTATTTCTCGTGTTAGCTTGCCAAGTGTTGCGATTGGTGCTTTAGCCCAAGACAAAGTAGGACGTTTGTGGGTGGGAAGTTCTGAGGGACTGATCCGAGTAGACCCCCGCACTAACGAAATCACCGCGCAGAATTTATTTTTGCCTTCTAAACGGGTGTTGTCTCTGTTACTTGACAAGCGGGGTTATTTGTGGGTTGGAACCGATAATGGTTTAGCTCTAATTAGTCCCGACCAAGGCTTGATTATGACAACATTAAAAAATCTCCCTGGTGTTAGCGCCAACGCCTTGACTTTAGATGCTGAAGGTCAGCTGTGGGTTGGCACTCTTGATGGATTAGTGCGGGTAAATACTGGTAGTGCTGCGATTATGAAGCGGATAGCAGATTTGCCAGGGACGACTGTACAAGCTTTAGCTATTAGTCCAGAAGGATTGATTTGGGCGGGAATGCCGAATAATTTGCTTGTTATTAACCCAAAAACTGGTGCAGTGTTGCGCTCTGTAACTCGTCTGCGTGGGCGTAATGTGACAGTGGTACGTTTTGCTAAAGATGGTAGTGTCTGGGTCGGGACTAATAATGGTTTGTTACGATTAAATCCAAATACAGGAGCTGTGTTAGATGCAGAAGTTGCTGGACTTCCTTCTAGTCGGGTTCTTGCCCTTGCACCTGACATTAGCAATAAATTATGGATCGGCACTAGTGAAGGTTTAGCTTGGTTAATGCCCAAAATGGGTAGTGCAAAACCCCATATTGCTTTCAGTCACGCCGTTAAATGATTAGTTAAAAGTTAGGAGTTAGGAGTTATAAGTTAAAGAATTTTTAAATTCAAAACTCCTCACTTCTCACTCAGCACTCAGCACTCACTACTCAGCACTCAAAACATGGCAATCACTACCCAGCAATTAATTCAATGGAAACAACAGGGACGTGCAATTGTGGCGTTGACGGCCTGGGATTATGCGATCGCTCAACTCCTTGACGCAGCTGGTGTAGACTTAATCCTCGTGGGTGACTCTATGGCAGTAGTTCTAGGGTATGAAACAACACTACCCATAACTTTGGATGAAATGATATATCACGCAAAATCTGTGCGTCGAGGAGTTAAACGCGCATTAGTGGTTGTAGATTTACCATTTTTGACCTATCAAGAAAGTCTCCAGCAAGCGATGCATTCGGCTGGGCGGGTATTGAAGGAAACAGGCGCTCAAGCGGTAAAATTGGAAGGTGGCTATCCAGCGATCGCTGAAACTATTGGTCGTTTAGTACAAGCCGGAATTCCGGTAATGGGTCATGTAGGTTTAACACCGCAATCAATACATCAACTGGGTTTGCGACAACAAGGAAAGAGCCAGGAAACGGGTGAAAGAATTTTAAATGAAGCGATCGCTCTGGAACAAGCTGGTGTATTTTCTCTAGTGTTAGAGCATATCCCCGCAGATTTAGCAATGCAGATTACACAAAAATTGAGCATTCCGACAATTGGTATCGGTGCAGGAATTCATTGCGATGGACAAGTTTTAGTTACTTCAGATGTCATTGGACTTACAGAGAAACGTCCACCCTTTGCCAAAGTTTATACAAACTTGCGGGAGACAATTACCAAAGCTGTGCAAGATTATGCTGTGGAAGTGCGCGATCGGAAGTTTCCATAATAGTAGAATCTGAGTTGAGGCAAAATTTCTATGACTACTACACCTGAAGTACTGCCAACCACTTTACCAGACCATACTCAGTTACCTGAGTCTGATGGCACATTTGTATTCGCGGAGCGTGCTGGAGGCAAAAATTTTCAAGAATATCCCCAAAGTATTCTGCTTACAGATTCGATTCAACCAATATTACAAAAGCATCATCCAGAAGGTAATTATTGCATTGGTCAAGATTCTGGCATTTATTGGCGGATCATAGACCCGCCACAAAGAGGTGCAGAAGCACCAGACTGGTTTTATGTGCCTAATGTGCCACCACTTTTAAAGGGTCAAACACGACGTTCTTATGTATTATGGCAAGAAATTATCCCACCTTTGATTGTATTGGAGTTTGTATCGGGTGATGGTTCAGAAGAACGTGACAAAACTTCTTAGACGGGAAAATTTTGGGTTTACGAGCAAGCAATTCGACCTGCCTTTTATGGCATTTACGAAGTGCGCCACAGTCGAGTAGAAGTGTATCACCTAATAGAAGACCACTATGAACTAGTCCTAGAAAACGAACGAGGACATTACCCCATCAACGCCCTTGGTGTAGAGTTAGGTATTTGGCAAGGTCGCTATCAGAATCTGGAATTACCTTGGTTGCGTTGGTGGGATGATCAGGGAAATTTATTACTCTCTGGTGAAGAAAGAGCAGATTTGGAGAGACAGCAAAAAGAACAAGCTCAACAAAAAGTTATTCACCGCGATATCAAGCCAGAGAATATCATTCGTCGCGGTGATGGTAAGTTGGTGCTGATTGACTTTGGTGTATCCAAACAACTGACAGCAAGGGTGATGACGCAACCAGGAACAGCGATCGGTTCCTTTGGTTATGCGCCACTGGAACAAATGCAAGGAGGTGAAGCTTACCCAGCCAGTGATTTATATAATGTTGGTGCAACTTGCTTTCACCTGTTGAGTGGAATTCACCCTTGGGAACTGTGGAAACGACAAGGTTATGGTTGGGTTGCTAGTTGGAGACAGTATTTACAGCAACCAGTGAGTCAGGATTTGGGGCGGATGCTGGATAGATTGTTGCAAGAAGAATACCAGCAGCGTTATCAGTCAACTGAGGAAGTTTTACAAGATTTAAATTCCCCGCCACTACCTTCAGTAGCCCCAACTCTCAAACCAACACCAAAATTAAGTAATTTTCCTCAACCTGGTTTCACTCCTGCAAATATCTCACAAATTACTCTAGTTAAGACTCTGCATGGACATTCTCGCTCGGTTAAATCCGTCGCCATTAGTCCAGATGGCAAAATCCTTGCCAGTGCTAGTTATGACGAGACCATCAAACTGTGGAATCTGGCGACAGGAGAAGAAATTTACACCCTCACTGGACATTCTGACTCGGTTGATTCCATCTCCATTAGCTCAGATAGCAAAACCCTTGCCAGTGGTAGTGATGACAAGACCATCAAACTGTGGAATCTGGCAACAGGAAAGATAATTCGCACTCTCACTGGGCATACTGAGTCCGTTAAGTCGGTCGCTATTAGCCCAGATGGCAAAACCCTTGCCAGTGGTAGTAATGACAACACCATCAGACTGTGGAATCTAACAACAGGAAAGACAATCCGCACTCTTAGGGATTTTAGCCTGCATATCGCCATTAGCCCAGATGGCAAAACCCTTGTCAGTAGTAGTGGGAAGAGCATCAAACTGTGGAATCTGGCGACAGGAGAAATCAGCGCTCTCACTAAGGATTATTACTTGGTTAATTCCGTCGCCATCAGCCCAGATGGCAAAACTCTTGCCAGTGGTAGTCAGGACAGGACAATCAAAATTTGGCGGCTAAAGTAGTGTTAGCGGATAGCTGTTGTTTAGCCCGTGCTGAGTTAGGAGTTTTGAATATTTAGCTAGAAACAGAAAAAGTAACCTAAACTAAAATCACAATAACCTGCTATTAAATCTGAAAAAAGTATGGTTAACACCTATGATGAAATCTTCGATGCTGCATTGTCACTACCTCCAGGGTTAAGAGCAATGCTTGCTGAACATTTGTTTAAAAGTCTGGATGCTGAAAATCAATTAGAAATTGATACTCTGTGAGCGGAGGAAGCAGAGAAAAGACTTCAAGCTGTTGAACAAGGCGAAGTTACTCTAATTTCTGGTGAACAGGTGTTGCGAGAGCTACGTTCCAGGAGTAAGTAATGGCTTATGATTTTCATCCTGATGCCAAACAAGAATTAGATGATGCTGTTGCTTACTATGACAATATCAGCCGCGAGAATTGGTGTCAACTTAACATTAAAAGGGCGGTTAGAAACCGCGTCTACACAAGCAAAACCCACGGAGGTGGGTTAAGAATCCTTGATTTTGTATTAGTCCACGGAGGTGGACTTTGTTTGTGTAGCCGCGAATTCCATTCGCCAAGGCTTAAGTTGACACCAATGATCTTTTTCTGTGCCCCTACGACAGATGTGGTTAAAATACATGAAAACTGCTGTAAATAGCGATCGCCAATTGTTGTGTCTAAATACATTCCTGAAAGCTTAAAAAATTAAATAGCTGCTAGCGATAAAGGACGTTGCTGTTATTGCTTAACTACTGAAGCAAATAGCGGTATTTCCATGACCTATGACCATATTCAACCCCGCTCAAAAGGTGGAGAAACTACCTTTGAAAATCTTTGTTTGGCTTGTCCCTCTTGCAATGAATTTAAAGCTGATTCAACCGCAGCTATAGACATTTTGACTGGGGAAACAACGCCTCTATTTAATCCGCGTACACAGAGATGGTCTGATAATTTTACTTGGAATTCTGATGCTACAACAGTTGAAGATTTAACTATTATTGGTAGGGCGACAATTATTTGCTTGCGAATGAATAATCCAGTTATACTTGTTGCCCGACGACGTTGGACAATTAGTGGTTGGCATCCTCCTAATGATTAATTTGAAGAGTTTCTTAACATCTGCAATCAAGATTATCTGGATCTATAGCTAAAATCAATATTAACGCGATCGCTATCTCAACTAGAAATCCCAGCTAAAAACCCCATACTTGGAGGTGCAGCAATGGTACAACAAGTCACACCAGAAACCACCATCGAAGTCATCTACCCGGAAAGCGACGGACAGCCAATGGCGGATAATACAGAACAATTTGCATGGATTGTCAAAATTAAAGAAAATTTAGAAATCTTATTTGCATCGCCAGCTGATGTATTTATCGCCGGAGATTTGTTTTGGTATCCAGTTGAAGGAAACCCTAATATTAAACAAGCGCCCGATACGATGGTAGTCTTTGGCAGACCTAAAGGAAAACGGAGTTCCTATTTACAGTGGAATGAAGATAATATACCTCCACAGGTAGTATTTGAAATTCTATCGCCAGGTAATACCCTCAAAGAAATGACCAAAAAATTGCAGTTTTACCAGCGTTACGGCGTGGAAGAATATTATATTTATGATCCTGATAAGAATGATTTAAATGGCTTGCTCCGTTCTGAGGAGAGTTTTGAAGTTATCGAAGAGATGAATGGCTGGGTAAGTCCGCGTTTGGGAATCCGTTTTATATTGACACCGAATACCCTGGAAATTGTTTCTCCCACCGGACAAAAGTTTTTAAGCCCCGGAGAAATTGACCAGTTACGGGAACAAGAACGCCAACGTGCAGAACGGGAACGTCAAGCAAAGGAAGCAGCTTTACAAGAATTAGAAGCGGCTTCACAAGAAAAAGAAGCGGCTTTACAGGAATTAAAAAAAGAGCGCGATCGCTATCAAGAATTGTTAGCTAAACTCAAACAAAAGGGAATTGACACAGATAATTTATAATTGCTGCTGTTGATGGTGCGTTATGCTGTCGCTACTGATGGATACTTATGATATAGGAATTAAAAATTTAACTATGGAACAAGAACCGATACAAGTAATTGGAGGTGGACTAGCTGGAACAGAAGCAGCTTGGCAAATAGCCCAAGCTGGAGTGCCTGTAATTCTGCATGAAATGCGTCCAAAACGCTTCAGTCCGGCTCATCATACAGAACATTTGGCAGAATTAGTCTGTAGTAATTCCTTTGGGGCAATGGCAAGCGATCGCGCAGCTGGATTATTGCACGAAGAGTTACGTCAACTGGGTTCGATTGTCATTTCTAAAGCTGATGAACACGCCGTACCTGCGGGTGGGGCGCTAGCCGTCGATAGAGGACAATTTGGCCAAGACTTGACTCAAACTTTAGCACATCATCCTTTAATTGAATTTCGCCGGGGTGAAATGTCTGCGATTCCAGAAGGAATTGTGGTTTTGGCAACTGGGCCTTTAACTAGCCCCGACTTAACCGAAGATTTGCGCCGCTTTACCGGGATGGAATACCTCAGCTTTTTTGATGCGGCTAGTCCAATTATTGTGGGAGAATCGATTAACCGTGACGTTGCTTTTATGGCATCACGTTATGACAAAGGTGAAGCCGCTTATCTCAACTGCCCAATGAATAAAGAGCAGTATTTGCAGTTTCGAGAAGAACTTTGTAAAGCTGAACAAACAGAACTCAAAGGTTTTGAACGGGAAACAGCGAAATTTTTTGAAGCTTGTTTACCCATAGAAGAACTAGCACAGCGCGGGGAAGATACCATGCGCTACGGCCCCCTAAAGCCAGTGGGATTGTCAGATACTCGCACCGGAGAACGTCCTTATGCTGTGGTACAGTTGCGTCAAGAAGATAAAGCCGGTCAACTGTGGAATATGGTAGGATTTCAAACAAACCTGCGCTGGGGTGAGCAAAAGCGAATATTTCAGCTAATTCCCAGTTTGGAAAAGGCGGAGTTTGTCCGCCTGGGAGTGATGCACCGCAACACTTTTATTAATGCGCCTCAGCTAATGCATCCGACTCTGCAATTTAAAGAGCGTCCGACATTGTTAGCAGCTGGACAGTTGATTGGTACTGAAGGCTACACTGCGGCGGCGGCGGGTGGCTGCTTGGCGGGAATTAATGCAGCGCGGCTAGCTTTGGGTAAAGAACCTTTGGTTTTACCACCAACAACAATGATGGGTGCGTTATTGGAATTTATTAGTTCCGCTTCGCCGAAGCATTTCCAACCAATGCCGCCCAACTTTGGGATTTTTCCCGAATTAGGTGCGAAAATCAAAAGTAAGCAGGAGCGTTATGGACGTTACCGCGATCGCTCTTTAACTGACTTGGCAAACTGGAAAGCTAATCATAATTAATGGGCATGGGGCACTTGTACTGAGCGTTGTCGTTGGCGTAGCCTCTCGTAAAGAAGTATTGGGCATTGGGCACTTGTACTGAGCGAAGTCGTTGGCGCAGCCTCTCGTAGAGAAGTATTGGGCATTGGTTATTAATTATTCTCCTCTGCCACTCATTAAATAGGTTTATTATCCTTTAAAATCTTTTGCAGACATTTAGGTAAAATATATGGCTGATATTGTTGATATTGCTGTTACAGCTGAGTCTTTCAAAACACTGGTCGCGGCTGTACAAGCTGCTGGTTTAGTAGAAACATTAAAAAGTCCTGGGCCGTTCACTGTCTTTGCACCAAATGACGATGCTTTTGCCAAGTTACCAGCAGGAACTATCCAAACTCTGTTACAGAATATTCCCCAGCTAACGCGGATTTTAAAGTATCATGTCGTTCCAGGAAAGCTGCTAAAAGCTGATTTAGCAGAACTCGGTACGCTTAATTCTGTGGAAGGTTCACCCATTAAAATTAATTCTTCTGATGCTTTTGAAGTTAAAAATGCCACAGTTTTAGCAGCAGATATCGAAGCTGATAATGGTGTGATACACGTTATCGATACGGTGATTTTACCGGGTTAATTCAGCTAGGGTGGGTGTTTTCCACCCTAGTTATCCAAAATTTTTAGAATTAACTAACTATTGGTAATATCAAAACACAGCCAACTAGTTTAATTTATGTTATATTTGTAAAGTGATTACTCACTCATATGTTAATCTATATTTCGTTATTTTAAAATAAAATAAATTAAATTATTAAAAAGCTAACATCTATCCCAATAAATTAATGCTCGATCTTAACACCTTAGCTGATTTCTCTCGTGGCAACTGCATAAGTATTTGTGCATTTCTGGTACCAGCGAATTTGCTTGTGACAATTTTAACGATCAGCCTGGTAGCGTTACGTCGCCCATCGCATCAAGTCTGGCAATCTGCGGGAATTGCCAGCTTTTTCGCTTCTGTAATGATACTGCACGTATATACTTGGTTCCTGATTGGCGTGGTGATGGCTCCTACTTATATCTTGCTGTGGCTAGCAATTACCTGTTTGGTGGCTAATTTGGCTGCAATTCTTTTTCAAAGACGCTACAGTAACAGTCCTAGTCTTTTCAACTGAAGTCTATCGGGTATCTATTGATGATATTTTCAAAAAATCATCCTTTGATGCCTCTCGATTCATGCTCAAGAATGGCATATAGCCAAGAGTTTCGCCATTCTCCCTTAATCCAATGGTGTTCTGGCAAATATCCTTCCTGCTGCATTCCAATTTTTTGCAAAACTCTTGCTGAGGCAATGTTTTCTGGTCGACAAGTTGCAAAGATGCGATGTAACCCACATTCCCCTAATCAAGCAACAGTTTCATAGCGGTTAGGTAGTTCAATGATGCTATCGCTCAAGTAAGACGATGCAAAAATTAAGGCTTGCTGAATATCTTCATCTTCTAATTCGGGAAACTCCTGGCGCAGTTCTTCACGATTAGGGTAGGTAGCTAATAACTCAATCACCCGACGAACGGTAAGGCGAAGATTACGGCTTTGATTAATTATCCTTTGATTGTAAATAGACCATATTGTAGGGGTTTAGCAATGCTAAACCCTTACGGAAGATGTGGCTTTTCACGTTATACATATTTACTCTTTATTGTCAATGCGTAAGTCCTAAATTAAAGTAAAATAAGAAGTCTTTGAGTATTAGGAGCAGCCATGTACGTGCTAATTGGTGGAGCAGGCTTAGTGGGGCTTACTTTGGCTCAAAAATTGGTAGAACTAGGGCATACGGTTGCCGTCATTGATATTGACCCTACCGCTTGCCGATATGCCCGTGAACAAGTCGGCGCGATGGCTTTTGAAGGCAGTGCTGTGAGTACAGAAGTATTATTAGAAGCTGGGATTCGTAAAGCCAACGCTCTAGCAGCTGTCCTCAGAAGTGATGCCCTCAACTTAGCAATGGTAACTCTCGCTAAACACTACGGTGTTAGCCATACTCTGAGTCGAATGCGCCACCCCGATTTTGCCGAGCCACTGCGTATAGCAGGAGCCAACCATATTATTAGTACCGTTGAACTCGCAGTTTCTACAATGGTGAATGCCATTGAGTATCCGCAAGTAGAATCAATCATGCATTTTGAGCAGGGACAGATTGAGGTTTTGAAAATTTCTATTCCCAACAGTTGCTATGTAGCCAATCGTAGCGTTGCCGAAATAGCTCAAGATTCTCGGTTTCCCAGTGGTTCTCTGATTATCGGCTATCAACCTCACCCTCACGAGGATTTAATGATTCCTAATGGCAGTACAGTCATAAAACCGGGTTCGACTCTACTGATTGTGACCAAACCAGGGTCTTTACATCAAGTTATTGATTTTATTGAAGGTTGTAAATAGTTTTGATGAAGCTGTATCCACATATTTATTTAGTAATTGCAGTTATTCTGCTTGCATCTTGTAAACCAATTCAAAATTCACCAAAGTCACAACCAGTTACTAGTCAGGCAACCCCATCTAACAAGATAGTGACTTTAGATAGTAACTTCAAGATAGCAATGGGTCAAACCATTTATGTACCTGTCTATTCTCATATTTATCATTACAATCGACAGGAGATTTTTAATTTAGCGGTTACGCTCAGTATTCGGAACACAGATTTGGTTAATCCGATCATTATTAGTTCTGTGCGCTACTATGACTCGGCTGGGAAGTTAATTAAGCAGTATTTAGAGCGTCCTATTCAACTTGATGCGCTAGCTTCCACAGATTTTTTTATTAATACGAATGATACCAGTGGTGGCTTAGGCGCAAACTTTATTGTAGAGTGGGTATCTCAAACAGAAATAACTGAACCGATAGTAGAGGCAATCATGATTGGTACTGACTTTCAGCAAGGAATTTCTTTTACCAGTCCTGGTAAGGTGATTAAAAGTCAAAACAATAAACGTTCATTGCCGAAACAAGGGTCTTGAACAGCTATTAAAATAATTCGTAGTAGTGGCAATTCATGAATTGCCCGGCTTAATATAGGAATCATATTTGATTTCTGAAAAAATCTCGGTAGTCTTCTAGTAGACCCTCTAGGCTAAAATGTTGCAAAAAAATTGTAGGTTGGGGAGCCACTGCGTTGCGCGGGTTAAGAGCGTTGTAGCAAGTGGCGTTGGAGGCTTTGCGTAACCCAACATTCTGATACTCAGTTGGGTTGCGCTCCGCTCCACCCAACCTACGTCTAATCCAGTATTTTAGCCTAAAAGGTCCACTACGTGCATTTCAAAAATCAAATACTAGTCTTATAGAAGCTCAAGCAACTTAAACCCACTAAACTTGTTAATCATCATCAAGTTGGAGCAACTTTTCATCAATGATTTGTATCCGTCCTCGCGCAATATCTTCCGAGAGAATTCGTTTACGCATTGCTTCGTTGAGCGCTCCTTTTTCGGCTAACAGTAAACGACGGCGAATAGCATCAAGTTTAATGCGCCCACCACTTTTAGCTTCAAACTCATCGGGACGGCGATTATAAAATTCTCGTAGCGCCTTTTCTGCTCCTGCTATTCGTACCTGATAAGTTGAGCGCATT
Organism: Nostoc sp. NMS7; assembly: GCF_017115085.1. GTDB lineage: Bacteria > Cyanobacteriota > Cyanobacteriia > Cyanobacteriales > Nostocaceae > Nostoc. Next base: position 99,505 of record NZ_JABXKJ010000227.1, on the reverse strand, counting down.
TCTTCATAGATAGCTCTTGGTAATACCCCTGACTTCAACAAGCTATCTAATTCATCCTGTGCTGCTTTACCTGTCATCAGTTGAGCTTGCAATTCTTCAACCTGCTGCTGAGTCTCTGAAAATTGAGATAATTTTAAGCGTTTTACCAACCAAGGCAAGCTTAAACCTTGTCCGACTAATGACACTAGCACACTGCCGAAGACTAAAGTAATCAGGAATTCTCGCCCTGGCAATGTGGTAGGTAAACTCAAAGCCAGAGCCATCGAGAGTGAACCCTTGATGTTACCTAAAAAAAGTAAATGTTGCCAGCGCAACGGAATTGGGCGGTCAAACCAACGAACTACTGCCAGCAGAGGATAGACTGTAAGAATTCGCCCGACTTGATACGCCAAAACTGTAAGAAGAACAGCAGGTAAAGTCCTCCAGAGCGTGACTGGGTTTATTTCTGCACCAATCAGCAGAAAAATAAAGGTGTTGACAGTAAAACTGGCATATTCCCAGAAACTCAACAAGGTGATGCGACTAGAAGCAGAAGTATTGCGAGACAGCCCAAGATTTCCAAAAATTAATCCAGCTACAACTACAGCTACAGCGCCTGATACATCTAGAAATTCCCCAACTTGAAAAGTTGCTAATGCAACTGCGACCGTCAGTAAGAGACTGCTAAGGGGATCATCTAAACGGGCGAATACAGGTATGCTCAAGTAACCCAAGACTAACCCCACGAGGCAGCCTCCTAGAGCTATCAATAGCAGTTGTTGAATTCCATCTAGTAACGTCAGCGAACCTGTCGAATATACTTGCAAAATCAGGTTGAATGCAACTAAGGCAGCGCCATCGTTGAATAGGGTTTCTCCTTCAACGATGCTAGAAAGCCGCGAGGGCACTGGTATTTCCTTAAATAGGGCAATTATTGAAACTGTATCAGTATTTGCCAGCATTACCCCTACAAATAAAGCAGGTATCCAAGTCAGCCCCAGCAAAAATTTCAACAGAACGGCAATAATAGCAGTGGAAAGCACAGCTCCAGGGCCAGCCAAGAGAGCAATTGGTTTAAACGTGCTGCGTAGGCGGCTGACATCTGTATTGATGCCAGCTTCAAAGAGTAGAATTGGCAGGAAAAGATTCAAAACCAGGGATGGGTCTAAACCAATGCGACGAGACAATAACTCAGTGATTGGCAGACCAGCCAACACTAAACCCGTGACATAAGGGACGCGTAACCGACGAGATAGCAGGGCTACACCAGTGGCAACGAGCAGGAGAATAATTGAAATCTTGATTAATTCGGTAACATTCACTTAAGATACTGAAAATTTATTTTAGTTCCATTGATAAACGTTGCCAAAAGGGTAATACAAATGTCAAATTTCTGTAATGCCTCTATAGAAATACTTAGTTTCATTTCTAAGTAGAAAGGGATTATCTCTTTAGTAATTTTAGTATTAAACGACACCAACATTAGCAGTCGATTAGCCTCAATTGGGCAAGAAAGGTGTGAAGTAATGACTGCCACAAAACCTCATAACTTAACATTTTGCAGGTTAGCGTTTCTCAGATCAGCATACTTACGCACTGAAGTGGATAATGGCTGCGCGGATCGCAATAAACCACACCGCAAGCGTGGCAAATAGGTAGAGGTAGAACCGAAGCATGATGAGATTGAATGTACAATGGACAGCGCTATGTAATGCGCGAAACACAACGAAGACCCATGCAGCATTCACATACACCGAATCCACCTGATTCGTGATAAAAAGATATAGCACAAGCGCATAGAAAAGTACCGGAATCTCGAACAGATTTTTTAGGTTATCTGATGGATTGGATACGTTTGGTGGCGAGAGTTGCGCTAGTGTGCCAGGTATAGCAAGGTCTTTCGGGCTGATCTTTCTACTTATGATGAAACTGATACGACGGATGTACATATACACCCAGACTAGGAGTGTTAGAAACACTGTCGCAAAGAAGGGGCTGAAGATTGCATCTTGCGTCATTTCCACCTCTCAAACTTGATCATTAGTGATGAATCTTGCTATATGTTAAGTCAGCGCCTTTTAGCATTTTACAGTAACGCGTAGGCGTAGCCCGCACTTCGGCAAGCTCAGGGCACCGCGCTACGCGTAGCTTGCTTCCACGAAGTGGTACGGCGCAGGTGTGACAGTGAGCCCTTCTCTACGAGAGGCTGCGCGAACGGCAAGCTCAGGGTAAGACCTGTCGAACGTGTCATTTGTCAAGTCAAACTTTAGGCAAACTTCAGCCACAGTGTACTAGTAAAATTATGGTAAAAGTGCTAAAGGTAAATGGTTGGTAGCTTGAGAAGTACACATGAAAACCACTGGTATTCATCATGTAGCTATTATTTGTTCTGACTACGATCGCTCAAAAAATTTTTATGTAGAAGTTTTAGGCTTTTCGATTATTCAAGAGACTTTTCGCGCCGAAAGAAATTCTTATAAATTAGATTTAAAAGTTGCAGAAAATACCCAAATAGAATTATTCTCTTTCCCAAATCCTCCAGAACGGGCTAGTAAACCAGAAGCTTGTGGTTTAAGGCATATTGCTTTTAAAGTTGAGGATGTTGAGCAAACTGTTTTTTATTTAAAATCGAAAGGGTTAGATATAGAAAACATCAGAGTTGATGAAATTACAGGGAAGAAATTTACTTTCTTTAAAGACCCTGATAATTTGCCGTTAGAGATTTATGAATATTCGACTTAAAGATGATCATCAAAGAATATAAACTATCTGATACAGTCTTTGACAAAGAAACAAATGAATTTTTGGTAAATGACCAAGTGTAATTTATCGGCACAGGCAATGCCTACGGCGGGCTGCGCCTACGCCTCTTATCCTCTAAGAAAGCTTCATAAACATAACGCGGGTTATACCTCACCAGAATATCGTTTTAAACTCTCACGAATGAGCCAATGTTTATGAATTTACCTACAAGATTATCCACCTTGATAAACTTAGTTGAATCTTCAAGGGGTGTGTCAAAGTTACAAGCGACGGTGCTGTAGTCTAGTCTGGCAGTACCATCAAGAATATTGTAAATGCCAGCACCATCGCCAGACTCTTCTTGACCAGAACTGAGTTCGATGCCGAAAGCTTTATTCACCCTAATAATGCTGTTGCCTACCGTTAAGGTGCCATCATTGTAAATGCCACCGCCAAAGTGTGCCTGATTGTTACTAAGGTTGCTGTTGCTTAATATTAAAGCGCCATCATTGTAAATGCCACCGCCAGACTGTGCTTTATTGTTACTAATAGTGCTTTTGGCTAATGTTAAAGTGCCATCATTGTAAACGGCAGCACCAATGCGTGCTTGATTGTTACTAAGGGTGCTATCACTCACGACTATATCATCAACATTTGGATAACCCAGACTATAAACTAAACCGCTATAAAATATCCCTCCACCCAGATTTTTAGCCGTGTTACCACTGATTATACTGTGACTTACTATTCCACCATTATCGGTTACGTAGATGCCACCGCCTTGCAATGCTGTGTTGTCAGTGATGCTGCTGTAATTTACTGTAAAACCACCAGAGCCTACAATGCCGCCGCCGTCAGATTGGGACGAATTGCCACTGATACTGCTGTAATTTACTGTACCTTGACTTAATGAGATACCGCCGCCGATCTCACCCGCCGAATTGTTAGTGATGGTGCTGTAATTTACCTGGCCATCATATAAATAGATACCACCGCCGTAGTCACCTGCGGAATTGTTAGTGACGGTGTTGTAATTTACCTGACCATCATATAAATAGATACCACCGCCGTTGCTACCTGCGGAATTGTTAGTGACGGTGTTGTGACTGAGCATGCCATAATGTAAATAGATACCGCCCCCATAGCCCCCAGATTCTGTCGAACTATTGTGACTGATGGTGCTATAATTCACCGATACCGAGTTAGGCTTGATACCAGTTTTTAAGTCCTGATCACTATAGATACCACCACCATAGTGACCTGCTATGTTACCAGTGATGTTGCTATAGTAGACTGTGAGGCTGCCAGTATTATAAATACCACCACCATCACTGTTGGAGGATAAAATATCACCAGCCGAGTTGTTACTAATAGTACTGTAGTTGACTGTGAGGCTGCCAGTGTTGTAAATACCACCACCCGCACTGAGGGTGTTTCCGTAGAAGTCTATTGCATTATAGTATGCTGTATTGCCAGTAATGATGCTGTTATTTAATGTAAGAGTACCTTCATTGTAAATACCACCACCCCCTGGTGTGCCATTGTAGCCATTATATGTATTGGTAATAGTCAGCCCGTTGATTGCAGATGTTGCACCTTTGCCAATGTGAAAAACACGGTCAGCACTATCATCCTTAATTGTTAGTAAGCTGGCATTTGTGCCTTCAATAGTCAGGTTATCTGTGATACTCAGACCACTACCAGTCAGATTGATGGTATGAGCCAGCCCATCAGAAAACAGTCCACCAAAATTGATGATATTTGTTCCGCCAGCGAGATCGGCATTTAGAATTTGCTGCCGTAGTGAACCTGCACCACTGTTATCAGTATTAGTGACGGTAAATGTAGACATTGATATGACTCTAATTTTTTTCTCGTTGTATAAAAATTGATATCAAAACTCATGCTGATAATACTACGAATCTGCAAACATTTTTTCTACTGCTCACCCGTAGTAAGAGATCAAAGTCAAGAAAGAAAAACTGCGATGGTCGCCTTTCGCTCCGCCGTAGGTCTTACCCTGAGCCTGCGCCGAAGGGCATCGCCCTACTGGTCTGCCAACCCTAAAATGCGCTTTTTCGGATTGGGGTGTATATAAAACAGGAGTCAGAATACAGAATTCACCAATTGTGAGATTATACAGTTTGGCAGCAAAGATTACAAGCCAAGCTTCCCTACATCGCAGAAAATAATGGTGAGATAGTTGGGTTTGGAGAATTAGAACCCGATGGTCACATTGATTGTTTTTATTGTCATAGCAAATACCAAAGAAAAGGTATTGGCTCAAAACTCTTAAGTCATATAGAAACTACTGCCAAATAAGGTTAATCCACACTTACTTATTTCAATCGACCACATCAGTTTGCTTGAGTGCAGCCGCCAGTCCTATCATGAATTCAACAAAGACGCGAACTTTAGCTGAGAGATAGCGTCTTTGCAGATACAACACTGCGATCGGTAATCCAGCTTGAGGCGCATAAGATTGAAGAATCGGTTGGAGGTCGCCCCGTGCAATCGCTTTCGCTCCAATAAACTTGGGCAGTTGAACTATACCGGCTCCCTGAATGACTGCCTCTAAAATAACTTCTGAGTTATCAAATAGCAGATAACTGTCCACGCTGAGGTCGAGTGCTTTTCCGTTTTGTTCAAACTTCCATTTATGTTCTTGTCGGCTTTGCGGAAAGATAAAGTTGACACAGCGATGTTGCAAGAGTTCTTTAGGCGTTGTGGGTGTACCATGCTGAGCGAGATACTGCGGTGAGGCACAAGTAGTGTAATGTGCAGTTGCCAGGTGGTGCATGATTAAACTGCTATCGCTGCTCATGCCAATCCGCACAGTTGCATCAATGCCTTCCTCAGTTAAATCAACCAACCGATCGTTAAAGGAAACATTCAGCTTTAACTCAGGATATTGTGTGGCAAATTGCAGCAGAGCCGGGGCAATATGCAGTTTGCCAAACGTAAAGCTGAGATCAAGCCGCAGTGTTCCGATCGGCGCGGATTGCGATTGTTTGACTTCGAGTTCAGCTTCTTCTAGGTCGTTGAGAATTTGCTGAGCGCGTTGATAAAATCGGTTGCCATCTTTGGTCAGCGTCAAGCTGCGAGTCGTCCGCCCAAGCAAGCGCACCCCCAATTCATCTTCTAAGCGCAATACGGCTCGACTCACGGCGGAGGGAGCCATACCTAACTGTCGGGCTGCCTCGGAAAAGCTGCCACATTGAGCGGAGCGCATAAAAATCATCAGGCTTTTCAGCTTATCCATTGGGGCAACCGTGTCTTTGAATATTTTGCATAAGTGTTTTGAAGTTTAACTACTTTTTCTATCTTCTGGTACAAGTTATTGTCTGGATACAGTGGATAAGTTGAAACCGAGAATATAAACAGGACAGGAATAGTCATGACACAGAACCCTAGTGCAGAACAACTGGTCTTAGTTACCGGAGCAACGGGCAATCAAGGCGGTGCGATCGCCCATGAGCTTCTCCAGCGCGGCAAATTTAAGGTTCGTGCAATGGTTCGCGATCAAAATAAGCCTACCGCCCAGGCTCTTCAACAAGCGGGTGCAGAACTTGTACAAGCAGATCTCAACGATCGCACTTCACTCGATCGCGCCTTGCAAGGCGTTTACGGTGTTTTCTCGATGCAGGACTTCAGGGAAGGCGCGGAAGTAGAAATCCGTCACGGCAAGGCTATAGCAGATGCAGCTTCATCGGCGGGAATTGAGCATTTTGTCTACAGTTCGGTAGGGAGCGCCGAACGCAACACTGGTATTCCGCATTTCGACAGCAAGTTTCAAGTCGAAGAGTATGTTCGATCGATCGAGCTACCCTACACAATTTTGCGTCCGGTGTTCTTTTTTTACAATTACAATATGATGCGATCAATGGTTGAAAACGGAACGCTTGGACAGCCGCTGAGTCCCGAAACGAAATTGCAGCAGCTTTCTGAAAAAGACTACGGGGCAATGGTTGCTGAGGTGTTTGAGCGACCCGCAAACTTCATGAAGCGCGAAATTGAAGTTGCCAGTGTGGACATGACTATGACAGAAATTGCTGCCGCGTTCAGCCATATCTTGGGCAAATCTGTCAACTACCAACAAATTCCGTTTGAAGCGTTCGAGCAGCAAGCCGGGGAAGAAGTAACTATCATGTATCGCTGGTTTGAGAACGTCGGCTACATCGCAAACTTTGCAGAGTTGAAACGCGATTTTTCTGCACTAAGCGACTTTGAATCTTATCTGCGCGATTCTTCGGAGTTTGGCGGAGCTAATCGCAACTGGACAAAGCCAACCGCAGTCGCATCTGGTGTCGAGACGAAAGTGGCAGCGACTTAAAAGGAACAAACAATATGTCAGCACTAATATTAGACACGACTCCTACGATTCTCGCCGTCGGTGCCGCAGGACATTTCGCCAGTCTCGTTGTGCCTGAACTCGCCAAACGAGGCGCAAAAGTCCGCGGGCTGATTCGGCATACAGAGCAGAGCTACCAAGTGATCAAAAACGGCGCGGCGGAGGTTGCTATTGGTGACATAACCGACCGGGCGAGCCTGGACGCGGCGCTGAAGGGTGTGGACTCGGTTTTCTACATCTCGCCAGCCGCTATGCCCAACGAGGTCGAAGTTAGCAAAAGCGTGGTGAATGCTGCAAAGGAGGCTGGTGTACGCCGATTTGTCTTCTCGTCCTTGATTCACCCCATTATCGGCGCAATGGTTCACCATATCGACAAGGCACCGATCGAGGAAGCGATCCTTGCCTCCGACATGGAGTTCACGTTTCTGCACCCGGCTATGTTCTTCCAAAATGTTACGGCGGTTCAGCTTGCAGATATAGCCAAAGGCGCGGTCTTTCCACAACCCTGGTCGATCGAGACCCGCTTCAGCAGGGTTGACTATCGCGACGTGGCTGAGGTCGCGGCAATTGCGCTAATGGAAGACAGGCTGAACTACGGAACCTTCGAGCTGTCTGCCGAGGGTCATCTTACTGGAAAAGACGTGGCGGCGCTGATGGGCGAGGTGCTGGGAAAAAAGATCGAGGCGGTCAAGGTCAACCCAGAAAAGCCTGCTGATCTCTCCAAAGACACTGGCGACAAAAAGCAGACATCGCCGATGCAATCGATGTTTGACTGGTACGACCACCACGGTCTGGTGGGAAACTCACTGATCCTCCGAGCCATTCTCGATCGCGAGCCTCGGACGCTGCGAGCCTACTTCGAGGAAGTTCCTGCCAAACCAGCCCAAATCGCATCCGCTGCTCTGTCAAACGGATAAATAAGGTAATGACTTAGAGTTTGGACATCAAAGCGTTTACTGAAAGAAAACAGGTTTGAAATGAAATTAAACGAGAGAATTGCAGTTGTAACTGGGCCAAGTCGAGGTATTGGGAAAGCGATCGTGGCAACAACTTTGTCTAGTGTGGAGCATCGACCTGACTAGAAGCAGACTTTGGCTCTTTAACTCAACTTTTAAGATTTGGTATTACATATTCGTTCCACACGGTAACGAGTGAATTCATCACAGGAGTTTTATGATATCCAACCGATCGAATGTCTTAATACCGGGTTTTGTCAGCGAGACGATCAACATTGATGGAGTCAACATCCACTACAAAATCGGCGGTGACCCTAACGGTCAACCCATTCTACTCTGGCACGGCTTTCTTAGTACTGGCTACGCATGGCGTTCGGTAATGTCCGCACTAGCACAAGCTGGGTATGCAGTACTCGTACCAGATATGCGCGGCTACGGGGACTCCGACAAACCAGCCGGAACCAAGGGCTATGATGCCCGCGCCCTCGCCGAGGAGTTCCGCGCCCTCGTCTTGAAGATCGGCTTTGGGGCAGGGCAGCCACTTACGCTGGTCGCTCACGATATGGGCGCGCCGCCAGCTCTCCTCTGGGCGATCGCTCGCCCAGAGGAGATCGCGGGACTGCTATACATTGAGGCACCCGTAATGCTATCCGAGATCCTCACCAAGATTATCGCCTATACGCCTGAAGCGATGAAAGAAGGCTCGATGTGGTGGTGGATTCTCCCACTCGCACCCGACGTGCCCGAACGTCTGGTCATCGGTAACGAGCGTGCCTTTTTGACTTGGTTCTACGAGCGATCCACATTTGATCGCAACTCCATCGAGCCGGAAACTGTAGATGAAATTCTGCGAACTTTCTCCAGTCTAGAAGGCGTGCTCGGCGCGATGGGTGTCTACCGAGCGGCATTTGTCACCATCGAACAAACAGCACCTTTGGCTGGAATCCTCGGTCACAAGGTGAAAGTGCCCATCGTGGCACTCGGCGGTGATAAGGGATTGGGTAGGAAAGTTGGCGAGATGGTGAATGCAATCGCCAAGAATGTCGAGCAGTACGTCATCCCCAATTGTGGACACTTCGTGCCCGAAGAGTGCCCAGATGAGGTTGTACGCCACGTATTGACCATGACAAATAAAGTTCATCAAACCGCGACTTCACCTTCTATTCGATTACGCCCGTGATCGATACTGACCCGTAAATACAAGCAACAGGAGCAATACAATGAACAACCACTCAATTACTTCTCAGTCCGCCTCGCAGCTTCCGCCTGATGATCTCCAACGGCATCTCACCGTTGCACAACCAAACGAAGATCAGAACTTGCCTCACATCGGGGTTGTAGGAGACACCTACACAATCCTAATAACGGGCAAAGACACCGACGGTCGCTACTGCCTGATCGATATGCATATCCCGCCCGGCGGCGGTCCTCCTCCCCATCGTCACGATTTTGAGGAGTCGTTTACCATTCTTGAGGGCGAGATCGAGACCACCTTCCGCGGGGAAAAATCAGTTGCGCGGGCTGGCGAAACGGTTAACATTCCGGCTAACGCACCCCATCAGTTCCACAACGCATCTGATCGATCAGTCCGGCTATTGTGCATCTGTTCACCAGCCGGACAGGAAGAGTTTTTCATGGAAGTCGGTGTCCCCGTCGCTACTCGGACGACGGCACCCCCCAAGCTTGATGAAGCTGCCCAAGCGGCATTCAAATCTAAATCCGAAGCCCTCGCTCCAAAATACCGAACGGAGATATTGAAACCTTGAAAAGTTCGTAGTCGTCGATCGTCTGTCAGCTTTAGGTAAAGTGCTGATCACACTTCTAGACAACACCAAGAATGTCTAGCTGTGGCACACAAGCCTCCCGCTTTTGCGATTCACAGCAACTCGTGTGAAGTTCGAATGTGATCAGGACTTACGCAACTGACACAATTGGTCTCGGCGCGGCTTCGCCGCGCCATTGTCGGTGGAAGTATAATATTGCCGAACTGGAAGCATAAGCTTGCCTATGGGCAGAACTTAGTAGGGAAGAGTGTTTAAGAGGTTTGAATGCGATCGCGTAGCGGCAGCTTCCGCATCGCCGCAGATAGCGTACAACGTAAAAATAGGCATTCTATATTGAATTTGCTACTTGTAAGCGATCGCGGCACTATAAGGGCTTGTTAGATGCAGTACTTCATAACGCTTGAATCCAGTTTCCTGGCACCAGCTCCCAAAATCAGCACCAGTGTAATCAAAGGCATCGCCTAGGGCGAACGCATCTAAATATTCAAGATTGATGATCGAGGTGAAATTCCCCAACACTCCATCAAACAGGACTTCCAGGAAATTGGGCACGAAGCTAAACAAGAATGATAATCGTTAAAGAAGACCCAAGTTAATCTTTATAATGAGGTTGAAAAACTATTCCAGTCAGGCATAGGCACAGGATTTCAGAAGATTCAACATAGTACCTATAAAACAGAAGAAGTAGGGCACAGATTAATAACGCATTACCATCGATATTATGCTGTGACTTGTCGAGGTAAGGTGACTGGCGGTAATTACGGGGAATAGAGATTGTACTTGTACTTTAGGCGATCAAGTTTTTAGATGATGATTTAAGTAGAGCGATCGCATGAGTCAACCCAACAATTCCTCTTTTTAAAGCATCACCAAACTACCTTGCGCTTCTTCCTCTAGTTCATAACCATTAGCTAGTTTTTCAATTGCTTTGTCAATCATTGCCAAACCTTGATCTACCTTTTCAACTACACTCAACTGTCCTCGGAGTTCGGCAGCACCAACGAAACCTTTAGCATACCAAGTCATGTGCTTACGGGCTTGACGCACACCGCGATCGCCTTTATATTCCCACAAGGCTTGTAAATGATCTCTTGCACATTCCAAACGCCCAATTGGGGTTGGTGACGGTAATATCTCCCCAGTTTTCAGGAAGTGATCAATTTCTCCCACCAAAAAGGGATAACCCAAAGTCCCACGGGAACACATAACACCATCAGCGCCAGTCTGCTCTAAACATCTTACCGCTGCCTCAACAGAAAAAATATCTCCATTCCCAATCACTGGGATAGAAAGCACTTCTTTGACACGGGTAATCCATTCCCAACGGGCATTGCCATTGTATCCTTGGGCGCGGGTGCGTCCATGTACTGTAATCATTTTTGCACCGGCATCTTCCATCCGCTTGGCAAAGTCGAGAATAGTAATTTCGTGATCATTCCAGCCAATACGGGTTTTTACGGTTACAGGAACATCAACAGCTTTTACCACTTCCCGCACAATTGCTTCTGCTACTTCTGGTTGCCGCAACAACGAAGAACCGCCACCATTTTTAGTGATTTTATTTACCGGACAACCCATATTAATATCAACAGTATCAGCACCTTCTGCAACTGCCTTTATTGCCGCTTCTGCGAGAAAATCTGGACGACAATCAAATAGTTGAACGCTAATTGGGCGTTCATTACGGTCTACCTCCATGATTTTGGGTAACTGCTTGACATAATGCAACCCCGTAGCATTCACCATTTCGGTATACATCATCGAATCTGGGGCATAGCGACGCACCAGACGGCGAAACACCAGATCCGTCACCCCAGATAGAGGCGACTGGAGAACCCGACTTTTTACCTCGAAGGAGCCAATTTTCAGGGGTTGGGAGAGTCTAGCTTGGAGAATGGGCGACAGGGAAATCATACAAAAAATTAAAAATTGCGGGAATGGAAAATGACAGGAATATTTAGGAGTATCTCTGAGCAGTGCTAATTGTAGGTTACATATCCTGACTTGGAGGCTGTTTTTGCATTTCTTGCTCAATCTCTTCTAGACTCAAACCTAACTCTTTCGCTGTTTCTTCAAAACTCAATCCCAATTTGAATAACAAAGGTATCATTCTCAATTTTTCTTGACGCGCTCCTTCTTGCTTGCCTTCTTGATAAACTCGTGTCTGCTGCAAATCACTTAACCCAAACATACCTTCAATCTCCTCTCGACTCATCGTCGGAAACTTGTAAACTAATATTGTCTCTATCAATTCTAGTAACTGCCGCCGTTGTGGTTCAAGGTTGATTTCTTGCTGGGTTCTGTCTATTAACTGCCTAGCAGATGTAATTGCTGTATCCTCTTCATCGACCACTAATTTCATCGTAGCAATTCCAACTGGCAGCGATGCTGTTTCACCTAATTCATTTAGATAAATGCGATTTACACGCTGGCTGTCGAAAAATTCACTGTAATTCTTGATATCTGCTGTATCTAGACTGCGATTGGGATAAATAACTGCTCCTCGCCAAGGATTTTTAGGTTTATTTTGACGTAAGTATAAACAAATTTCCGAAAATAGGCGTGAATAAATTTCTATATCGATTTGAAACTGGACTTCAACAAAGTAAATCGGATTTTCTTCCCCTTGAGTTGGCAGAAAAACGCCATCTATACGGAATGCAGTTTGCTTGATTTCGATTGAGGAGAATTTATAAGCCTCTGCTGTTTGCGGTGAGTTGCCTATTAATTCAAAAAAGATGCTAGGAAATTCTTGAAAAAGGCGATAAAAAATGCTGTCAGTTTTCACGCTTGATGTATTGCTGAGATTTGCCCTGTTGCGATTTTACCGTGAAATACTACTGAAAAAAATTAGTAAGCCGACGGCAAATCAGCAGTCGGCCTGGCAAATTCATAATGGTTCAGTTGCAATTTAGCCGTTAGTTGCACCTTGAGGAGGACGCGAGACAACCTTTTTGGCTAAACCCAAAGTCTGCAAAACTAGGATGCTCCACCAAGTAACATCAATTTCCCACCAAGACAACCCAGATTTTGCCATGTGGGGATAAGTATGATGGTTGTTGTGCCATCCTTCTCCATAGGTGAGGATGGATACCCACCAAAGATTACGAGCGCCATCATTGGCATCAAAGGTGCGATAACCCCACAGGTGTGATGCTGAGTTCACAAACCAGGTTGAATGCCAAAGCAAGACACATCTGAGAAACACTCCGTAGAACACAAAAGACCATCCTCCTAAGGCATAAAGCAGCAGCCCGAAGGGTATTTGCAACAGCAAGAAGTAGCGATCCAGCCAGCAATAATAGGGTTGTCTTGCTAGGTCAGGGGCATATTTTTTATAGGTGTCATAGTCAAAAAATTCTGGACGCGGGTAGAAAATCCACAGTATATGGCTCCACCAAAATCCTCTTTGGGCAGAGTAAGGATCTAAATTTATATCTTCCGTGTGGGCATGATGCTGGCGGTGTCCACCTACCCAAAAAATTGGCCCCCCTTGCAAAGCCAGCGCTCCGATCAGGGCGATCGCATACTCTAACCACTTGGGAACTTGGAAACTCCGATGGCTCAGTAGTCGATGATATCCCAGGCAAATACCAATACTCCCGAATAACCAGTGCAAAAACACTAGCAAACCTAATGCTGACCAGGAGAAAAACCAAGGAGCCAGAAGTGCTAAGGCATGAAATGCAGCAAAAAATACTACATTTGTCCAACTGAGTTGAGGTGAGTTGCCTCTCTCAGGGGCGATCGCCCCAAAATTTGCGGTCATAAAAATTCCTGTTGATGGATGATGAAGCGATTTACTTTTTATTGGGTGTAATCCCACAGGGATTTACCCGCCTTGTACACCAGTTCGTTACAGTAGAAGAAAGCAAGTACCACTTACATTTGCTATGCTAGCAGAACTCTAATCTTCCTGCAAGTGCCACTTGCATTTTTCTATGTCGTCTCAACTCCTTTCCACTCGTCAACGCCTGATTGAAGCTGCACTTGAGTTGTTTTCTGCTCAGGGAGTCAGCGCCACCACAACCCGCCAAATTGCTGAAAAAGCCGAAGTCAACGAAGTGACTCTATTTCGGAATTTTGGCAATAAGCATGGGCTGCTTTTAGCTGTGCTGGAAGAGTCCGCAGCCTTTAAGAATTTAGGTGAGTCGCTGGTGCGACGGGCAACGCCTCCGGGCAATGTCTATCAAGCTCTTAAAGATTATGCAAGTGATAGCTTACATGCCTTAGAACGAGTGCCAGAATTTGTCCGGTCTGTGGTAGGTGAAGCCGACCAATTCCCGGCAGAAAATCGCCGCGCACTAGGCAGGGGAGTAACAGAGGCAAACCGTTATGTCGCTCAGTATTTAGCTACTGTAATCCAGCAGGGACACTTAAAGACCTATTTACCCGCAGAAAAATTAGCCAGTTTGCTGAATGGGATGATCTTGGGATATGCCGTAATTGAGTTCACGAGCGAATTTAACGAACTTTGGGAGGATCGAGATGATTTTCTGGAAAATTTGGTGGAGTTGTTTTTACATGGAGCCATGTCATCTTCAGCAGAATCAGCAACAAACTGCTTACAAGGAGGCTTTAATACCACAGAAGTAGCTGATTTGCCTGCTAGTTTAGTTCACGAAATTCTCCAACAAGCTCGGAAATTGGGAATGCGAGATTATGCTTTGGTTTATGTGTTATTTGGGGCTGGGTTATCCGCCAGAGAAATAATTAGTTTGGAGCGATCGCACCAAATATACGATACTCAAGGGTACTTCCTGCAAATCACAATCCCAGGATTTGTCCGTCAAGTACCTGTGAATCAGTGGATTTTGGGCAAACGCTACGGCTCTTACAATAATAATCCTCTAATTAAATGGCTGAAAAGCCGTAAAGATACTCAAACAGCCATGTTTTTGAATGAAACAGGTAAACCGCTCTCAGAGTCAGAGCTTGAGACACGCTGGCAAGTATGGAGTGAGGGACTGTTAACTCCCCAAGGACAAAGGCCAGCTATAGTACAGGCACAACAAACTTGGCGTGTAGAAATGTTAATGCGGGGGATCAGCTTAGAAAACTTGAGTATTTTCACAAGTTGCGATCGCACCCAATTACAACCCTATGCCCGCCGAGCCAGAGAAAAAGCCGCCCTAGAGCAAGCCACCCGTTTGGATCATAAGCCGGGATAGGGAGTGGGGAGATTACTTTTTAGTAAACATTAAACATTAGGGTAAAACAACAGAGGTTTCTTTACCATTGTTGTTTGCACCATTCAAGATTGTAGTTGTACTCTCAGATGGGGATTGGGTGTTGCTCGAACGGCGTGATAATTTCTGGCGTGGCTTGCCTCCCGCCTGGATATATTGCAAACTGTTTTTGCCATAATGGGTTACTACACTCATTAACATCTTTTCAGAGTAGCCGCGCAATTCTTCTTCAATTAGAGAGATGCGACCTGCCATTTCATCTATGCTAGAGAGTGAAGTGTTGTAGGTAGATAGCTCGGTTTGCAAGGTTTGAATGCGGTTGTCGTAGTCTGTCAAACTTAATCCGTTGCCAAATTCTAGCGTAGAGCTAATGGATCGCATTCCTGCAATTCGACGGATAGCCTTTTCGAGAGTGGTTGAACTGCGTTTTAGTCGTGCCATGAAATGCGCTCCTGAAGGAGGTTATAGGATTACTGCATATACTCTAGCCAATGCAACCCTAAACTTCTCTGAGAAATAACTCGGAAAAATTAAAGCAAATTAAGATCGACTTAATTATTTTTAGTAGATTGTACTGAAAGATTTATTAAAAAAGTTACACTTGATCAGTAGCAGATACCTTAAAGTCATGTTGAGGTACTTTGAAATCGTGTTGAAGTACTTCCAATTCATGTTGAGGTACTTTGAAATCGTGTTGAAGTACTTTGAAATCGTGGTGAGGTACTTTGAAATCGTGTTAAGGTACTTTAAAATCGTGTTGGAGTACTTCCAAGTCATGTTGAAGTACTTTGAAATCGTGTTGAAGTACTTCCAATTCATGTTGAGGTGCTTTGAAATCGTGTCGGAGTATTAGATGATGGGTTTTCTTAGCTTAACCTAAGTTATGGTGAAGGCGATCGCGCTGTAAAGTATCATAAATATAATTCAACTATAGGACTCGCCTTAGAAAGGCTACGGTGTACACATAAGTTATCCAATCACTACCAGTCCTCGAATTACCCCACCCTAACCCTCCCCTTATAAAGGCTACGGTGTACACACAAGTCTTGTCGCACCCATATCATTAATAAATCTTGCACTACGTTTCTATCCCGCCTCGGAATGAATTCCGAGTCTGATAGCCCAAGTCCACTTAAGTGGACTGAATAATCAATTTAGTCCACTTAAGTGGACTTCAGCTATTAGCCCTGAACTTTAGTTCTGGGCGGGATGTCGGTAAGTATGACAGTTTAACTCTGATAAAAATGTGGGTAAAAGAGTTGAAACCTATGTGGACATTACTTGTGTGTACACCGTAACCGAAGGTGTAATGCGGCACTACCGTGTTTATCCCTTTAAGACTCGTAATTTTATAAATACACCTAAAAATCCGAAAAGTTGTACAGTAAGTTTGTGTATATGACTATTAATACTAAATCTAAGTGCAAGCTGATGGTAGAACCTCTAACGGCAGCAGTAATTGTCTCTTTATTTTTCTCAGAGGCAATTAAAGAAGGTGGAAAAGCTTTAGGTAAAGGTGCGGCTGATACATTTACGCTTCTAATAAATACCATCCGTGAAAAGTTTAAAGCAGAGGGAACAGAAGGGTTGTTGACTCGCGCACAAAATCAACCTACGGAAGTGAATAAGACAAAGCTACAAGATGAACTGCAAACCCAAATTGATGCTGATGAAGCGTTTGCTCAGAAACTTAAGGAATTAGTCGAGCAGCTACAAGCACAAGATGAAAGTATACGTCAGGTAGTTCTGAGTGAAATTGAATTAACTGGTGATTTGAAAACCAAAGACATCAGCCAGAAAGCCGCGCGGGATGGTTCGGTTGAGCAGGAAATGCTCAAAGAGGTGAAAGCTACAAACATTGATGTAGGCAACTTAAATCAAGAAGCCTGAAATCATGACTAATCATTCAGACTCTGAAGTTCCCAGACAAGAAATTTTTAAGAATGTCCAGGCTAATGGCAATATTACAGTCGGAGATATTACCCAGATTTACAAAACCGTAAACAATTTGGGTGAGCTTCCTAAACCAACAGGTTTCCCCCAAAATATTCCTGCTAGCAACACAGATAAATTTGTCGGACGAGAAAGAGAATTAGAACGCCTCTACCAACAGCTACAAAGCAATCATTCGGTGGTAATTGCTGCTGTTGAAGGTATGGGGGGAGTTGGTAAAACCGAATTAGCAATCCAGTATTCATTGCTACATTTACAGTTGGACAATTACCCTGGCGGTATCTGCTGGTTAAGAGCCAGAGAGTCAGATATCGGGCTACAAATATTACAATTTGCTACAACAGACTTAAGCTTGTACCCACCAGAGGATTTGGAGTTACCAGAACAAGTACGTTGGTGTTGGCAACATTGGCGACAGGGGGAGACGCTAATAGTTTTCGATGATGTTAAAAATTACAGTCACGTTAAACCGTATCTACCACCCCAACCATCCCAGTTCAAAGTACTAATTACTACACGCCTCAAATTAGATTTAGCTGGTTCTTTGTTTTTGTCAGTTTTATCAGAGACAGACGCACTCTTATTACTAGCTCAATTGATTGGAGAAGAAAAGCAAAACCAAGAATTAGCACTTGCTAAAGAACTTTGTCAGCGTTTGGGCTATTTGCCCCTAGCTTTGCAATTAGTTGGCAGGTATGTAAAGAAACGCAACATAACTTTAGCTGATATGCTAAAACGGTTGGAGGAAAAAGGGTTAGGACATCCTTCGTTAGTCGTGAAGGAAAATGACCCCACTTGGACTTTAAACGTAAAACGTGGAGTAGCGGCGGCTTTTGAGTTGAGTTGGTCAGAATTAAGTGATGATGCCCAACAATTAGGATGTTTACTCAGTTTATTTGCTTTGGCTCCAATTCCTTGGTCGTTGCTGGAAGGTGCTGCAACAGAGCAAGATTCTGAAGAATTAGAAGATGCCAGAGTTGAATTAGAAAATTTGCACCTTTTACAGGGTGGAGATACTTATCAATTACATCAACTAATTCAAGAATTTCTGAGAAATAAGCAAAATAATTTAGTTAATGCGGACAAACAAAAAAATAACTTTTGCAAAGTTTTGGTAGAAGTGGCACAGAGTATTCCCTCTTCACCAACTCTACAGTTAATTACAAGTGTCAAAGATGCGATCGCACATTTAGCAGAGATAGCACAAAATCTGACTGATGCAGTCAGTGATGAAAATTTAATTTGGGTTTTTGGGGGATTAGATAGATTTTATTCTGGACAGGGATTATATGCGATCGCAGAACCCTGGTGTAAGCAATGTGTATCAGTAGTACAAACCCGCTTGGGAGAAGAGCATCCCTCAGTCGCCACCAGTTACAACAACCTGGCAGCACTCTACGATTCCCAAGGACGGTACAGCGAAGCGGAACCACTGTATAAAAAAGCATTATCAATTGCTGAACTTAGTTTAGGAGTAGATCATCCCAGTACAGCCACTATCCGTAAAAATCTGAAATTGTTGGGCGATAATTATACTTAATGCTAGTGTAGTAAAAAAATTATAAATTATCTGTTCCTTTGATGAAACCGCGATCGCCTCCTCCACATTAGAAAAGCGATCGCTCTCTCAAGTCGATTGATTTTATTTTGACCTGCGATCGCTCTCTCAAGTCGATTGATTTTATTTTGACCTGCGATCGCCAATGACAATCAAAAAAAGGAATGAAAAGGATCTGACCTTCATATTTGCTAGGCTGACTGCAACACGCAAGTCGCCAAATCAGCGCAGATGGGTGTGCGATCGCGGTAATATCGGCGTTGCTGAATAAAGGCAAGTCCCAAAATTCACATTGAGTCAAGCTGCTAAATTGAAAAAACCCCGTTACTGGAATGTCAGTAACGGGTTCTATGTTAACTAGCTTGATTAATACGCCGTTTTAACTCAGCCTCTAATTGTTCTGGAGTGCTGACCACTACCCCCGGTTTCGCTCTCATGATGGTGAGGTAATGTTGAAATGCCTCCTCATCCTGGGGGTTTGATATCACATATTGTCTTAATTCTTGCTCATTAAGAGTTAAATAGTCTGTCATCGGATAATGTTCTCCCCATTACTAAGAATTTCTACTTGGATGGTTTCGCCTATAAAATCACGATTCGGCTTGTCCTCTCATCAAATCTAAGCAATGCTATATCTCTAAGCAAATTACTAGCCCGAACACAAAAGTCAAAGAATGCTTTAAGTTGTTCGATGGTCGGTTCCATACCTTTTACCATTGAATAAAATTAAATCGGTTCATTCGTGACAAGTTAGGATAACATTGCTTTTGTCAATTATAAATTCCGCTGAAAAGACTGATAGCGATCGCGCAAGTGCTGCCTAAGATTAGCTAAATTATACTGCTGGACAAATTGATTTCGCTGTTGTTGAGCTTTTTTGCGACGCTGCTCTAGGTAATTGTCAATTTCTTGGCGATGGGTGAGATAATATGCGATCGCTGCGTATATCTTATGTCCAATGTCCAATTAATTCAACGGCTCCATAATCGCTCTTAAACCATTGCTAGAGAGTCTTTTTAGCATTTCTTTAGCGTTATATTCATTGCTAAATACTCCTGCTTGCATAACTCTTTCACCTTGCCAAACTGTGGGAAACGCACCAGGAGCAAGGATTCGTACTAAATCTTTATCTTTATCACTTGCAAGTGGAACTACCACGCGATAACGTATACCGAGCTGTGTCGCCGAGTTCCCGTTATCAAGCATAGCTGTAGAACTTGCAGGTACTGGTACTTTTGGGATATTGGCATTAGGAATTGGCAAAAGTGCTTCAGCAGCTTCTAATATTGGTAATGACTGCTGTGTTTGATCCCTGATATTTGGGACTTGTGGCTGTGCTACTGAATTGGATGGATATTCAGGCGGAGTAACCTGAATCGGATTGGGATTGATCCGTACATAATTCAACTGTGGCGTATTAGGTGGCTCTGCTGGACTGGAAGTTGCAACTCTTGAAGTGTCAGTTGATATTTGTCTACCTGACAAGCTGCTAGGAGTAGGAAAACCGGCAACTTTAGAGGTAGCTTGCTGTTGATTGGATATAGGCAGGGAAAGTGGTATACTAGCAGGCAACAATGGCAACAGTTGACTGTTTAATTGTCCAGTCACACGATTATTTGGTGAAATGGTGTTGCTGGTTTGCCCGTTGGTAGTTTTAGAGATTTCGGGAGCCGAGAAGGTGATTTCCCCAGTTGGTGGTATTTCTCGTAAAACATTGTTGGGGATAGGGGCGGGTTGAGAAGTTTGGGCTACTAATGATGTTGTACCGTTGATATCTACCTTGCCGCTGATCCGACTACTTACAAGATTGTTACCAGCAGCAGAAATTACCTGTTTAGCAGCGCTGGCGTTAATGTCGTAGCGAGCATTATTTTGAAATGCATTACCCCCAGATTCGGATGCACTACCTAAATCTGGCATTGCTTGAGCGATCGCAACTAAACCATCTTCTTTATTATCTTGAATAGAATTATTCCGCAAAATCGGGCGAGCATTTGCTTGCACCACAATTCCGGTTCTATTGTTCTGAATTTGATTGCCGATGATTACAGGAGCGGCATTTTCGGCAATATTGATCCCAAAACCCGTTTGATGAAAGACATTTTCCTTCACTTGGGGAGTGGAATTACCGGCGATTGTAATGCCATTGGCTCCATTGCGATCGAAGTAATTCTTGCTAATGGTGGGTGCAGCATTACCACTGACGGAAATCCCATCTTGGGTACTACCAGTGAATGTATTTCCCGCGACTACCGGATTGCAAGATTCAATCCATAAACCGTAACCACGGGGGTTCGAGTTCGTCACTGTAACCCCAGTGAGCAGGGCTTGGTTTGCTCCAACAATTGTGACGTTTTGACCGGCAAAGCTCCGGCTCAGGTAATCACCACCTCCCTGAAGGATAATATCCTTACCTTGAGTGCTAGGGTTGCCTTGAATTGAAATACCCGGTTTCAGCATTAAAGGGAATATCTCTCCTGTCTCGGCGCTATAAGTGCCCGTGGAGAGGATAATTACAGTATTAGCCTTAGCTAATCGCAACGCTTGGGTAATCGTTTTCACCGGAGCAGATTCGCTGCCATTGCCTGTGCTGTCATCTCCGACATTTGGGTTGACAAACAGGGGCTTAACCTGAGAAATTGTTTTCTCACCCAGAGGTGCTGAATCTGGTGTCAATGGAATCTGAGCGATGCCTCCGGCGAGCTTCGCTAACGCGCTGCCAAAGCTTGTACCCAGGAACGCCATACTTGCCGCTCCCATGCCTACGGTAAGTGATAATACTGAAAAACGAAAACATAAAAGCCTTGCTGATTTCAGAAACTTCAGCCTTGCAAGCAGAATATCTACTCTACGATACTTAGGAAACACACAATCGGGAATCATATTTAACACAACTCCTTAAAAGTAACAATAAATTCTTATACTCTTAGAAAGTATTATGTCGATAATATTACTCACATATTGACCGATTGGCGATATTTAATTGAGAGTAATAAATAAAAAACTCCACCCACAAGGGGATGGAGTTTTTGGGCATGGGGAATGGGGAAGAAGTTACCAATGCCCTATGCCCTATGCGCCAAGCGACGGGGCGACTATCCCTCTCTACCCACGTTAGCGTTGGCGGAGCCTCTCGTAGAGAAGTGGGACGAAGTCCGGGAATAGAGTTTCCCGTCGCTTTCAATGATTTTGTATCTGTTCAACAATACCTTGTCCTAAAGGACACGCTACGCTAACGCTAAAATAGCCTCACTCTTTTAGAGTGGGGCTATATGGCGAATCCTATTGAAATGGACTGAAATCTTTTCTCAGTCATCTTTGGATGACTTTCGTTATTAGCCTAGTAATTCATTACTAAGCGGTTGTTGTAACTGGTGCAAGATTTAAGGGAAACCCAACTTTCTAGTGTATCCCCTCTTCTCAGTCTTTTGTAAGCTTGTCGTTTACCGTAAAATACTTGACTAATCTTAGTACGAAACTGTAGCCTCAAACTACCCCGATCGCTACCTATAGGAACATGGGATAATTGACTGTAACCCTCACCACTACGTTGTTTTGCGTAGATTCAACAAAAATTAAGTAAAAAAAAGCAAATTAATTAACTTATGGTTACTAAGACTTATGATAATTCACATTTCGATGAAAGCATTAACGGGGTTGTTGTAATGGTCGAGCCATACAGCCAAAAAGAGCAAATACAGCAGGTTGTCTACCGGATTTTAGATGCCAATTTAGACCGTGCTCGTGAGGGCTTGCGAATTATTGAGGAATGGTGTCGGTTTGGATTGAATAATCCTCAGTTAGCTCTGGAATGCAAGCGCTTGCGACAAGAGTTAGCCAAGTGGCATACTTGGGAATTGCGGGCGGCGCGAGATACACCGGGCGATCCGGGAACTGAGTTAACCCATCCTCAGGAAGAAGAACGAGCTAGTATAAAATCGGTGTTGCAAGCTAACTTTTGCCGTATAGAAGAAGCATTGCGGGTGTTGGAAGAATACAGCAAACTAACCCTGCCAACTATGGCTAAAGCTTGTAAGCAGATGCGCTATCAGGTTTATACTCTAGAAAGTAGTTTAATGGGTCATCAGCGTCATCAATTGTTGTGGCGATCGCGTTTGTATCTTGTGACTTCCCCTAGTGAAACTTTATTGAACACCGTCGAAGCTGCTCTCAAAGGTGGATTAACGCTTTTACAATACCGCGACAAAACCGCCGATGATTCTTTGCGTTTGGAACAAGCGAGAAAATTACGCCAGTTATGCCATATCTACGGTGCTTTGTTCATTGTTAACGATCGCGTGGATCTGGCTTTAGCAGTCAATGCAGATGGGGTGCATCTGGGACAACAAGATATGCCCATTGTCGTTGCTCGACAATTACTCGGTTCCCAGCGTTTGATCGGTCTTTCTACCACAAATAAAGAAGAAATGCAAGCAGCAATTGCTGAAGGTGTAGATTATATTGGCGTGGGGCCAGTTTATGAAACTCCTACAAAAGTAGGTAAGGCAGCCACAGGTTTAGAATATGTCAGCTATGCTGCCAAAAATTGCTCAATTCCCTGGTTTGCCATTGGGGGAATAGATGCCAATAATATCAATGATGTGATTGATGCGGGAGCCGAACGTGTAGCGGTGGTGCGATCGCTCATCCAAGCTGAACAGCCTACTCTGGTGACACAATATTTGCTCTCTCAACTCAATCGCATTAAACCAGAACTTTAAAAGAGTCATTAGTCATTAGTCATTTGTCCAAAGTAAATAACCAATGCCCAATGCCCAATGCCCAATGCCCAATTTCCCACATAGTTTATGTCTAATGAGATTACGATTCAGGTAAATGGGGAAACCCATAGCTGTTCGTTTCCAACTTATTTACCCGATTTGCTCCAACAATTGGGTTTTAATCCCCGCTTGGTGGTTGTAGAGTATAATGGCGAAATTTTACACCGCCAGTTTTGGACACAAACAAA
Source organism: Nostoc sp. NMS7 (assembly GCF_017115085.1). GTDB lineage: Bacteria > Cyanobacteriota > Cyanobacteriia > Cyanobacteriales > Nostocaceae > Nostoc. Next base: position 76,024 of record NZ_JABXKJ010000227.1, on the reverse strand, counting down.
AGTGCAGCTAGGCGATCGCTTAGAAGTAGTAACTATCGTTGGTGGTGGTTAGTTGATTTGAGCCAGCAAGCCCAAATCCTTGAGGCTACGTCGTGTAATCTCAATGCGGGCGGGTGCATCTTCTGGTTTATACATATTAAGGGTTGTTGCGAAAAAGTAGACGTTTTTATTTTGCTCTAAATAACCCACGAACCAACCAACTTGGGGTTTGGTACTCGTTAACCATCCTGTCTTTCCGCGCAATGTGTAGTCTGGAGTTTGTTCACGTACCATAATGTCTTTGACAAGATTTATTGTCCGTTGGGAGAAAGGCAAATCGCCTTGATACAATCGCTGCAAAAACTTAATTTGCTCTTTGGGTGTAATTTGCAATGGCTGCTGTAGCCAAAAATGATCAATATCTGCGGCGGTGCCAATCTGACGGTTTCCGTAACCTACTTTATTAATAAATTGCTGCATCCGTTCATATCCAATTCTACGTGCCAATACTTGATAGAACCAAACAGTTGAATCCTTAAAAGCTTGACGCAAATTCGTATCATGATTCCAGGCATCAATCTCTCGGTGAATTCCATCCCAAGTCAGAACCACCACATCATTAGGAACTACACCTGTTTCTAGCGCCACCAACGCGTTAAAAATTTTGAATGTCGAAGCTGGAGCGATGGCAGTTGCATTACGTTGAGGATTGTGTTCATAGATGCGGTTGTTTTTTGAGTCGTAAATCAAGATAGAGCCTTCACGCCCAAATTCTTGAAAGTGTCGCCCCAAATTTGGCGCTTTAACAGCAAGCATTGCTGGATGTTCAGATGAGGTGGAAGCAGGTTGAGCCAGAACATACATTGCCTCAAAGGTAATCACACTCAATATAGCCAGACATCCAATCACTATAAACACAAGAGATCGCATTCGGCGCTCCGCGTAACGCCGAAGGGATTGCCATATACGAAACAAGATATTTTTCATTGCATATTTAATAGAATCACAAACCAGATCCTACACCGCAATCTTGCTGATTTGCAGAGCTATTTCTGAGATGGCTTCATTTCACAAAATCGGGTTTCTCCCCTCTGATTTGTAAAGCGATCGGTGAAGAGTTCTACGCTTGGCTAATTCTTTACCTTTGCGGCCAAGTTGCTCACGTAATTGCTGGTCTTTGCACAAGCGATTGAAAGCTTGAAAAACTTCATAACCAGAATTAGGATTAACTAGGATGCCATTTTCCTCATGCTGAACTATGTCTAGAACACTGCCTAAGCGAGAGGCAATTACAGGCTTACCGAAGTAACTTGCTTCTAAATAAACCATACCAAAACCTTCTATACTATTAGGTTTACTATCCAATAAAGTCAGCATGGCAAATATGTCGCAAGCTGCATAATAACCTGCTAGTTCCCGCTCTGGGACATATCCGGCAAAGTGTACGCGCTTATTTACCCGCAAACGATGCGCCAGAGATTTCAGTTCCGACTCACAAGATCCTTGACCGCAGATTATATAGTGGACATCGACCCCAAAAGTTAGCAATAGTGGGATGTTATCAATCACTCGGTCGAAACCTTTATGTTTTACTAGCCTTCCTACCGAGAGAATAACTATTGCTGTTTCGGGAATGTTGTATGTCTGACCCACGCGAACACGTAAATCATCAAGGCTACTAGAACTCGCTACATTATTACCAAATTTTTCGGGTCTAATTACTGGGTTAATGACGTGGGTAGGAGTATCTAATCGGAAAGCAGTTCTGAGATAGTCTTGTGTATAAGAACTGTTACAAACAATACCCTCGGCTCTATGAAGTGTTAATTTAAATAGCGATCGCAGCACGGGATTCTGTAAAATACAAAGAAGATCATTGCCGTGCAGATAGATAAAAAAGCGAATAGGTAGGAAATAGCTCAATAGCAACAGCGAAGGAAAGTCATATCCGTGACCCCACTCTATATAACGGTAGTGATAGCGAAAATAAAGTTTGATTGCTAATACAAATGAGCAGACGATATTGACCAAAGGCTTCAGAATACTTCCCACACAGCCACTACGCCAGTATTTAGGATAAGACCAGCGATACACCGGAAACTGTTGACCTTGATCAAATACTTTATCTCCTAAGCAACTAGCCGCTAGGACAATAACTCTTTCTGGATCTTGGAGACAGCGATCGTAGATATATTCCCCAATTACAGCTTCTTTTGGCAGGAAAGTTCGGGAGATGACTAGGATATCTGGGTATGCTGCTTTGTCTCTGATTTCGGCTGTTAGTTGAGAAATATGTTCCATAATCAACTTGAGGACTACATTTCAAATAATTCTTAATTTATTTACTTTCAAAGCCATAATTATTATTTTATTTCTTTTAAAACGAATCTGGGAGAGAAATTTGAAGGCTATTTTAGAAGATTAGCCAGGAAGATTGTTTTTTTATTGTATTGATTTGATTTTTGCGACAGATTTCTCACTATTTAAGAATTTATGTGCATGATGGACAATAAATTAAAGCTAGCCCTGATAGCCAAATTGCTTGATAAGCAACCTACCTTTGTGGAAATTACAAAATTTAGCTACGCTTAATAGAATATCCTAAATAGTATGGAATGTTACGTCAAAATTCCCAAAATTTTGGTAAGTATTGGGTAATATATCCTGTGTCTGGCTTGACTTACTTGTAAATAAGACGCATATATGCTACAATGTGTCTGCGTGGCAAACCCCAAGCCGCCAGTTGTAGCAAATGTTGTTCAGAATTTAAAAATATCCTTGCTTCTGTCTCCCAGGTTTGCACAAAATAAGTAGGATAAGGATTATAAAAATTAGTTAAAAAAATTACTAAAAATTAAAATAATCTGTATAATTCAAAACTGTACTCTGAAAGTGCTAGTCCAAGACATAGCAACAATTCCTCGTAGGCGTAGCCCGCACTTTTCTACGAGACGCTGCGCGAACGGCAAGCTCAGGGCATCGCGCTGCGCGTAGCTTGCTTCCACGAAGTGGTACGGCAAGCTCAGTGACCATCGTAGACATCGCTAATTTGTGTGATGATCAACATATCTTCAGGTACGGTTCCCCAGTGGAGAAATCCCCCCTGCGATCGCACCCTACGCAACATAAGACGCGGTAAATTGAATATGTAGCCTCTAAAAGTGAATGCTACGTGAATGCTACAAACTTGCTTGCTTGTTACGGGCTGGCGTTAGCGACATACCGCAACACTCTTAAAAGCATGGAGATAAATCATAAATAATTCCGTTTTTCAAGCGATTGTATTATGCGTAAAAAACTACAACAAACCATCAAACCTCTGTTAAAAACCTTCTTAGCCCTAAGCTTGGTGTTAGCTTTGGCTCTTAGTCACGCTGATGGAGCATTAGCAGCCCGGAGTGGCGGTCGCATCGGTGGTGGCTCCTTTAGAGTACCTTCCAGCCGCACCTATGCACCTCCTAGCGGGGGCGGATACTATCCTGGTGGTTATGGTGGTGGTTTTGGCTTTCCCTTCCTAATTCCCTTCTGGGGTATTGGGGGAGGATTTGGTGGTATATTTACCATCTTAATTTTCTTGGCGATCGCTAATTTCTTATTGCAAACTTTCCGCCGCGTCTCTGGCGGTGAAACTGGAGAAGCAGATTACAGCAGTAATGCTGTTTCTGTAACTCGTTTGCAAGTAGGTTTGTTAGCTCAAGCCCGTGAATTGCAAAATGAACTCAACCAGATTGCTGAAACTGCTGATACTAACACCCCAGAGGGGAGAGCAGAAGTTTTACAAGAAGCTAGCCTAGCTTTACTGCGCCATCCTGAATACTTTGTATATGCAGGTGGTGGCACTCAACAAGCCAGTTTAAACTCAGCTGAAGGTCAGTTTAATCGGTTGTCACTGGCAGAACGCAGCAAGTTTAGCGAAGAAACTCTTTCTAATGTCAACAACCAGCTAAAAGCAGCCCTTGCCAAAGATGCTTTACCCCCGGCCGGTGAACTCGACAATCCCACCCGCCTATTTACCGAAGGAGCTGGTGAATACATTATTGTCACCTTATTGGCGGCGACACTAGGTAAGTTTAAAATCCCTACAGCAATTAACAGTGCTGATGATTTGCGTCAAGCTTTACGGCAAATTGGTAGTATCCCTAGCGACAACCTTTTGGCAATTGAAGTTCTTTGGACTCCGCAAGCTGAAAATGATACCCTAACATCTGATGATGTGTTGGCAAATTATCCTGATTTGAGACTTGTTTAATCTCTAGAAAATTTCGCGCTTTAGCGCTAAGAAAAACTTGGCATCTTGGGGCAACAATAAGTTCCCCTTTGAGGGCAATTACTAGAAAACCGCTTGTCATTGGCAAGCGGTTTTTTGTAGATATAAGTTTTAATTCTAGGACAAATACCGAATAACGCGGCAGGGATTGCCAGCAGCGACAACATTCTCAGGTATATCTTTAACAACTACACTACCAGCACCAATGGTTGTGTGATCACCAATAGTTACACCTGGACAAATAATTGCGCCCCCACCAATCCAGACATTATTACCAATGTTAATTGGGGCAGCTAATTCTCTACCAGAAAGACGAATTTCCGGCTCTATCGGGTGATAAGCAGTATAAATTTGTACATAAGGAGCGCACAAGACATTTTCACCAATATTAACTGTATTACAGTCTAAAATTACACAACCATAGTTCATATACAATCTGTCGCCAGCGAAAATATTACTGCCATAGTCACAGTGAAAGGGTGGCACAATTAATGCTTTGTTACCTATGTTTCCAAATAATTCTTGTAAAATTTGCTGCCGTTGCTCTTGTTGTTCTTCTGTTGTCAAATTGTAGCTTCGCAACAGACGACTAGCTCGCTTATTTTCGGCAGTCAATTCTGGATCTTCCGCCAGATATAATTCGCCTGCAAGCATTTTCTGTTTTTCGGTTTTTTCCATGACAGACTTATCGGGCTTCTCAGTTGTGTAGGATACACATTAGTAGTGGCTATAGCATATTCTATCCAGTTCAGAACCGTTATAAATCAACCAGGACTTACGCAAACAATAATTTTTACATTGCAAAACACATAGTTTGATTTATTCTTGCTGACTTACTTACAGGAATTTTTGTAGATGATTAACTAAAATATGGCATAAGTAGCTTTTCCCTGCCGTTTAGCTCGGTACATAGCAATATCAGCATCCCGTAGCAAACTTGCAGGCTCTTCATAATTTCTAAAATTCCAAGTAATACCAATGCTGGCTGTAGTAGATAATTCATGTCCATTCAGGTTAAGTGGCAATCGTAAGGAGTCTTGAATACGTTTTGCAGCATTGGTGGCATCGGTAATGTCTTTAATATCCTCCAAAAGAACAGTAAACTCATCACCACCAAATCGTGCTAGAGTATCGGCACTGCGTAAACACGACTCTAAACGTCTAGCGATCGCAACTAAAAAATCATCCCCTGTTTCATGCCCATAGCGATCGTTAATCTCTTTAAAGCCATCTAAATCCAAAAATAAAACTGCAAAATAATAATCGCTTCTGCGTCTGCTACGTTCAATTGCTTGTGTAAGCCGATCTAAAAATAAAACACGATTTGGTAATGCTGTCAGCCCATCATAAAACGCATTGCGGATTAGTTCCGCTTCTGTCTGCTTGCGTTTGGTGATGTCTTGAAAAACTAAAACCGCGCCAGTAATATTGCCATTTTGATCACGGATGGGTGCAACATTATCCCCAATCGTGATTTCTTTGCCATCTTTGGTAATCAGTGTAGAGTTTTCTGGTAAATTTAAAACTTCACCTGCTTCGATGACATGTATGGCTAAATTTTCAATTGTTTCTCCTCCATCTTTGTCAACTAAGTTAATGACTTCTACTAAATCTTTACCAGACGCTTCACTTTGCTTCCAACCAGTGATTAATTCTGCTCTGGGATTCATCATTTGAATACAACCATTTGTATATGTGACAATCACTGCACAGCCCATACTGTTAATAATTGCCCCCAGCCTGTGTTTTTCTTCCTCTAATATCTTTTTGCTCTGATGGTTGTACAGAGCCATTTGAATCGCAAAATGTAAATCACTACTTAGATGATTTTTATCCAATGTTTTATATTCCGAACCCTCTGTTACATATACTACAGGCACATGTAACTCATTCTCGATAATCTCTGCTACCTCCATACAGTCAATTTCCTCAGCTAGGCAGATATCAATTAATACTACATGTGGATGAGTTTCTGCTACTTTTTTTATTGTCTCATTACTACACTTAGTTATTTCTGAAACAGAATAACCTAGCTTTTGTAAACTTTTTCTAATATTTGAGGCTGGGATTTTTTCATCTTGAACCAGTAGGATTTTGCGGACGAACATGTTATAATAAAGTGTTTGTTTGCTAAGGTTCAGATTTTTGTTGTCAGTGTCAACTCAATCTCAAAGTGATTAATATCTCAATCATAAACAATCTCAAACTCCCTTGTGTTCTTGTTTAATACAAGTATTAACTAATGATCAAATAAGGTGTTATTAAGCACCGATAATTTTTAGCTTGGCAAAGCTAATTATGATTAGTCCAGGTAGTTAATATCATGTCATCAACATTGCATATAAATTCCCACGAAATTACCAAAAATTAAAAACTGATTTTCACAAATATAAATATATAAATATACAAGAATTTTTCTGAAGAAAAGTATAAAGTATGTGACGTGGGTTTGGGGGGATCTTTATACAACTTGAGATTTTACAAACATCCTTTTAAATGTTCATCAGCAGCTCAGGTGATTTTTTCGCTTTTTGAGAAAGAGTAGGTGATGAGGGCAATGGCAGGAAAGATACTCTTTGTAACATCCTTCCTCGCACCACATAAACCCCCTCTTTTCGCTGGTTTATAGATATTGACAAAAAACGCGTTTTGTGATTTAGAGGTTGGACTTACTTTTAGTTAGTTCAATACTAATTTTGCCACTAAAGTCTGGAATAGGTGCGGCAGGTTTGCTGAGAGTGACTTGAACTTGGGTTACACGATCGCATTCTTGGAGAATAGAATCTGCGATCGTTGCTACCAATTTCTCCACCAAAGCAAATTTAGATGTTTTGACCAGATGTTGTATCAAGTTAATGACGCTGCGATAATCTAAAGTGTCTTCGATCGCGTCAGTCTTGGCCGCTCTGGAGATATCCAACCATAACTTGACATCCACCTCAAACCATTGCCCTAGCACCTGTTCTTCTCGTAGATATCCAGTGTAGCCATAGCCGCGAATTCCCGTTAAATGAATGCAGTCCATAAGAGTTTGAGAGGAAATTGTGAATTTTGTAGAAAGTGGAACAAGCTTGTTTGGAGATTTTATTTCCCAGATGGATTTTAAATTGAATTTCCCTAGACAAAATCTAAAATTTCAGATTGTTTGATAGCTATGTCTGATTTGATACCGATCGCCTTTAAAAATGTTAATCAAGTTTGGGCTTATATTTTAACAGAGACACTAAAGCGGTTGGGATTGACTTGTGCGATCATTTGTCCTGGATCACGCTCTACACCCCTAGCGATCGCTTTTGCTGAACAAGTACCTGAAATTGAAGCGATTTCCATTCTTGATGAACGTTCCGCCGCCTTTTTTGCTTTGGGACAAGCTCAAGCAACGGGACGCCCTGTGGTACTTGTTTGCACCTCTGGTACAGCAGGAGCAAATTTTTATTCAGCAGTCATTGAAGCCTCATATAGTCGCGTACCACTGTTGATATTAACCACTGATAGACCGCCAGAATTGCGAGATTGTCACTCTGGGCAAACTGTAGATCAATTGAGATTATATGGAAACTACCCAAATTGGCAAACAGAATTAGCTTTACCCTCCGCCGACATGGGAATGCTAGCTTATCTGCGACAAATTGTTATTCATAGCTGGGAAAGAGCGCAAACTCCGACAAAGGGGCCAGTACATTTGAATATTCCCTTTCGCGATCCCTTAGCGCCTCTTCCTGATGGAACTGACTTGAGTTATTTACAGTCCCAGTTTCAACCTGAAGACTTCTTCGCAGGTATAGCAAACCCATGCCCCATGCCCTATACTTCTCTACGAGAGGCTGCGCCAACGACAACGCTACTTCGACATCGCTCAGTACAAGTCAGTACAAGTGCCCCATGCCCCATACCCCAAGAATGGAAGAAATGCGATCGCGGCATTATTATCGCAGGTGTTGCCCAACCACAGCAACCACAGGAGTATTGTAGAGCGATCGCGCACCTTTCCCAAACTCTCCAATGGCCTGTGCTAGCTGAGGGACTCTCCCCAGTCAGAAATTATGCCGAACTCAACCCTTATTTGATTTCCACTTATGACCTGATTTTGCGAAATCAGCAACTAGCAAAGCAGTTAGCGCCCGAAATGGTGATTCAGGTGGGTGAAATGCCTATAAGTAAAGAACTGCGTAACTGGATAGATGCAACCCAACCCCGACGTTGGGTAATTGATAATAGTGATCAAAACCTCGACCCTTTGCATGGGAGAACGACGCATTTACGGATATCTGTAGAAGATATTAAAGTAGAAGAGAGAAATTCATCTTTCTCCTCAGACTATGGAAAGAAATGGTGTGATGCGGAAACTCAGGTTAGGTTAGTTGTTGACCAGACGATGGAGAAAATAGATGAAATCATTGAGAGTAAAGCAGCTTGGTTAATTTCTGAGATTTTACCGCCAGGAACACCTCTGTTTATTTCCAATAGTATGCCTGTACGGGATGTGGAATATTTCTGGAAACCAAATAATTTAGGAGTGCGATCGCACTTTAACCGGGGTGCAAATGGCATTGATGGCACATTATCCACAGCTTTAGGAATGGCACATCGCCAGCAAAGTAGTGTGATGTTAACAGGAGATTTAGCGCTGTTGCATGACACCAATGGTTTTTTAATCCGCAAAAAGTTTGTCGGACATCTGACGATTGTGTTAATCAATAACAATGGTGGTGGTATTTTTGAAATGTTACCCATTGCCAAGTTTGAACCACCATTTGAAGAGTTTTTTGGCACTCCCCAGGATATTGATTTTGCTGAGTTATGTGCTACTTATAATGTGCAGCATGAATTGATTACTTCTTGGCAGCAGTTGCAGGAAAGATTAAACCCGCTTGCAACTACGGGAATTCGGGTTTTGGAGGTGCGGACAAATCGCAAAGCTGATGCTAAGTGGCGACAGGAGAATTTAAGGAAATTTGCCGCAGATATTGCAATTTAACTATTCCGTTAGGTGTTATTTAATAGCTGGATGGAATAGAGACTTAAAAATCAATCGATAATTTGTTCAATGTAACATTCCTCCAATTGCTTCTTTATCTTTGAAGCCAATAATTGATATTAATTGATTATAAGGCACGGATTTCAGATCATAATCACTAATTTTAATGATGGCATTAGCTGCTTTGCTACACAGGAATTATTTCGCCACTGAGAATATCTTGATTGTTAATATTCATATTTGTTGTCAAGCTACTGTTTAATGATTATTCTTAGTTTGCCCAGTTACTTAAAGGAAAATGAAGTTATGGCAATAAAACTGAGTGATGTAATGGAAAAACTCCCACCAGCACGTCAAACAAAAATTGAAGTTCGCGCTCAAAAGCTGATTGCCGAAAATATTAAGCTTCAAGATATTAGAATAACGAGAAAGTTAACTTAGGAATCTACCGATTGACCTTGTAACTGCCTTTACAAATCAGCGATCGCAGCTAGCAGACTGGGGCATTGCAAAAAAAATGTAGAATAGGTTCAAAGCTATGCCTACTCTACAAAATTTAATTTTGATTGCTAGTATTGTGCGATTTTTTAATTATTTATTCACCCAAAGACCTTTCTATTGCCCTTCGGATATACTTTTGGTAAGAAATACCTTCTTTTTTAGATACAGTTTTAACTGTTTCTAGCATTTCCTCTGACACTCTTAGATTTACAGTTTTGTCTTTAGGCTGAAATTCAAAAGTAACGGGCTTAAAGTTGTCTTCATGAAGATAATCTGATAAATCTTCATCTAGTAGGCTTTCTAATTCTTCATCGGTTTTGATTCTAGGAAATATTTTCTTCATATTTTTTTGCCTCTTTCTCTCTCATATAACGAGTGCTGATAGGTCTAATTAACCTTTTTCCTTGCTTTTCCCGAAATGTAAATCCTACGAAAATATATTTACCTTTGATTGATACACCTGTTGCAATAAATCTATCCTCACTTTCAGAGTGCTTTATATCAGGTGAAATCCTAAGACTTTTATCAAGAAACAAAGCTTCAATTTCCTCTAATGAGACTCCGTGCTTTTGGCATTTTTCAATATTTCCATCATCCCAGTCAAAGCCCGATACAGCCTCTGTCATATATTATAGTAACGTTTGTATATACAAATGTCAATACTAGGAGAATTAGATGATCAAGTTTCTGATATAGAAGTAGAATGAGCGATCGCACTTTTTCTTCCACTGCTTCCTGATATACCCGCGTGTCTTCCAGCCTCATATTCATCAAAGTTGCAAATGCTTCTTTACTTCGGGAATCCCTAATAGGGATTTTGGTAAATTGCAATTTGAATTAGGACTTGCTAGCGCAGAGAAGGCTAAGTTTCAATCCCTAATAGGGATTTTGGTAAATTGCAATTTGGCGTGATTAACTGCTGTCTTACTAAGTCGCAACCTGTAGAGTTTCAATCCCTAATAGGGATTTTGGTAAATTGCAATTTGAGTGCGGCTCCACCAACAGTAAATATTGGTTTCAATCCCTAATAAGGATTTTGGTAAATTGCAATATTATTTCCGAAAGTTCAAGTTGGTTGGGCATCAGTTTCAATCCCTAATAAGGATTTTGGTAAATTGCAATCACCCCCTCCACCCCCTCCACCCCCTCCACCAAAGGGTTTCAATCCCTAATAAGGATTTTGGTAAATTGCAATGGCTGGTGTCTGAAAGCCCTGTTGTATTTGGTTTTCAAGGTTCAGTTGCGCTAAGGACTAAATGATAACACAAAGAATAGTCATAGCACAAGATGCAAATCGCTGAAACATAGTTCCCATAAGGTGCGCGGATGTTTTTAAAGTAAAATTGCCCTCAAAGTCTTGTATAGATGGAGATGCAGCCATTTTTTGCCCCTTCTCATTTTGTACACCTACCCATCCGCGCATTTGGCAAGAAAATTAGTCTGATTGTAGAGAACTACCTCTATTAAAATAAGCGATCGCCTAATACTTGCACACCTTATACCAAATCAGGGAATACCAGTTGTACAGCAGGATGCACTAAGCGATGATTCTGCACATTCACACCCCTAGCTAATGCTGGGTTAACTTCCAGTGCCAAAATTCCCAAATTCGCCAACTGGACAACATAAGGTAATGTACTATTATTGAGTGCCTGGGTTGCTGTCCAAGGTACTGCTCCTGGCATATTGGGAACACCATAATGCACCACACCCTCTTCAACATATACCGGATTTGTGTGGGATGTAGGATGTAAGGTTTCTATGCAACCGCCTTGGTCAACAGCAACATCAACGATTACAGAACCAGGACGCATTTGTTTGACCAATTGACGCGATACTAGTATTGGTGCCCTACGTCCTAACACTAACACTGCACCAATGAGCAAATCGGCTTCAATGACGGCGGCTTCAATATGGGCAGAGTTGCTGTAAAGCAATTCGACTCTAGAGCCAAAGAGGGTTTCTAAGTAAGATAAGCGCTCGACACTTACATCTAAAATTTGCACGATCGCACCCAGACCCACAGCAATTTTAGCTGCTTCTGTGCCAACAACGCCACCACCTAAAATTACTACTTTTCCTGGTTTGACTCCAGGTACACCACCCAAAAGAACACCTCTACCACCTTGCTGACGTTCTAGGAATCTTGCCCCAAATTGTACTGCTAGCCGACCAGCAATCACACTCATCGGGGTGAGCAAGGGTAATTTGTTAGCACCAAGTTGTTCTACGGTTTCGTAAGCGATCGCACAAGTGCCACAATCAATTAAATGCTCTGTCAATTTGCGATCGGCTGCTAAATGTAAATAAGTAAATAATATCTGCCCTTTCTGCAAAAATTTATACTCCGATGTCAGAGGCTCTTTGACTTTAACAACCAATTCTCGATTCCAAGCCGTTTCTGATGTGGGGACAATTTCGCCTCCAGCACTTCTGTAGTCGTCATCTGAGAATCCAGCACCATTACCTGCTTGCGTCTGGACAAAGATGCTATGACCATTTTCTCGCAACACCCGCACACTCGAAGGACTTAACCCTACCCGAAACTCTTGATCCTTATTTTCCTTGGGAACGCCAATTTCCATATACCGCCTCTGATAATTTTTTTGTTTAACTGTAGCCTGCCAAGCTCAAGCTTGCTACTTCCGTCTTGCTAGTTCCGTATTAGAGATAGCTAATCTCTGTTCTAAGTTTCTTAATTTAATCTGAGTAGCCCCAAACTCTTACCCTTGACTATTGCCCCAGTATTTATACAATATATAAAGAATAGTAACAATTTATTAAAAGAGTGATTGTATAGCTCTCTACTAAGAAGCTTTTGCTGAATTTCTCAAGTCATCTTGGTATTCAAGTACTGCAATCAGCTCATTAGCTACCAAGTGTAGGGTAAAGGTTAAAAGGAAAAGAACGAGTCAATTCCTTTAACCTTTACCGCTTATCTCCATTTTCCCAGGCTTCTGCCAGAAGTCTGATATCAATTCCCGTTTGCCGAAAAAAGGTTTCTTAAAAATGACACAACCACAACCAACGATTACACCTAAACTAGAGGAGCCTAAGTTTGGCTTTAATGAATATGCTGAACGCTTGAATGGTCGAGCCGCAATGATTGGGTTCGCTTTGACGGTGGTGATTGAATATGTCAGCAATCAAGGGGTGCTATCATGGCTGGGTCTGAAGTAGTGCCACCAATAAGCACAAGGTAGAAGCTGTAAGCTAGTAGTTAAAAGAGTTTTAACCAGCTGGAACAACCAGTTGGTTTTGACTTTAACAATTGATAGCGAAGTACTTTGCCCTAGAATGTAAGTAAGAGAGGAATCGAAATAGCTATTAGTGATCGAAATATTATAGACTTGCAACTACTATATGCAAGGCGATTAATGACTACACTTCCTCCCCTACTAAAGAAAATCATAATTAGTGTCTGCCTTCGATAAGAAAGGCAAATTATGGGTGAGCTATTCTTGATAAATATACACGAAAGGTGAACTGGAACCAACCAAGCTGTGATGAATGCTCTATTACCTCGTTTTTTGAAGTCAACCTACCGAAAAGAGCCACTAATCAGTGTATTGATCACGATGGGCGTTATGGATGCTCTGATTGGCGGATTCAATGATAAGTGGTCGTTGTTCGCTTTTGGTTTGGGAACGACAGGGATAGCGCTAGCCTTTAAGTTGTGGCGTTTGCAACAGCGTCGTCCTCTACCGGAGGAGCCTGTAGTACAACATTATTTGCCCTCTCGTTCTTCTAGTCCGCCTTTACCAATGTTAAGTGTTTCTAAGAAAAAACCACGTCTTTAAAAAGTACAGAGTTATTACTTAAGTAGAAGGGCGTTAATAATTAAAGGTTTGTAGTAAGCGGCTGTAGCCCCACTTTGAGAGCTAAAGCCCTCTCTAAGAGCCAAATTCTTTTTTTTAACATTACTTAACATAGTTTTATTTATTCTCGCCTACTTACTTAAATAACTCTGCAAAATGGATTGTGATAACCGGATATATAAAAGTGAGGAAAAAGAGTGAGTAGTGAGGGTAATTTTCTGCGGCGGTATATTATCCTGGGATTTATCGCAGCTGTTGCCCTTCCAGTGACTACCTGGGAAGGGTTTTACATTCATCAGGCTGATGCTGCCATTGAAATAACGCCAAACTCCCAAACTAGCAACAGCTTTGCTAATAATGCCCAACTACTTTACACACTCAAAGGACATAATGGAACTGTTAAATCCCTTGCTTTCAGTCCAGATAGCAAAATTCTTGTGAGTGGAGGTGCAGAAAACGAGGGTGTAATTCGCCTGTGGAATCCAGTAAACGGCAAAAATTTGGGGAATATTACCAAAGCACACAATGCAGCCGTAGAATCTTTATTAATTTCCCCAGATGGGCAAACCCTCGCTAGCTGTAGTGATGATAATACGATTAACCTCTGGAGCCTGAAAAATTTAAAATTTAGCCGCTCTTTTGTCGGACATACCAGTAATGTATTATCTTTAGCGGTATCTCCTGATAGTAAAGTTCTCATCAGTGGAGGTTTGGATGGGATTCGTCTGTGGGATTTGCTACAGCAACGCCCACTTGGTACTCTCGTAAGTTTTGATAATTTGATTTATACCCTAGCGATTAGTCCTGATGGACAGACCTTGGCTAGTGGTGATAATAAGGGTGTAATCAAGCTGTGGAATTTGAGTACTGGTAAATTAATCAGTGAATTTGTAGCTCATTCTAATGCTGTTAGCGCTGTCATCTTTACACCCGATGGACAAACATTAGTTACTGCTAGCCGCGATCGCACCATAAAACTGTGGAATATTAATACTGGAGAATTAGTCCGCACGCTTATAGGACATAATAACTGGGTGAATGCGATCGCCATTAATCCCGATGGAGAAACCCTTGCTAGTGCCGGTAGAGATGGAATTAAGTTGTGGAATTTAACTACAGGTGAGTTAATAAATACACTGACTGGACATACAGACTGGGTAAGTGCGATCGCTTTTAGTCCAAATGGTAAAATTCTTGCCAGTGGTGGATTTGATCGACAAATCAAGATTTGGGGGATTCCACTAAAACGTAAGTAATAGCGATCGCACAAAATAAGCCTGAACTAGAACCCCGACTTCTTAAAGAAGTCGGGGTTCTAAATTGTCTTAGATTTTAACGGAAAAGGGGACTTCAGTATTTACCATATTTGCTAAAATTTGGTCTTGCCTTTTCAAAGTTGTTATATTGACTGAAGCTGCTACACACTTTTCGGCTCTAATTATATTTAACCACTAAACATAGCTAATTTAAAATCATCTATGCAGCTATTTGCCCTCTAGAACCGGAACAATTTCTGAACTTGGACAATCTTAGAAATGGTCATCGTCAGTAAATGCACTCAGGTAAAAATCACTATCTCGGCTGAAGCAAAGGTTTACAGCGCTTGAGTGTTATTTGCAAGGTATGATAACTTGCTACTTAAATGATGTTTAATTTTCCCGAACTGCTTTTGATCCCCATTTAGATAGAATGAATGACTAGGCAGAACCCTAAAACTCAAAACCGCTTTTGACTGCGACGCCCATGAATCAATTGAACAATGGTTTTACGCTATTTCTAAGTCTGCTAGTCGAGGCGATGCCTTTTTTGCTTCTTGGGGTTTTACTCTCCAGTTTGCTGCTGTTTTTTGTTAATGAGCGCAAATTAGTAGAAAAAATGCCCAAAAATCCGCTCCTGGGTGCTTTAGTTGGCAGCATGATCGGCTTTTTATTTCCGGTGTGTGAGTGCGGGAATGTACCGGTAGCGCGGCGATTCCTGATTCAGGGAGTACCCACACCAGTCGCAATTGGTTTTTTGCTAGGAGCGCCAACAATTAACCCAGTTGTAATTTGGTCAACTTGGACAGCATTTCGAGATCAGCCAGAAATAGTGGTCTTGCGAGTCGTATTTTCCCTAGCAATTGCCACAATTATCGGATATGTTTTCAGTTTTCAAAAGGACTTAAATCCTATAGTTCAACCTGCGATCGCTCGTTATATGAAGTTTAATCCACCCGCGCAGCCTGAAACCAAACGCCGTGGTAAACCTTACCAAGTAGAACAGGAAGCAATGGTACCGAATATCTTGCAATCTGGGACTTATATCTTAGGAGGAAAAGCAGGTATACCTCTGCGGATAGATGCTAATTTGATACCGCCTACCTCAAACTCTACTTCCAATAAACCGCTTGCAGATAAACTGCGCCTAGTTGTGGATAATAGCATCCAAGAATTCCGAGAACTGGGCGGAATCATGGTTTTAGGAAGTGCGATCGCTGCTGCTATTCAAATCCTCGCTCCTCGTGAATTAATTCTCAGTTTGGGTGCTGGGCCAATTACCTCAATTGTGGTCATGTTGATATTAGCAGTAGTGGTGTCAATTTGTTCTACAGTTGATTCTTTCTTTGCCCTATCTTTTGCCTCAACCTTTAGCAGTGGTTCATTGTTAGCATTTCTAGTCTTTGGGCCAATGATTGACATCAAAGGCATTGGTTTGATGTTATCCATTTTTAAACCCAAAACTGTTTTTTACTTATTTGCTTTAGCAGCACAATTAACATTTGTGTTCACCCTTTTCCTGAACTTGCACGTCCTTTAAAAAATTATTTGTCATTTGTCCTTTGTTAACGACTAATACTTCTCTACGAGAGGCTGCGCCAACGACAAAGCTCAGTACAAGTGACCAATACTTCTCTACGAGAGGCTGCGCCAACGACAAGGCTCAGTACAAGTGATTAATGACCAATGAATAACAAAAATCCCAAATCTAAAATCCGAAATCTGTTACTCCCTTGGCTGGATGCTATAGCAATTACAGCTTGGGGCGTTTTGATGTTGAGATATTGGCTAACTAACAAGCTCAACCTGTTGATTCACCCAAATTACATTTGGTTCGTAGTCCTGACTGGTATCAGCTTGATCATTATTGGTTTGTTGAAGATGCAGGAACTTTGGCAACGGCGTCCCCGTGATGTGACGCCAAACTCCCCGCATATTAGTTTATTTCCCCCTGGTTGGGGCAGTGCTTTGTTATTGACGACAGCGATTCTAGGTTTTATCATTACACCGCAAGTTTTTGCGAGTGATAAAGCACTCCAAAGGGGTGTGACGGCTGATTTATTGGGAAGCACACGCGTTAAACCCCAAGCTTTTCGGGCTAGTGTTCGTCCAGAAGAGCGATCGCTTGTAGACTGGGTACGCACTGTTAATGTCTATCCTGAGCCAGATACATATACAGGTCAAAAAGTCAAGGTGCAGGGCTTTGTCATCCACCCGGCGGATCTAGGAAAAGAATATTTGTTTTTAGCACGATTTGTCTTAACTTGCTGTGCCGCAGATGCTTACCCGGTGGGCTTGCCCGTCAAACTACAAGATAATCAAGAGCGTTACTCTGCTGATAGTTGGCTGGAAGTCGAAGGACAAATGATAACAGAAAATTTGGCAGGTAAACGCCAACTTACTATTGCCGCTACCTCTTTCAAAAAGATTCCTCAACCAGAGAATCCTTATAGTTATTAGTCATTAGTCATTGGTCATTGGTCATTAGTCTAATGCCCCATGCCCAATGCCCCATGCCCCATGCCCAATGCCCCATAACAAATGATTAAATCTAAAGCATTTATCCAACCACTAGATCGGATAGCGATCGCACTAATGCTACTCTTGAGTGTGCTGATTGGGTTAATTCTATTGCAAGGTGATGTGGTGACTGCTCGTGTCCGGGAATTTACTTGGCAAAATCAACAAATTGGGGCAGAAGATAACTCCTTCACCTTCACCTTCAGCCGCCCAATGGAAATAAAAAGCGTAGAGGATAACTTAAAAATTGAGCCACCCCTAGCAGGCAAATTCAGTTGGGCAGGGCGGCGGATGGTTTATACACTGGTGACACCAGCACCCTATGGTACGAATTATAAAGTGGAGTTACAGGGAGCCAAAGATAAGTTTGCCCAGCAAGAAGGCAAAAATCGGCTGATACAGCCCTTTGTTGGTAACTTCCGCACACGCGATCGCGTCATCCTTTACATCGGAACCAATCAAGAAGAACAGGGGCGGTTAGTTCTTTACAATTTGACTCAAGAGCAAAAAAGGATACTTACCCCTAAAGACTTGATAGTAATTGACTTTGAGTCATTTCCAGATGGGGAGAAAATTTTATTTTCTGCTCGCGCCGCAAATAACCAAGACTTACTTTCAGCCCAACTCTATACAGTGACAACAGGCGTTTCTGGTAAATCGGGAAAAGAAGCAGAAGCAGGAGGCAAAGTTGACCTGACTTTAGATAGTAAAGATTATCAAAACCTAAAATTTGACTTATCACCCGATGGGCAAACTATTGTCATCCAGAGAGGAAATAAAACTAATCCCGGCGACTTTGGACTATGGTTTATGCCAGCAACCAGTAACGGTTCAGGAGAAAAAACCGCCCCGAAACGCCTAAAAAGCCAACCGGGGGGAGACTTTATGATTACGCCAGATAGTAAAGCCGTAGCAGTTGCCCAAGGACAGGGAGCAGCGATCTTACCACTGCAAGATGATGCCAGTAGACCCCTAGATTTTCTGCCGCAGTTTGGTTTGGTACAGGCTTTCTCCAAAGATGGCTCTCAAGCAGCGATGGTAAAGTTTAATACAGATTACACGCGAGATTTATTTTTGGTGACAAACCAAGGTGTGCAGAAACAGCTATTAAAAACTACAGGCTCAATTCTCAGCTGCCAATTTGACATCGCCTCACCCACCCTCTACTGCTTGCTGACACAGCTAGTATCCAAGGAACAATACATAGAACAGCCTTATGTGGTAGCAATTGATCTGAAAACCGGGCAACAGAAACCACTGCTAGTACTGCCTCCCGCTCAACGGAATGTGCAAATGACTTTATCTGCTGACGGTTTGGGCTTATTATTTGACCAAGTAGTGCCGCAGACAAACGCGACAGCATCATTACCCGCAAACACTTTGAAAACTGATGATGGAGATGCGATCGCTACCAGTAGCCTATGGTTGATGCCTCTGTTACCCATCGCTGATGCTGCGACTGTTGAAATTAGACCAGAAAAACTCCCCTTAGCCGGATTTCATCCCCGGTGGCTACCTTGAGAGAATAATTCGTAAGTCGATTTCGGAAGGTGAGTTAAGGTGGGGACACCAAAAATCGAGTTGAACCTAATGAAGTTCAGTTCCATCCTTACGCAGCAGATAGCGATCGCTAATCAACTTTAAGACTACTCTACCTATTTCTGGATGCGTTTTCTCAATGAGTGGTTGCACAATAACGCCTTCCATGATGCAATTAGGGCAGCACACAGTTTTTTCGAGTAGTAGTTACGAATACCAAACTTATCTAAAAAGTTTTCTGGAATAACACTATCAATAGGAAAGTAAAAAGCTAAATCTCCAGGGTGAAAGTTACCTTTGACTATAATTACTTGATACGCCATACCTTCAATAGAGGCAATATCTAGCCTATCAGCATTGGGATGAGGATTAATGCTGTTGATTTTGACAACTTCAACTTTAAAAATACTCATAGCTCACCTCTTTTGAAAAAAATAGATTTTAGAAAAACTCTAAATTTACAGCAGAATTTAGAATTAAGTAGCGGAGCCGGAGACGCTCCGCCGAGGCGTCAGAATTTATCAGTATAAAAACTTATTGAAGAAGACATTTTTAATTACAATCTTCAGACAGATGCGATTATAAATAATAAACTATATAATTATCCAGTTTTTGAATCTAGAAAAACTTCATCAGCCAATACAGTTTAGTTTTTAAGTATCGCGTTTCTCCTCTCTCCCCCTTGTCTCCCACCCTGCGGTCAGCTAAAGCTACATCAAAATTCTTCTTCTTCTTCTTGACGAGGAAGAGGATCATAGTGTTATAACGGCATCAGTCTAAATCCAAAATATTGATGATTAATTACTGGTGCTTGGAGAGAGTTAAACTTAGCTTTTAGAGCAAATGCTGATTACACACAGTTGAGAAGCAATGCTAATGCCAGCACTGCTGAATATTTTTAAGCAGGTGGGTCAAGAGTGATGAATGAAGCTGACACTTCAGACAAGAGGGCTGTGATCGAATCCCTAAATTCTGCTAATTCGCCACAATCAGAGCAGGCGAGTTGTCCCTTTTACGCAGTTGTGCCTAATGACAATATGACAGTTAGAAAACTGCCACTCCTCATGCCAGCTGAAGATAGACAATTTTCACAAGATACCACTCAGCAGGACTGGGTTGCAGAGCCGGAAAGCGGCAAACAAGCACTTATTGACTCGGAATTTCAGAACCTGCTGGCATTGAATGAAGAATTGCGTGCGGCTAACAATAACTTGTATGGACAAGTGGAGCAGCTAAAAGATAACTTAGCTGAGTCTGAAAAGGTTTTGCAGTGGCAAAGAACGCGTTCGAGCGTTAGTGAGTCGATGCTCAACCAACATACTCAGGAACTGGCTGCGGCTCAAGAGCAGATAAAATCCCTATTTCAACAATTAGAAACTGCTGTACAAACTGTTCAACGCCAGGAACTTTTTATTGATAGTTATAAAGCACAGCTACAAATTAGCCAACAACGCCTCGCCCAGTTAGAGCGAGAATGTACGTTGCTACACACTAACAGCAACGAACAGTCTCAGCAGCTATTGCAATCAGAAAATGCTTGTCGGGAGTTACGTACTAGACTGATGCGACAACAACGCCAGACGCTGCAATTTAAAGCAGCTCTGGAAAAATGTCTAGATCCACCCCGGACTACCTATGACTCTCTAGAGGATACTGCAAAACATCCCAAAGACATAACCAGTGGACAAGGAAGATTCTCTAAAAAAGCTCGGTCTTTGTTTCCTAACGCCCAGCCAATTCAACCTTGGTCAACAGAATCAGAATCCTTAACTGATGATCTAGATAATTCTTGGGGCGAACCCTCAACACCAGTCCCATTTCAAAAAAATGAAGCCACTCCGACAGCATCATCTTCTTGGAACTGGTCAGTTAAGAAAGATACGCCAACGCCAGCACAACCGGGACCCTCTCCAGAAATTGATGATTCCCCAGATACACCGGAAGCTGTTTCACCTTTGGGTTCGTCAAATTTAGATCAGCAATTAGATAGTCTAATCCAAATGTTTTTCACCTCCCAGACTGCATCTGCATCACCACCGCCGGCTGCGAAAACGGAGGTAGATAGTAATCCGCCTATCTGGGAGACTTTAGCAACAATCTTAGAAGACGATCAGGAGCTAGAAAATCCACAGGAGGAGCAATTGGAGACAGAAATTAATCGCCTTGCAACTACCTCCACTTCTGGAATGATAGATTCTGAGCTTTCACCAGCCGATAATTTACCAGTTTCCTCTAGTTCACCTCACACCGAGACGCCTGTTGAAGACACTGAAGACTATTGGTCAGAAGTTTCACAATTGACACAGTTGGAATTGTCGGGGACTGATTTTTCCCCAGAGTCATCAGGTGATAACACCGATGATGCCAATTCACCCTCACCAGTGGTTTATCCCCAGCGTCCACCTAAGGGGCGTAAGTCATTGGCATCCGTGGAATTGCCGAATTTTCGCCCCAAGAGTTAGGAGTTGGGAAAGACGCGATTAATCGCGTCTGTACAGGAGTTTGGAGAGACGCGATTAATGCCCAATGACTAATGACTAATGACTAATGACTAATTCTTACTTCTGACTTCGGAATTATGGCTTCTGGGTTGGGTTTTGCTACCTGAGTGCGCGATCGCGGTTTCCCTGTGGCGATCGCATAATTAATCGCCAATAGCCACAGCCATAATCCCGGATTCCGGGGTTCCAGCCAAAAACCTATCTGGCTCAAGAAGCGCCCAAACCACGGACTCAGCAAAGCACTAACCAAGGCATGACGACCGAAGTTGAAATAACTACCAAGCCATCTGAGCAAATCCCTTGGGCCAGCAAGTTGCCAAATCCATAAAAGCAAGGCGGGATTTTTGCTAGCTGCTTTCAGTGCTAGGCGGTTAAAGGTTAACCAATCACACCGATCTTTGATGAAGTTATCTGCCACCTCTACGGGTTCGTCTGCTAACAGCCCAAAAAAGGTGTTGAGCATGGAGTTAATTCGCTGCGGTGGTAAGAATTTCCCTGTGGGCACCATCATGCCTTTGGAAAATAGCCAAGTCACTGAAACGTTGCTTTGGTAGGCGCGAATTTGGTTCAAATGTCGGAAACTCAACAAGTCATGTTTGAGAGCAGTATCCAGTAGCGTTGTCAAGCGCTCTAAGTTGCGAACTAGGGAACCAAAACCGGTGAAGACCAGGGGAGACTGGAGTGATGCCGCATCACCGATCGCAATCAATCGATCAAAGGCAACTGTGCGATCGCTACTCCCCACACTAAAATGCCCCGGTATATACCCAAATGTCGGCTTCTTCCACACCAATTTGTCCATATCGCACCGACGATACTCTGGCAAAATCGTGAAAAAGTCCTCGTACATTTCCAGCAAGGAACCGGGATTTTCAGCGTTAACTTCATGGTAATGAAATAAATAAATCGTCAGTTCATCATTTGCTCCCGGAAACAATTCCCAAATCAACTGCCTTCCCCGCGAAATATCCCCATGACTGTAAAGAACGTCTCCATATTGGGAATCCCATACCCCTGGCTCAAATCCGCTCTCAATTGCCGCTCCCACTGTCGGACATACACTATCAAAAGCCCGACCACCATTTAATTGCCAAGCGATGGGCGATGCAGTTCCCATTGCATCTATTAGTAGTCGTCCACTTACTTGCTTCTCGCTTTGACTGGATAAGTGCTTGACTTTCAAAATGACTTGTGATATATCAATATCTGCACGGATAAACTCTGTTTCATCCCAGATTTCACCGCCTGCTGCTTGCAGTTTTTGCCCACACATTTGCAGCCATTTTTCGGAATCTAAACCCAAATTTAGGACTGTGGGTGTGTGGAGGACGGGCGATCGCAGTTTGGCTGGATTATTAGCATCAAAAAACTTATTGAATCCGTCTTTATATTCCCTGGCAATGATAGTTTCTAACTCAGCCGGGGTGACTAAACCCAGGTTAACCAAGCTTTGAATCTCATCGCGGGAAATATTCCATTCTCGGTTCATCCGCCCAAAAGGCATTCGTTCCACTAGCAGAACTTTATATCCGAGTTTTGCCATCAGTGCCGCATGAATCGCGCCTAGTGCGCCACCGATATAGATGATGTCGTATTGGGCATTGGGCATTGGGCATTGAGCATTGGTTATTTCCTCCCTGCTTCCCTGCTCCCCTGCTCCTCTCACATGGGAAAACACGACTTGACGCGGTTGCTGCGGATTCCGTACTCCTTCGCGCCATCGTTGTTCCCACCAGTAGGCACGCGTTAGGTCATATTCACCGTTGGGCATTTTCTGAAAATATTTGACGGTGAGGGGGTAAACAGAGCCTAGTGCTGCAAAAATCGACTGTTGGGATAAATCAATCGCTGGTGGTTCTGGGTAATCATGCGGAAAACGGCTTCTGATTTCCTTGGTCAGGCGTTGCAGGATTTGTCTCTCATTGGGGAAGGGTTGTTCTGCCCAACGAAACACTTTTAGATAGGTAGTTCGTTGCACCGACCAGACAAATACTGAAAGTTCCGCAGGCAAGTTTTCGGCAATAGTCCCAGTAGCAGCTGTAGTTGCAGTGGGTATTTTGAGGCGAAAGCCTTCCGAGGTAAGTACTTTTTCTCCATTTCCGGGTTCAAAATCTGTTTGTAACCAGCTACGCACAGTTGCTATATCCGAAGTTGGAACTTCTAAATAAAGGATTTCTCTCATTTTTTCCTGACATCTCCCATGAATCTACTCACTAAGACAGATTTTATGAAGGCACAAAGTAAGGTAAACTCCGCCCTATTAGTTTCGTAAAGATTCAGTGAAGAAATTTTAAGAGTTTGTCAAAGTTATTGTTCATTTTTTATTTCTCTAAACCTACGCCATGAATTATCCCATTCCAGAGAGTCCCCAGGAAATTGTTGCCCTGCGACAACAGCCGATTGATGAAGAACTAGTTGCTAGTGCGATCGCTGGAGTTATTAAAATTGTCCGCGCTCAGGGTCAATCTTTGGAAGAATTAACCGCTCAGTTGCTAGCAGATGATCCACTGTTGGATCAGCAACAACGTCGCTGGTTGACCCAATTAGTTGCCCAATCCTGGGAAAAGTTCTCCTAAAACCTTGCATAGAATTAAATTTTGGCAATTTTTGTCGCAGCATTAGTTTTCTAGGTCTGCACCTGGATTTTAGCGATGCCCTTCTCTACGAGACGCTCCGCGAACGGCGCAGGCTCAGGGTAAGACCTGCGGCGGGCTGCGCCTACGCCTTTTAGGTGTGGGAATGAGAATAATTATTTGTCTGGAATTGGCAATTGGCTGATTACTTTAGAATTCACGGCTCAAAAGCCACTAATTTAACCATATCAGCACTGGGGATTATTAACTGAAGCTAAAATTATCGAGTTTCTCAGTTACCTGCAATACGCTCTTTTTGCCATACTACTGAATAACGCCAGAACAAATACTTCCTGACGATTGCTCGCGTTAGCACTTTTGGATAAATTTGCTGTGCTTGTGATTGAGTTAGGTACTTGTCTGTACGACCATGTTCTCTCCATATTTCTGCTGCTTCCCGTGTCGGTCTGATGCGTCTATTTTTGAACATTTGGTCCAGATCAGAGGAACAGCAATCACATCACTTAAGCTGTCCCGAACAATCTCATGTTCTACTAAGTCCAAAACTATTAGCTTGCCACCCTGTTTTAATGCAGCCTTCAAACTGGGCAGTAAGTTCTCAAGTGGTAAATGGTGAAAAGTTGCAATAGAGACAATCGCATCAAAATGCTCAACTGGAAATTCCCACTGCAAGATGTCAGCCACTTGAAAATCAATATTTATGTAACATTCACACTGGCACTGAGCTACTTCTATCATTTTGGGAGATAAGTCTATCGCCTTAACTCTGTGAGAACATTGAGCCAATAGACGAGAAAATGCTCCAGTACCACAACCGATTTCTAGAATGTTCGCACACTGGGCTGGTAGTTGTTTCAGCAGGAAACTGTGATAATGACTGTTGTGATTCCATGTTGGCTGCTCTAGTAATGCGATTCGGTCAAAGTCTGTCTGTATCTTTTGAGTTAGTGTTTGCCTCATGTTCCTGCATTGTTTTTGCTCTTTCTGGAAATCATGATCGCGCTAGATTGTTGTGCGATCGCTCCTTGATTTTCTCAATAAACAAAGCGTAGATGACCTAGACTATATACTTGCTTTGTTAACTAGAAGTTTTCAAAGCTGCTTGTGCCTGAGAATGTAACAACAAACCGTATTCTAATCCCTCCACCACCGCTTGATAGGAAGCCGCCAAAATATTGGTAGAAACTCCTACCGTCGTCCAGCGTTGACGACCATTACCTGATTCAACCAATACACGAGTTTTTGCCGCAGTACCCGTATGTCCGTTGAGAATCCGCACTTTGTAATCTGTCAAATCAAAGGTTGCTATTTGGGGATAAAAGTTCACCAAAGCCTTGCGTAAAGCTGCATCTAACGCTGCCACTGGCCCGTTACCTTCCGCCGCCTCCAAAATATTTTTCCCCTCAACAGCGATTTTGACTGTAGCGAGGGCGTTGCTAATTTCTTTCCCCTCAATCAAGTCACAGTGGACTTGAAAACCTTTGACTTCAAAAAACTGCTGGCGATTTCCCAAAGCTTCGTGCATCAACAATACAAAACTTGCCTCTGCTGCTTCAAATTGAAATCCTTCACTCTCCAATTCTTTGAGGCGCTGGAGAATTTCCCTCGCTTGTGCCTTTTGCTGATCGAGTTCAATCCCAAAACTACGGGCTTTGGCTAAAACATTGCTGAGTCCAGACTGTTCCGAAATCACGATGCGGCGAGAATTCCCGACTTGTTCCGGTTGAATGTGTTCGTAAGTTAGGGGATTACGTTCCACAGCTGATACATGAATACCGCCCTTGTGGGCAAAAGCCGAACGTCCCACAAAAGCGGCGTGTTCATCTGGCGCGAGATTGACTACCTCACTCACAAAACGACTAGCTTCTGTAAGTTGTGTGAGCTGGTCTTCTGTGATACAACTGTAACCCGCCTTCAGTTGTAAATTGGGAATTAACGAACAGAGGTTAGCATTTCCGCAACGTTCACCATAACCGTTAATTGTCCCCTGTACCATTTTTGCCCCTGCCATCACGGCGGCTATTGCGTTAGCAACCGCCATTTCCGAATCGTTATGAGTATGAATTCCAATTTGGGGCATTGGTGATTGGGTAGATTCTTTCCCTATGCCCCATGCCCTATGCCCCATGCCCCATTCCTTAGTCACCCTTATGACATCTTGAACAATTTGGCTAATTTCGTGAGGTAAAGTCCCACCATTGGTATCACAGAGGACTAGCCATTCAGCACCAGATGCGATCGCAGCCTCTAATGTCTGTAAAGCATAATCTCGATTGTGCTTATAACCATCAAACCAATGTTCGGCATCGTAGATAATCCGACGCCCTTGCGAACGGAGATACTCAATTGTGTCGCAAATCATCGCCAAATTTTCTTCTAATGTCGTTTTGAGTCCGGTTGTAACGTGTAAATCCCAAGACTTGCCAAAAATCGTTACCCAGCGAGTTCCGGCAGCCAAAATATCCTGTAGCATCGGTTCAGTTGCGGCAGTGGTATTGGGGCGTCGAGTCGAACAGAAAGCCACAATTTCAGCAAATTTTAGCGGATTTTCTTGGAGTTGCCAGAAAAATTCTACATCCTTGGGATTAGCACCAGGCCAACCGCCTTCAATAAAGGGAATTCCTAGTTGATCGAGTCTCCTGGCAATGCGTAACTTATCTTCTATCGATACTGATAGCCCCTCGCGCTGAGTGCCATCCCGTAGTGTAGTGTCATAGAGCCAAAGTTGAGATGAGGAATTTGTGGTCATAAAACTGGGACAGACTATACAACTTTCGAGACAATGTGTCAATATACAATAAAATGCCAGTTTGGCGATTTAAAAATGCCTAAGATACTAGCTCAAGGTAAAACAATTGAGTGTGGACAGGGAAGCAATCTCGGAAAAGTTTTGCTGCAAAATGGTATTCACCTCTACAATGACGGTGCTAAGGTAATAAACTGTCGCGGCATTGGCAGTTGCGGTATCTGTACAGTTAAGGTAGAGAAACTAGGACACTAGATATTAAACACGGGTGGCTAAAGCGTGTCTGGGCGCGGAGGGTTCTGGAGCCGACTCCACCCGATGAAACGTCAAATAAAGTCAGGATGTCTAAGGATGTCAAGAGTTTATCTAGCAGGGCAAAGTATTAGCAGCGAATTGGCGTGATCGAGCACGGCGTTCGCTTCCTCCCCATTCTCCTACAACAGACCTACGTTTAGCCTGTCAAACTCCGGTTTTAGGCGATGTGAAAGTGACAAAGTTTGATGGATTTTGGGGATAAGTTTCTCGAATAGTGTGGACACCAAAAGGTTAAAAAGGAGTAAGACAAGATGGGTAGATGGACTCCCTTAATTTTAATGGCTGGAGGTTTGGCCATTCTGCTTGGTACATTACTAGGCATCAACTTTCCGATGGGCGTACAAACTGCTAACGCTCCCGGTGATAAAAAATCAGAAGTACTGCCAGCTAATATCAATGTTAATAGCAGTGCTGGCAGCAAAAATGATGAAACTGCAACTGAAGGAAATGAAACAAGCCAAACAAACCAAACCAGACGCAGTATTGTCGCCCCAAGACTTGACAAGAAAAGTAGCGTTGCCCAGAATCCTAGCGATGACTCAACATCACCTGCTGACAGTACAACAGACAGCAATACAGATACTTCAGGAACAAACACGCAATCCAGTGATCAAAATCAAGGCAACGAACCAATTCGCGCCTTGTGGTAACGATCGCTCCGTCCTTAGTTACGAGTTATAAGTTATAAGTTATGAATTATGAGTTATTAGTTATGTACTAATGACTAATGACCAATGACTAATGACTAATGACTAACGAGACTGTAATTATTGGTGGCGGTGTTATTGGTTTAGCGATCGCCATTGAACTAAAACTGCGCGGGACAGACGTCACCGTGCTTTGTCGTCACTTCCAGGGTGCCGCTACCCACGCCGCCGCCGGGATGTTAGCACCAGATGCGGAAAAGATCCCAAATCTGGCAATGCGTTCATTGTGTTGGCGATCGCGGGCTTTATATCCCGACTGGACGCGCAAATTAGAAGACCTGACTGGCTTAAATACTGGCTACCGACCTTGCGGTATCCTCGCACCTGTCTTTGATGAGGGAGCAGGGGGAGATGAGGGAGCAGAGAGAGAGAAATTAATTCTTTCATCCCCCTCATCCCCCTCATCCCCGGCTTACTGGTTCAACAAAGAGGCAATTCATCAATATCAGCCAGGATTGGGAGCAGAGGTAGTTGGTGGCTGGTGGTATCCTGAGGACGCAAAAGTTGATAATAAGGCTCTAGCTCACGTATTGTGGACGGCGGCTGAGTCTGTTGGCGTTGAACTCAAAGACGGCATTACAGTAGAAGCATTTTTACAGCAGCAAGGACAAGTGGTTGGCGTGCAAACCAATGCTGGAATAATTCGCGCCGCGCACTATGTTTTAGCTTCAGGTGCTTGGTCAAATGAATTATTACCATTACCTGTGCTACCCAGAAAAGGACAAATGCTGAGTGTGCGGATACCGGAATTTGTGCCAGAATTGTCCTTAAAGCGGGTTTTATTCGGACAAGATATTTACATCGTACCAAGACGCGATCGCCTGATTATTGGGGCAACAAGCGAAGACGTTGGCTTCATCCCTGACAACACCCCAGAAGGCATTCAAACATTATTACAAGCTGCCATCCGCCTATATCCCCAATTAAAACATTATCCCATCCAGGAATTTTGGTGGGGATTTCGCCCAGCCACTCCCGATGAATTACCCATCCTTGGCACTAGCCACTGTCAAAATTTAACCCTTGCTACTGGTCATTACCGCAACGGGATTCTCCTTGCACCCGTAACAGCCACATTGATTGCCGATTTCATCTTAGAACAAAAGTCTGACCCCCTACTTGCTGATTTTCACTATTCGCGTTTCCAGTCCCAGCCATCTACCTCCACCCCAATGCTGACTCACTCTGCCAATTTCTCCAACGGGCATCAGCCTGCTATATCCCCACTCCCATTCGGCTACGCTCACGGCAAGCCTACTCCCCACTCCCCACTGATTATCGCTGGCAAAACCTTCCAATCCCGCTTGATGACAGGAACCGGGAAGTATCGCAGCATCGAGGAAATGCAACAAAGTATTGCCGCCAGTGATTGCCAAATTGTCACCGTAGCAGTACGACGGGTACAAACCAAAGCCCCCGGACATGAAGGTTTAGCTGAAGCCTTGGATTGGACGAAAATTTGGATGTTACCCAATACCGCAGGTTGTCAAACTGCTGAAGAGGCAATTCGGGTGGCGCGTTTGGGGCGAGAAATGGCGAAATTGTTAGGGCAGGAAGATAATAATTTTGTCAAGTTAGAAGTAATACCTGACCTTAAGTATTTACTCCCAGACCCGATTGGGACGCTGCAAGCAGCAGAACAACTAGTTAAAGAGGGTTTTGCAGTATTGCCATATATCAACGCTGACCCCATGTTAGCCAAGCGCTTAGAAGATGTTGGTTGTGCGACAGTAATGCCTTTGGCATCGCCGATTGGATCTGGACAAGGGCTGAAAACAACTGCTAACATCCAAATTATTATCGAAAATGCAGGTGTGCCAGTGGTGGTAGATGCCGGTATTGGTTCACCTTCAGAAGCTGCCCAGGCAATGGAATTGGGAGCAGATGCCTTGTTAATTAATAGTGCGATCGCTCTTTCTCCAAACCCAGCAGCAATGGCTCATGCCATGAATTTAGCAACAGTCGCCGGTCGTCTAGCATACCTTGCTGGCAGGATGCCCATCAAAGATTACGCCAGTCCTAGTTCTCCTCTGACTGGGACGATTACTAGTTAGGGAATGGGGCATGGAGACAAGGGAGACAAGGGGGACAAGGGGGACAAGGGAGAATAACTTTATGCCCAATGCCCAATGCCCAATGCCCAATGCTCAATGCCCAATGCCCAATGCCCAATGCCCAATGCCCAATGCCCAATGCCCAATGCCCAATATAACGATTTGTTTAGCAGTTTGAAAGCAGATATAGCATTTATGTAACATCAAATGAACAATAAAGATAAAGGAATCAATTCATGCCTTATACAAACGAAGAAGGCGGTCTTCTGAATAATTTTGCCCGGGAACCAAAGATTTATCAAGGAGAACCTCCCACGGAAGGGCAAAAGCGAACTTATATCTTACTAGGAATCGTCGCTACAGCTTTGGTTGGCGGCTTGATTCTAGTCGCCTTCTTTGTTTCCCAGATTAGTCCAGCCTAAAACAATTTAATAAAATTTAATCTTTATAGTTTTTCAGGTTCCGATTTTAAAAGGGGCCTGCTTTTTTATTTTTTGTTAAAATTGAATTAGCAATTAAAGTATAATTACATACTTTGTTATTCTTCTAGACCTGAAGGCTCAATTTAGGGATTTCCAAATAAAAAAATACTCAACTACTTCTTGTGGGGTGGGCATCTTGCCCGCCTTTGGCTACGGGCGCTCATGTTGCCCACCTCACAAGATTGGATAATTTATTTGTTGGAAGTCCCTTATCCTGAGCCGCATAACATCCACCTTAAAAATCATTTTAATTATGAGTTTAACCCACTTGGATGCGCCCAGAAAGGTGATACATACTGTGTTTTGGCTCTTTAGCCACCATGAGCGTGAATGAGACTGCACACAACGATAATTTTGCTTGGAATCGGCAAGTATACCACCGTCTGAAACTTGCCCTAAGTCTTGGCTTACGACGACAACTTTTTTTAGCTGTATGTGATGATTTACATCTGAGGAATCAAGTAGCAGCCCGTTTGCATTCTACATTGGCTTATCCTGTTGGACAAGTACTATATCAGTCATCAAATGCCCAGGAAAATAGCACTCCAGCTTATCCGCGATTAGTGACGTTGCGTTTGCATTTAAACGATCCCAATCCCATCGTTCAGATAAATCAATGGTTGGCAAATTATCCACCGCCAATTGTTGGGGCATTAAAAGATACCCCAGGAAGACCTTTTCCCATACCAGCATTTCAGATTGTCGGCGTTGAGCAGCTAACCAAGCAACCAGTCGCAATACAACGGCTATTTTTGCACTATCTCCGCTTAAGCGAGCAATATTTCTCTCCACAAGAATCCAGCCGATTTCTAGAATCTAACTTGCTGTTGTGGATACCGCGTCCTTGGTTATCTGCTATCAAGCAATCAGCACCACAGTTTTGGCGTTGTCGGACTGGCGTATTTGTATTTGCTGGAGAACCCACACCAGCGACTCAGAATTCTGGCTATCGAGAACGTTTTTCTCGTTCCAGAAGCTTGGATTTAGAGAATGTTGAGCAGTCGATTCTAGATGAATCAGTTAATCAAGCAGAACTCAGAACCGCAGCCAGCGAGTTAAATTTTCAGAATAATTCCGATTTTCCGGCAGGAACACAAGTACACAAAACCCAAGAAGCTTCGCCGTCAACAGGGGATTTCTTGAAGACTGTACCACAACAGCAGCAATCTACTAATAGGTCTGTTAGTGGGAATAATAATCAATCGCTGGCTTCTTTATCTCATATTAGTAGCGAGTTAACGGAGCTAGTAATCGCAACAATTAACACAAATATTGCTCAAGATACAGAGGATTACTTACAACCGCAGCAAATTTTGCTGGAGATTGAAGAATTACATTCACAGCAAGTTCCAGGGGAGATTTTGGCAGAAGCTTATCATCGCTTGGGCACCTTATACCGCCTTCGCATTGAGCAAGGATCAACCCTAGAAAACCTGATGGTGGCAATTATTGCCTATCAGGAGGCAATTAGCTATGACGAAACCTCACCGCAACTCCCAGATATCTTAAATGATTTGGGTACACTCTACTGGATGCTATACCGCACACCACCCAATTCTGAGGAGGGACTAACTTATATAGAGCAGGCTATAGAATTTTATCAGTTGGCGTTAAAGATGATTTCGCCTCAGATACATTCGGAAACTTACGCTCGTGTGCAAAATAATTTGGGGACGGCTTATGGTGATTTAGCTCGTTTTTCTCAGCCATCTGAAAATTGGCAGCAAGCAATTTTAGCTTACAGTGAAGCACTTAGCTACCGTACAGCCGATATGGACTCATTAAAGTATGCGGCTTGCCAGAATAATTTGGGTACTGCTTACTGGCATCTAGGGCAATATAATCAACCGATTGTGCATTTCAAGAAAGCGATCGCAGCTTACAATGAAGCACTTGTACACTACAACCCCGAAGAGGAACCGCTTAAGTATGGCATGATTCAAAATAACATCGGCACTGCCTGTTGGAATCTGGCACAATACGAACAACCTGCCCAAAATCTCCAGCTAGCTATAGATGTCTACAGCGAAGCTCTTAAATATCGCACTCCAGCTAATGTTCCCAGCGCCTGTGCCGCTACACAAAATAATCTGGGTACT
The DNA here is from genome assembly GCF_017115085.1 of Nostoc sp. NMS7. Classification (GTDB taxonomy): domain Bacteria; phylum Cyanobacteriota; class Cyanobacteriia; order Cyanobacteriales; family Nostocaceae; genus Nostoc. Next base: position 43,668 of record NZ_JABXKJ010000227.1, on the reverse strand, counting down.
GCTTACTGGCATTTAGCAAACCTATCTCAAACAACTAAAGAGGCACGCCAAAAGTATCTGCAACTATGCATCAGCGCTTATGAAGAAGCCATAGCCTTGGCTCATTCACTTAGCGGTATTACTTTAAGTTTTGATTTATTTGCCTCTTATAATAATCTGGGACTAGCCCATTATCAGCTAGTAATAGATAAGTCTTTTAATGGCGACAGAGCAACACATTCTCAACACTTAGAAGTAGCATTAGATAACCATTTGCAAGCCTTAAACGGATTAATTAAACAACCAGAGGCTTATCAAATAACCTTCAATTATTTGGTGAGAACTATTCGGGCTTTTCATAATGAATTAGGGATACAAGGACAAAATCTGGCTTTATCTAAAGTCCCTAGTCAGTTGTTGCCAGAGATTTTGTCAAAGTTATAAAGCATAATTTAAAAATACTTGCTCTGTAACGTATGCGGAAAACTTCTTTATTCTTCCCGCTTCTTTATCAAGTCTTGATATAGCAATCCTAAATCATTCGTGAAAACTTAGAACCCCGACTTCTCAAAGAAGTCGGGGTTCTGGACACCAATAATTTTCATAAATCAGATAGGATTGCTATATCTTTTCATCCATATAAATTTTTAATTAAAATATTTATATATATATAAATATTTTATAAAAAGTACAATAAAATATTGGTGTATTTTCCGTAAATTTACAAACGTAAACTGAAGACATAGGTCTCTGCTAAACTTTATTGAAAGCGGCGGGAAACTCCATCCCCTCCCTAAGGGACGCTACGCGAACGTGGGTGGAGAGGGATAGCACAACGGCCGCGCTCAGTGACCACCGCCCCGCCCCTTTAGTCATTAGTCATTAGTACTAATAACTAATGACTAATAACTCCATCCCCTTGTGGGTGGAGTTTTTTATACTTGTTGATGGCAATTGAATAAATTTTAACCTAGCAGAAGAATTGCTGCGATCGCAGCAAAATCTATTGTCAATAACCCGCTATTGAATTGTCACAAAGAAAGCGAAAATCTTTCCCAAGTCCTAGCAAATTAATCTAGAATGGAAGCAAGAGTTCGCAGTCAGCCCATCCGCCTCTATTCAGTGGTGTAGTATGTGGACGTAAACAATGAAACAACTCTGGAAACTATTAAACCTATTTTGCGTCATCTGAGTATCTCATCCCCTATTTGGTGACGCACATTAACAGGATACAAATTTTGAGGAACGATATCCTCGATGAGCGTAGCTGCAACAAATGCTCTCCGTCATCTAAGCACAGAATTTTATTAATTCATAACGAATCTAGCGCTCAACCTTTGCGTCCCTCTGGGCTTGACTTTGCGTAGCCTTCTCCTTCGGAGACGCTACGCGAACGGCAACCCGCTTCTGTACGAGATGCTCCGCGAACGCGTCTACCTCTGCGTTTAAAAAAGCTACGAACTTATGCAAAGCCGTACTAAGCATATTCACCTTCGGAATACGCCTATAGATAGGTTCAAAAACAATTAGAAACAATGCCAGTGAATCCTCGTCATTACAGACATCAGATACATAAAGGTTAACCTCTTATGACTCGCCTACATCAATGGAAATCTCGAACTGCTGCACTTATGGCAATGGCCGTTACTACAAGCGTCATTAGTCCTCTATTCAGCTTGACTCCTGCTAATGCTCAATATAGAATTGGGCAAGACAGAATTGGGCAATATGGAAACGTTACTATTCCTTCCGGGGTTGCTTTTCCTGTCACCTACGAAAAAGAGACAATTACTATTGCTCCTGGAGAAACTAAATCTCTAACCTTGAGAATAGCGAACGACATTATCGACAAAAATAGAAATGTCTTAATTCCTGCTGGTACTAAAGTAATTGGACAGCTAGAATCTGTTGACTTAAATAGTTATTCAAGAGATACAGATGATAACAAAGGAAAAGGTGTGCGGTTTGTAGCTCAAGAATTAGAATTTTCCAATGGTCAACGTCAGTCGATTAATGCAACTTCTCGGACATACACCAGAACTGAAAGAGTTACACAGGGTCCCAGCACAAATCAGGTTTTAACTGACGCAGCTATTGGTGGGGGTGCTGGTCTTTTAGGTTCACTAATTACTGGCAACCACAGAATTGACGATTTAAAACCTGTTATTGGTGCGGGTGCGGGTGCGGGTGCGAGTATCCTGTTGCGGAAAAAACAAGTAAATGCCTTTGTCCTCAGACCTGGACAGGATTTGAAGCTGACACTGAATTCTAACTTGAATTTAGTACCACCATCCCGCTACTAGATTTTACTCAATTTAAGTCGTGACTTTAATCACTCATGATCGGCGATCGCCATTTTAATTCTAGTGTGCGATCGCCTTCATTTTTAACCTGAAAAAATTCTATTTTCCAGCAACTATTCTATCTCTGCATCGTCTAATCGGTATCTATATTTATTGGAATACTTATTTTGCATTATCGGGAGCTAAGAAAGTCGGCTCTATGGTATTCTGTATCCAAAAGAATATTCAAAATTCCGGAATATTCTGATATTTTTATTGAAGAGTGCCGATAAAGGAGTATTGTGTTGTGGTAATTCAAGGTTTGAGTTTAAGCGCATATCTGGCAATTCCCGTGGCGTTAAGTCTTTTGGCTGGGGGAGAAAGGATAAAAGTATCTTTAGTTAAAAACCTCCATCAGGTATCCACTAACAAGGAAATGACCCTATCCAGCCGCGAGCTAATCAGCACTGCCGCGACTCCGAAAACATACTATGTTAGTGGTACTGGAAACGACCAAAATAGTGGACTTTCTTCCTCATCTGCCTTTAGGACAATTCAAAAGGCAGCAGATTTGACTAACCCCGGCGATACAGTATTGATTATGAACGGAGTTTACACAAATTTACCCCAAGCTGGGGCTGTAGTAAATATTAAACGTTCTGGAACTGCAAAAGCATGGATTAAGTATAAAGCATATCCTGGGCATTTCCCAAAAATTCAGCACAATACATGGAACGGGATCGCGGTTTCAAGTGGAGCTTCATATATTGAGATAAATGGGCTGGAGGTGATTGGAAACAATGCCAATATAACCCTTGATTATGCGATGAGTCAGAAGACTAACAAAACAAACCGACTGACAAACGGAAGCTGCATAAATATTGACGGACGAACCAATGGTCATGTTCATCACATCCGTGTTCTGAACAACAAAGTGCATGACTGTGGAGGAGGAGGTATCGGAGCAATGGAGGCTGATTATGTGACAATAGATAATAACGTGGTGTTCAATAATGCCTGGTACAGCATTTATGGTTGCAGTGGTATTTCGATGTTGAGCAATTGGAATTTTGACAACAACCAGGGATATAAGATGTTGATTACCAACAACAAAAGCTACAATAATCGGATGTACATCCCTTGGATTGCAGTCGGAAGGATCACAGACGGAAACGGCATTATTATCGATAGTTCAAAAAATCCTAATAACCCCAAAATGGGTGTATATAAAGGACGTACTTTAGTTAAAAACAATCTGACATTTAATAATGGTGGTTCAGGGATTCATGCCTTTTTTAGCGCGCATGTTGATATTGTAAATAACACTGCGGTTTTAAATAATCAGAGTCCCGAAATTAAAGGTGGGCAAATATATGCTCATACATCAGATGATGTCAAAATTATAAATAACATTCTCTATGCTTTTCCTGGCAAGGATATTAATACTAACACTAACAATAAAAATGTTATTTATGATTATAATATCTACATGAATAGTTCTAAGATAAGTGTTAAGGGTCCTCATGATATTGTTGCAGACTCACAGTTTTTAAGTAAGCATCCCACTCTAAAAAAAATATCTGACGATTGGAAATCGCGGCTAGAGAAACAAGATCCGCCAACGCGGACTTATGTAGAGTCTAAGTCAGGAGGTTTTGCTTGTGGGCCAGTGAGTTATCGTTTGCAAGATAAACTGATCAAGGTGGGATGCTCCCTGCAATCTTTGGCTCAAGTTGCTTTTTCTGATGTTTCGTCTAACTATTGGGCGGCACAATTTATTCAACAATTGTCCCAGCAAGGTGTAATTGCTGGATTTCCTGATGGTAGCTTCCGCCCTGAAGAACCGGTGACACGCGCTCAATTTGCCGCTATGGTCAACAAAGCTTTTCCAAAAGCACAGCAACGGCAGCCAATCAATTTTACTGATGTGCCCAGCAAGTATTGGGCATTCAGTGCGATTGAGCAAGCTTATACCATTGGTTTCTTATCAGGTTATCCTAGAAATCGCTTTGAGCCTAACCAAGTTATTCCCCGCGAACAGGTTTTGGTTTCTCTGGCTAACGGTCTGAAATATACTCCTGGCGGCAATACCGAAAGCACTCTCCAATATTTCAACGATGCCTCTAACATCGCTAGCTATGCCCGTAGCCCGATCGCCGCAGCAACTCAGAAGCAAATTGTGGTCAACTATCCGAATGTGAAGTTGCTGAATCCAACTGCAACTGCTACACGGGCGCAGGTAGCAGCTTTTATCTATCAGGCGTTGGTTAGTTCTAATCAAGCCTCAGCAATTAACTCGCCCTACGTTGTGTCAAACGTCAGCAATTAACTCGCATTAGGGACTGACAATTAACAATTCAAAATTCAAAATTCAAAATTAAAGACATTTCAGACGAAGAGAAGTGCCTTGCGGGGGTTCCCCCCGTTGTGGCAACTTCGGGGGATTTAAACCCCGACTGAAATGGGTGCTACATGTAGATTGCAGGTTCTTAAACCCTTTGATTTACGATAAAAAAATACTCAACTACTTATTGTGGGGTGGGCGACACGAAGTCCCTTAGCCAGAGGCAGGCTTTTCAGCCTACCCTAGAAGATTGGACAATTTAGATGAAAAAATGGATTTGGCTGATGCTGTTGGTACTGATGGCAATTGCTGTGGTGGGTAGCAGAGGTAGCACGTTTTTTCAACAGCGTTCGTTACCAGCAATTGTTGAGATTATACCAGTGAAAACACCGCAATCACAGGCAGAGTTAAAGAAAGTTGACAGTGCGCCGCAAGTGTCTGCTGACAAGCTGTTAAACCATATCCAAAAGTTGAATTTTCAGCGCTACACAACAAAAGAGCGATCGCTTACTCGTACTTACATCACAACTGAACTGAGAAAATTAGGCTGGAAGCCCAAATTGGAAAAGTTCTCTGAAGGTGTAAATATTTTTGCCGAACGCCCAGGAACTAACAAAGCCGCTAAAGCAATTCTCGTAGGAGCGCATTATGATACTGTTGCCTTATCCCCTGGTGCTGATGATAACGCCAGTGGTGTAGCTGTGGTGCTGGAAGTCACGCGGTTACTCGGTTCCCGTCCCACATCACGGACGTTACAGCTAGCTTTTTTTGACAAAGAGGAAGCAGGACTTTTGGGTAGTCGGGCTTTCGTTAGCAAGACAGCACGCTTGCAAAACTTGGGCGGAGCGATTGTTATGGATATGGTGGGTTATGCTTGTTACACTTCTGGGTGTCAAAAATACCCTACCGGATTGCCTGTTACCCCACCTAGCGACAAGGGCGACTTTTTGGCAGTAGTCGGTGATACAGAACATTTGCCTTTATTGAATGCCTTTCAAAACTCACAAATGCTCCCTTCAACCGCCCAGAATAAACAGGAATCAATGCCAGCAATCCTAACAGTACCAATTCCTTTTAAAGGTTTACTCACACCAGACACCCTACGCAGTGACCATGCGCCATTTTGGTATCAGGGCGTGGGTGCTGTGCTGGTGACAGATACCGCAAATTTACGTACTCCCCACTATCATAAACCTAGCGATGTTCCAGCAACTATCGAGCGATCGTTTTTCACAGGAGCAGCACAGATTATAGTCAATACTACTACTGCCTTGTTAGAGAAAAGCGAGGTTTTGGAAACTCAACCACCAAGCTGATGCTTAAACGCTTCATTAATAAGATATAGAGATTTACTGGTATTGCAAGTAGTGAAAGCTTACAAAAGCGTTTCTCGTTTTATCATGCCATTGGAATTGAATACAACTTGATTTGGGATGATTTTCCATGATACTCTAGATTTGAATTATAAACTACGGTTTACTGATAGGTTTATAGTAGTTTTAATAACATACTGCATTTTTCATTTGAATTAGCCATAGTTGGCACAAGTAATTCTAAATTTTTGAGAATTCTAATTACGTAGCTTGCTTTTGGGTAGCTGTACTACTACGAATCACTTTTCCATACATTAAGAACCGATATGACTAGCACAATTTCTTTTGACCGAGTGTCTGATATTTACGATGCGACAAGGGGATTTCCACCAGGGGTTTCTGAGCAAGTGACGGACTTTATCCTCAATCTAGTTTCACCAACAGCAGAGCTCAATGGCGAGTTAAAGATACTGTGGGTAAATTGCTAGAAAACCAAGAAAACAAAATCCAAAGTGCAGCTTGGAGTATTCCTGATCAGATATTTGCTCGTGCCATTCAAGACTTGCGAGAGTGGGCTTTGCAACGCTACGGTTCACTGGATTACATTTTGCTCCAAGAACGTCAGTTCAAAATTGTTGTGGTACGCGATTGGGCTTATAGGTCTTAAACCAATTCGCAATTGGCAATTACGTTTTGTGACGGGGATTTAGCTTAGGCATCAAAACTTAAAGCCCTCTTACAAGGACAGGGTTTTAAACCCAATTTTTTGATAATTAGGAATTATGTTCACGAGCTTTTGATTCAGGAAAAGTCAACGTCCAATTATTTTTATCATTGACCTGAAAATACAAACCTTGGAGAATGAGCCGCAGAGTTTTTCGAGTTCTAATAGGTTTCTTTACCAGATAAGTTCCTGGTTCAGCAAAGATATCATCAAAGTTTTGTTTATAACCAAATTGTTTTGAACAATAACTACCAGCACCTTGAACTGTTAACACAAAAAATGGAGATTGTTTGTATTCATCAGGAATCATAAAAATTCCATATACATGGTGACGACCATGCCACGGCTGAACAATAACCTTAGTAGCATATACTTGGAATTTTGGAGTTTTTGATGCGAGAAAAGCCTCGAAATTGCAATCAGAATCATTCACAGGCCACCACAGTGTAATAATACTCAGAGAGAGCAGCGAAATTAAAATATAGGGGAGTCTGCGACGCATAAAGCCAAGAAAAATTGTTGAGGCGGCTGGTAGAATTTGATGAGTAATGATAGTGCAGCTACAGCAGTAAGACTATCGCTCTGCAACACCTCTGGAATAGGTTTTCAGCTGACTCACGCTATCTGGAAAACCTCTCTCTAAATCTCTCTCCTAAAAGGAGAGAGACTTTGAATTTTCTCCCTTCCCGTCGCGGGAAAGGGGTTAGGTTTTTCGTGGGCTTTCCCATACAACGTGAAAAGTCAGGTTCTAAGGGGCAAAAACAAAACATTAAGCGGTTGGGTAAACTTTCCTGTCAAAAAAAATTCTAGTCAAGATATCAGCCCAGAAAAATTGCAGATTGTAGATGCGTAGTTTACCGCCGCAGGCATCGCTTACCCGGTTCTAAAGCTTCGTTACAGTCTTAAACCTAGCTGAGAAACAATTAGGTTTTTGTGGCTATTAGCACTGATTTATGCTCAAATTTTTAGCTGTGATGAATTCTACAATTCGTTGCTTTTGATGATCTTTGTTCACATCAGCAGATATTTTGAACAGATCAGGGCACCACGGAAAGCGAGTCTTCTCCCAAGGGGAGACGATGCCACGCAACGAGCGTCACAGCCCGTACTTCTGTACGAGACCCTTCTCTACGAGACGCTGCGCGAACGGCAAGGTCAGTAACCATCGTAGACATCGCCATCAAGTTCAAGAAAAAATCTGCTTTAATTTCTAGGCAATTAATCAGTAGTAAAACACACAAATATCCGTTATATTTCCGTAAGTAACACTTGGTATAAATATTTATGGGAAGAAGTTGGGGAAATCTTAAGACAGTTTTCATCTATTTGAACCATATCTGTCGTAGGGGCACAGCAATGCTGTGCCCCTACCGCGTGGTCTATTTACCTGAAAATAGCTGTAAGACAGTTGCAGGTATCTTTGGCGCATTGAGCAAAGCCCTTGCCGTAAGCATCGCACTTACACAGTTTGGGGTAAATAGTTCAGCGATCGCAGCTGACACAGTTGTTGTGCGTTTGGGTTTATTTACAGAATCCATCTCTCTTGCTGAGTTGCAAAAGGCTGCAAAAACTGGGGAATTGTCTGGGAGTTTGCAGTCTTACACTAAAGGATTATCTGAAGAACAACGCCGCTTCCTCTTAGGGGCGTTGGCCATGAATGTACCGATAAATGTTGTCACCGTTAATAAGTTAGTTAATACTCAAATTGGTACAAGCATTCTCAATGACTTCGCTACGGCCTTAGTCCGAAAGGACAAAGCTGGAGTACAAGCACTGAGAGCAGGATTGGTATTAGGCTCTACTGCACCAACAGGTCTTTCTATATTGAGTTTTATCGCCGCTTATCCGAGTAAACGCCTAGAAATTGATTTACCACAGGCTTTTATAGTTGCAAGGAGTTTGAATACAGCTTTTTGGCGCACGCAGCAATTTATGCTAGCGATCGCTCCTCAAATCGACCCCAGAACACCGCAGATTGCTTTCCCTTTTGATCCCAGCCAACCAGGAAACGCTCAAGTAAAAATACTCAAATTAAGCCTGAATGACCAAAAGCGCCAACGCCAAATTCCAGTTGATATTTATTGGTCAACTGCTGCAACTGCCAATAAACCCGTAATTGTCCTTTCTCACGGCTTTGCATCAGTCCGCACGGACTTGCGTTACCTAGCAGAACATTTAGCATCCCACGGTTATGTAGTAGCAGCTTTAGAACATCCCGGTAGTAACCAGGCAAATACTAACTCAGCATTACAAGGCAAAACCAGAGTTATGAAGCCTCATGAGTTTTTGGATCGCCCTCAAGATATTAGTTTTGTCCTCGACGAATTAGAAAAGCTCAACCAAACGCCTAATAATCCCCTGCAAGGGAAACTTGCAACCAGGAACGCGATGGTTATTGGACATTCTTTTGGTGGTGGTACAGCTTTAGAAATTGCTGGAGCAGAGTTACAACTAGAACGACTCAAACAACGCTGTAAAAAGAACTTGACTAGCTTCAGTGAGGGAGAAGTTATGCAGTGCATCGCTCAAGAACTACCAGAAAATAGCTATCAACTACGGGATAGCAGAATAAAACAGGCGATCGCTCTCAATCCGACAACTTCTCTGATGTTTGGCGAAACTGGGTTAACTAAGGTGCAAGTTCCTACCCTAGTGTTAGCAAGTTCCGCAGATAAAACCACCCCAGCTTTAACTGAACAAATTGCCGGATTTGAAAAAATCCCATCCCCAAAATGGCTAGTTGGTATAGTTGGGGGTACTCATCTGAGTGTAAAAGACCCCAGTACCACTTTGGATCAGATAGGACAACCAAATACACCCATTAGTGGCGGTGAAGTTGTGGGTGAACAAGCAGCTGATGTTCGCAAGTACGTTAAAGCTATAGCTTTGGCCTTTGCTGCACAGATGACTCCAGAAGCTAAAAACTACGCTATCTTTCTGACATCAGATTATGCCCAATTTGCTTCGACTGCGGCATTTCCATTTCGCCTAATTACACAGATTCCTCCTGATGCTATGGCAGTGGTGAAAGAATTTGTTGAGAAATAAGGGACTGACAATTAAAAAATATCCAATTTTATCAGGGAGCCAGTGCCTTGTCCAGAGTTGTCTGAGTGTCGGTTTTCGACGCTCAATGACTCGTTGGCGCAGCCCGCCACAGCGAAAACTTGGAGCCTCAGTTTCGGAGGCTCCAAACTTTTCAAGACAGGCATCAGAACTTCTCCTTCCCTTTATATATAAACTTTAATTATATAAAATTCTCCTAACTTGATATTCAACTCATATTTGCTATTAAAACAATACTAAATTTTTATATTTAAAAGAACTCTTTACACATAAACTTTATAATATTTTGAATAAAAATATTATAAAGTTTATGTGTAAAAAAAGTAGGAGCATTTGCTGGATAATACATACACACATATTGTATCTAAAATGTCAAAAATAAATAAACACAAGTTGCTTGGTACGAAAATATGCTTGTGTATTTCTTGGCGTAAATTTATTTAAGTTTAGGAAAATACTAGAGCATTTTTATCTGCTACAAGCCACAGATAAGGGACTGACAACAAATAAATTATCCAATATTGTGGGGTGGGCTGCGTTCGATGGTTCCTGAGCTTGCCTGCCCTGAGCCTGTCGAAGGTCGAAGGACTGAGCGCTCACGCCGAAGTCTTGCCCCCCTTTGACTAGGGGCGGGCGAGATACCCACCCCATAAAAAGTAGTTGAGTATTTTTTTATTTTTCAGTCTCTAAACCAAAAATCAAAAAATCAAGGCTTGTTTTGTTTACTTAGAGAATAATTAATTTCACTCACATAATATTGTGAAACTAATTTTGGATTCCGAATTAAACAATTATTAAATTTTACTCAAGTTTATGCAACTCTATACAACTCGTGAAATCGAACAACTCCACCAACACGAAAACCTTCCTTACTTAATTGAAATTATGGAGTGGGTAAAAAATTTTTTAGGAAAGCCTCATCCTAACTTGGGAAGACCCGGCGTAGTTTGCCCTTTTGTACCTCACTCTCTCAAGTCAAACAGTATTCGTCTGGCAGTTATTCGCGCAAAAGATTTGTATCCAGAACAAGTAGAAGAGATTGTTGGAGACTACCGAGATATCTTTCTGAGGATGGAAGTTAAAGAGCAGGAATTAGCAATCAATAAAGCTTTTTTACTTATCTTTCCTGATATCCATATAGAAGAAGCTTCTAAACTAATAGATACTGTCCAACAAAAACTTAAACCTTTGTTTGTTGAGTCAGGACTAATGATAGGAGAATTTCATGAACTTAATCAAAGTCCTGGTCTGCACAACCCAAACTTTCGTCCACTTCGTAGCCCTATCCCCTTGTTGGCTATCCGATTTATGGTTGAAGCTGACCTCCCCTTTCTTGATAATCCAGCTAATCCACACTTACGTATTCGGTATCTGGAAGCTTATTTAAAGTGTTTTCGTGATAAATTTACAGATGAAACAAAGTTTAAAAATGCTCATCAAGCATTGGCTTTAGCGAAAGCACAACTTACAACTATTTCCAGGTAAAACTGAAATTCTGACATGACTGGAGAATTAAGCAATGCTTTTTCGAGAAATTGAAAGAGAATGTTTATATTAACGAAAATCGGCGGGAATCCCATCCCAACAAGAGGAGTGTCCGGAATAGCCGCCCGCCTTTCCATTGTCATTAGTTATTAGTCATTGGTCATTGGTACTAATGACTAATGACTAATGACTTCGATTTACCCCCGGCTTGAAGCCGGAGCATGAGTCAACCACCTCAAACCCTTGCTGCTTGGCAGTAGGGGTTGTGAGTTGATTTGCAAGAATTGTGGGTATTCGACCAGACATGATATGATACCTATTCTAGTAATAATGTGGCTATTTTTTTGTTCTAATAGTAAGCATATAAACTTTCTGTCTTGCTAACATTAAGCATTACTAATACTCTTTCAGGGCTGGTGATATGCAAGTCTGCTAAAACTTCATCAAAAAAATTAGTAGAGACGTTGCAATGCAATGGGGTAAGCAAGTTCATGGTAAGTAAGCGGCTCTAGCCTTTTAAATTGAGCGATTTATCGCTCACTACGAACCACTAGTTGATATTTTCAAGTGAAGTCTATTTTGACAAAACAGGGAAACGCTCATGCTACCAAGTAATAGAGAAAACTTCCAAAAAGACAAACTAAAGTTTGTTTCTTTTGAACTTCCGTCTGCGCTTAAATCGTTGAATTTCTCTTGTTTCGTTATCGGAGAAAGCTTATCTTTTTTTGGGTCTTGGATGACTCAAATTGCTTTAGTATGGTTAGTTTATCAATTAACTAATTCGGCTGTATTAGTGGGTGTGGCTGGATTTACAAATCAAGCTACGGGTTTGATTATTACACCTTTGGTAGGAGTATTGCTAGATCGGTGGAATTTACGATATGTCCTATTAACTACTCAGCTAGTTTCTATTGTGCTATCTTCTACCCTAACTTTTCTAACTCTTAGTGGTAACATCAATGTTGCATGGATTATTGCCCTTGGCACGCTTCAGGGAACGGTAAAAGCTTTCGATTTACCAGCCCGTCAGGTAATTATTCCCAGACTTTTGGATAAGAAATCAGATACTTATAGTGCGATGGCTTCCCATTCATTTTTGATTAATACAGCGAAGTTTGTTAGTCCGATGATTGCGGGCTTACTGATTGCTCGATCTGGTGCAGCTTCCTGTTTTTTAGTAGATAGTATTAGTTATCTACCATTTGTATCTGCAATCTTAACTGTCAAAATCAACCCAGTTATAAATAATTCATCTACTCAAAAATCAGAAATTTGGAAAAACCTGAAAGAAGGGTTTGTTTACGCATACGAATTTCTGCCAATTAAATATTTATTATTCTTGCAAATAATTATCTGTTTTATGGGAATGACTCACGTCAATTTAGTCCCCATTTTTGCCCAAGAAGTTTTGAAAGGTAACGCTGAAACTATGGGTTTTTTGATGACAGCTTCGGCTCTTGGTTCTATAGTTTCAGGTATTTATCTGATCTCTAGAAAAAATGTTATAGGATTGGGAAAAATTATAGCAAGTTCTGCCGCAATTTTAGGTTTAGGTTTAATAGTTTTTTCTCGCTTAACCAATTTAGAGATTTGTCTAGTATTCATGTTTATCATCGGCATGAATAATAGTCTAACTTTGGCTTCAATTAATAACTTTATGCAATCAATTCTTCTTGAGGAAGATAAAAGAGGTAGAGTAACTAGTATATTTACAACTGGTTTCTTAGGAATCTTGCCTTTTGGCAATTTATTTTTCGGAGCATTAGCAGGTCATCTGGGTGTTACTAATGCTTTATTATTTGGCGGTATTTGTTGTATTTTAGGAGCATATTTCTTTAGTAGACAACTGCCCCAAATAAGAAAGATAGTGCATCCAATTTACGCAGAGTTGGGCTTACTTCCACAGTCCAATAAAGGCTAAATCCGCTTTGATTGGATGTTGTCTGGAAGCGATGTCTACGATGGTCACTGAGCCCTTCGACAAGTGCTACCCTGAGCTTGTCGAAGGGATCAGGGTAATACTTGCTGTTCGCGCAGCGTCTCGTAGAGAAGTGCGGGCTACGCTTACGCCTAATTTTCTCAACTATTTAACTACGTTTCATACCCCATTTTTGCACTTTTCTGATTTCAATTAATCGAAAAATATAATCGACAGCTAAACCCAAAATTGCAATCACCACTAATCCGGCAAATACGCGATCGGTTTGCAGGAAGTAGCGACTGTTATTAATCTGCCATCCCAAACCGCTAGTAGCACCCCCTGAACCAAACACTAACTCAGATGCAATCACGGTGCGCCAACCAAAAGCCCAAGCAGTTCTCAAGCCTGTTAAGATGTGAGGCAATGCAGCAGGGAGCATAATTTATCGAATCAGTCTAAAACCACCACCATTCGATAATTCTTCCCATTCAAATTGTGTTTTGGGAAATTGTTTTTCTAAAATTTGCTGCTGCTTGATGATAAGTAGATTAGCGTAATTAATTCCAGGTTGATAGGCAATTGTTACTTTTTCTGGTGTTTGTGATGCAGTTTGATTACCAGAAGCACAAGCTACAAATACAAACGTCAATAGTGCTAATCCAATCAAGAAACCCCACGTTCTAAATCTCTTGAATATCATCATTATTTTCCTTTTGTAAGAGATTTATGTTATTTTCTAAATTAAACGAAAGTATCACACACCTAGTAGCAAAAAACAAGGTCTTTTCAAGCTAGGCTCTCACGGACGCTTTGCCGACAACGAGGGCATGAAAATTTCTCCCCCCCACTCCCCATCTTGCATTGCCGTAATTTCTCCAGGGCTTTCACAATCTTGGTAAGTTTTTTGTAAAAACCTCTTGATTTTCATCACCAGTTGTGAGAAAGTCTGATTTAACATCTATAAAATACGGTAAGTCTATCGATTTACCGTATTTTATGGCTTGAGTGGAAGTAAGTGGTGATTTAGCTGTGCTTTAACCCCGGCAAGATGCTATCAGAATGATTACAACTACAGATGTCTAACAGCCATGTGATCAAGGCATCATACCAGCACTAAATACCTACATGACTTTCAGGAGAATCACCTCCTGTAGAAGTTACCTTGCACAAATTTCATCCCAAATCCGGTGAGATTACCCTGTTTCTCTGGAGGTGGGTGTCTCGTGTGTGGCGCAAAGTTATTCTAACTTTTAGCTGCTCATGACTAGATTTTTGGATTATTTTTTGTCAGTGGAGAACATCTCATGCAAGTAGATCCTAATTCTGATCAAGGTTTCGAGCAAAATGCTCAGGCTAATAACGAAATAGATAAACTGAAACAACCCCGTGTAGCTAGCAAACGTTTTTTTGGTACTCAGGCCAGTAGACGCTCATTTCTCGGTCGCGCTGGTTTGTTTAGTGCCGCTAGCGTTGTTGCAGGCGTTTTAGGTTCACCTTTCTCCTCAAAAAAGGGAGAAGATATTGTACAAGCCCAAGACATAAACAGGCTCCCTAATCGACCTTTCGACTACAAGAGCTTTGTTAATAGAGCTTATCGAGTACGTGTTGAAGCAGCCAGACTTCAACAGAGTGTTCCGATTCCGCCGCATCCGACCAACGGGGATGAGGCGAAGTATGCTAACAAAATTGCGACGGATACACGAGGATTACCCCATAACAAGCTGGGCGAAGTGGATCTGAAGGCTTATCAATCTTTTATTAATGCGTTGAACTCCGAAGATCCCAATGAGTATGAAAAGATCATCCTGGGTGGTAAACGGAAGCTGCTACAACCGCTCGGTCCATTAGCGGTTAGCTTGAGTGGGCTGAATGCGACTCAATTGACAATTCCAGTGCCACCTACCCTCGATAGTGCAGAGCAGGCGGCTGAATTCCTCGAAATTGCTTGGCAACAACTGTTGCAGGATATACCCTTTAGCGAGTTCCACAATAATACAACTAACCCGCTGATTCTGGCAGCAGTTCAGGATCTGAATCGGTTGTCAGCATTCAAAGGGCCTAAACAGAACGGACGGGTTACACCCGAACTCCTATTTCGAGGCACCGCGATTTACGTTAATGCCTCTGGTGCAACGAGTTACTACACGTTACCAGGGGTAGATGTGGGCCCATACGTCTCCCAGTTTTTACTGCGTCCTGTGCCCGCAGGAACACAAAGTTATCTTCAGCTTAACCGTGTTCCCCTAGCTATTCCCGAAAACAGTTTTCAAACCAACTATAACGAGTGGTTGCTGGTGCAAAATGGTGGCGATTCTGGTCGAACGATTAAGTTTGACCCAACCCCTCGCTACTTTATCAACGGGCGCGACCAGTCAGAGATTGCCCACACGCCACCACCCGTCTATACAAATGCTGCTCTAATTCTACTCGCCAAGCCAGCCCTTGATAACCTCCTAGCTGGTGGCGTTGGCTCACCTTACAATCCCGGTAATCCTTATAACAACTCCAAGACCCAAGCGAGTGGTTCTGCGACATTTGGTCCAGGGTATTCACAATCTATCATCTCTTGGGTTAGTCCACATGCAATCAGAGCAGCTTATTGGCAGAAGTACTATGTTCACCGTCGTCTGCGAGCAGAGGCTTATGGTGGGTTGGTTCACAACAACAAGGTGAATAAAACAAACTATCCGATTCACCCCGATGTTTTCCAGTCAGAAGCACTTGATCGCTTCTTCAGCAAAAACAAATCCTATCTGCTACCGCAAGCTTTTCCTGAAGGGGCACCATTCCACTCTTCTTATCCAGGGGGCGCTTCGGTGTCCGCAGGTGCCAGTGTCACGGTTTTGAAAGCACTATTTGATGAGAATTATGTGATTCCGAATCCGGTGGTACCCAATCCCAAAGATCCCACCCAGTTGATTCCCTATCAAGGCCCACTGCTGACCGTGGGCGGCGAATTGAACAAACTGGCGGCAAATATTGGCTTGGGTCGTGATAGTGCTGGGATTCACTGGCGCACAGATGCAGCAGCGTCGTTGGCCCTTGGCGAAGCGATCGCCATCAGCATTCTTAAGGATGAAAAGCTAACGTTCCGCGAAAAATTTCAAGGTTTCACATTCACCAAATTTAATGGTACAAGAGTCACCATTTGAAGTGGTTATAAGTTGATGTGCAGCTAAATTGCATAACACGAAAACCCAAAAATATTGTAGTGCGGGCATCTTGCCCGCGTTTAATATACAAATTAAATACGCAACAGCTGATCATGCCTAATCTTCGGAAATTTTACTTGCGATGCCTGCGGAGGTCACTGAGCCAAGCCGAAGTGCGGGCTGCGCCTACGCACTTTCTACTCTTAGGCATAGTTTTAGCGATTGCGCTCTTCATCTACGCACCACAACCGCCTAACGCAAAAAGTACAGTATCAGCACTAGAAACATCACAGGACATAGAACTAGCGAAAAAAGTAGGCAAAGAAATTATTGCTGCTTGTCCCATTGTCACAGATGTTAAGAATTTAGCTGCCTACGACTCATGCGCCCAAAAACTCTCTAAGCTAAAAACCCTCCGCGACACTATGAACGCACCATTTTTATGGGGCGCTCAAAGTAAAGTTGGCAACTATAATATCAAAGATAGTCAAACAACTGAATTTGACCCATTTGTTTGGCGTCGCATTTACCTGGCTACCTTTATGTTCAAAGGTGAACCCCAGATTGAACAGGTAAACAACTTAATTGTCATCCACCTTCCGATTCAGTTCCGCAACCACTTTGATATTGGTGCTTATCCTTATCCATTCTGGTACTCATCGAAAAAGTGGGATTCCTACCAGCAAAGTACTGAATTACTTGTGTTTCTGGAGCAAGGAAAGCTTAAAGGAGCGCTGCGTTCAGCTGTGGTTGATCCACAACGCCCGAAGGTAAACTATGCATGGGACGGTAAGTGGATTTGGACTGATGCTCATGGCAAGCAGCCCTATGTGACACTCTATACCCGTTTATTTTCTCCATCTAACCCACACGTCGCCAAAGTTGATGCTGCTTATCGTGCATTTGAGGCCAAGCTGCGGCAGAATGCTTGTGTTGTCTGCCACAGTCCTGACAACGCCAGCAAGCAGAATCCCCTATTAATCCTGAGTTATCCCAATCAGGCACTCTCTTTACGGCATGAAACTGTGCGCCAAATCAAAGAGAAACGGATGCCTCCTCCGGCTGGTATTGTTGATGATCAAGAGCGACAACAGCTGATTCAACTCGCCCAGGCATTTGCCCAAGCAGGTGACAAGGCTCTGGCTTACGAAGGTGAAAAAATAACTTCTGGAAAAAACTAATACCAACAAAAGTAGTTGTGTCTCTTGGCGTTTTCAGAGGCGATCGCAGCTTTTAAACTGCTTAATTTTGAAAAAAGCGATCGCCATGACAGCATTCTTTATCCGAAATTCTTAATCTAATAATTATTATCTCCGGTTATACGATTGAGATACAGTGGTTTATAACTTAGCTTTTGCAAAGTAATCCTTGTAGCTGTGCAATGCTCTGGGAAAATCAATGGTCAAAGATTTATCTGGACTCGAAATTCCTACCGATTCATCAGCAACGGTAGATGCCATCAATAGCTTTGTGGATCAATTGACTTGGTTTAGAACTTTCACAACGTTATCAAAAAGTAGAGCAAACAGTATGACAACATACGTAAATCTCGGAAAAAGTGGACTGAAAGTATCACGTCTGGCTCTGGGTACTATGACTTATGGTTCTCGTAAATTGCGAGAATGGGTGCTGGAAGAAGAAGAGAGTCGCCCCTTTATTCAACTAGCTTTGGAATTGGGGATAAACTTCTTTGACACCGCCGATGTTTACTCTTTAGGTGCCAGCGAAGAAATTTTGGGACGGGCGCTTAAGGATTTTGCAAAAAGAGATCAGGTCGTCATTGCTACCAAAGTCTTTAGTAAAATCGGTGATGGCCCCAATGATCGCGGACTGTCTCGCAAACATATTTTTGACGGCATTGATGCCTCATTACGGCGTTTACAAACAGATTACGTCGATTTGTACCAAATTCACCGTTGGGACTACGAGACACCAATTGAGGAAACCCTAGAGGCGCTGCATGATCTAGTTAAATCAGGTAAAGTTCGTTACTTGGGAATCTCAAGTGTTTACGCATGGCAGTTCGCCAAAGCTCTTTACACGGCTGACAAACACGGCTGGACTCGCTTTGTATCTATTCAAAACCATTACAATTTGGTTTATCGAGAAGAAGAGAGAGAGGTGATACCCTTATCTCTAGATCAAGGAATTGGGATTATTCCTTGGAGTCCTTTAGCGCGGGGCTTTCTGGCGGGGAATCGCAGCAAGGAAAGCTATGGCGAGACACTACGGGCTAAAACTGATGAATTTGCCCACAATCTCTACTATCAAGATTCAGATTTCCAAATAGTCGATCGCGTCGTAGAGTTAGCCCAAAAACGCGGTGTTAAACCAACACAAATTGCCTTGGCTTGGTTATTGCATCAACCGGGTGTGACGGCTCCAATTGTTGGTGCTAGCAAGATAGAGCATCTCAAAGAAGCAGTAGAAGCTGTGGATTTAAAGCTTTCCGATGAAGAACGCAAATTCATTGAAGAACCTTACACACCTCATCCCATCTTAGGACATCAGTACCCATCCGCCTCCAGCAATCGCCCATAGCAATATCTGGTTACTTGGGACTGGGCAACAAGCAAGGGAGCAGAGTTTTCCTCCCTGTCTCTTTCCAATTCCTAATCCCCAATTCCTAAAAACTTATGACATATGTAAATCTTGGCAAAAGTGGACTAAAAGTATCGCGCCTCGCTTTAGGCGCTATGACCTATGGCTCTCGCAAATGGCATGAATGGGTATTAGAAGAAGAAAAAAGTCGTCCATTCATTAAACTGGCTTTGGAGTTGGGGATTAATTTTTTTGACACCGCCGATGTATATTCTTTGGGTGTCAGTGAAGAAATCCTGGGACGGGCGCTTAAAGACTTTGCCAAAAGAGATCAAGTCGTCATTGCTACCAAAGTCTTCAATAAAGTCGGTGATGGCCCCAATGATCGAGGACTATCTCGCAAGCACATTTTTGATAGCATCGATGCTTCATTACGGCGGCTACAAACAGATTACGTCGATTTGTACCAAATTCATCGTTGGGACTACGAGACACCAATTGAGGAAACCCTAGAGGCACTGCATGATCTAGTCAAATCAGGTAAAGTTCGTTACCTGGGAATTTCAAGTGTTTACGCATGGCAGTTTGCTAAAGCCCTTTATCTAGCTGACAAACATGGTTGGACTCGCTTTATATCGATACAAAACCACTACAACTTGGTTTATCGGGAAGAAGAGCGAGAAATAATACCCCTATCCCTAGATCAAGGGATTGGGATTATTCCCTGGAGTCCTTTAGCACGAGGTTTTCTAGCGGGGAATCGTAAAAAAGAAGGCTTTGGGGAAACTGTACGGGCAAAAACTGACGAATTGGGTCATAGTCGCTACTATCAAGATTCGGATTTTCAAGTAGTCGATCGCGTCGTAGAATTAGCCCAAAAACGCGGTGTTAAACCAACGCAAATCGCCCTAGCTTGGCTATTGCATCAACCGAGTGTGACAGCTCCGATTGTTGGTGCTAGTAAAATAGAGCATCTCAAAGAAGCCGTGGAGGCTGTGGATTTAGTGCTTTCTGATCAAGAGCGTAAGTTCTTAGAGGAACCCTACAAACCTCATTTGATCATAGGGCATCGCTAGCTTGAGATTTTAAACTGCCGATGTCCGCAGATAATTAGCTAAAATCATCTGAGCTTATCGGCGGTTTAAATTTGGGATGGTATTAGTGGCAATGTTTGTGATAAATCCGTAGTTGACCAAGAATCAATAATACGAGTGCCAACAGAACTGGTTATTTTTGACTGTGACGGAGTGTTAGTAGACAGCGAGACATTGGGCAATCGCGTTCTTGTCCAATTTGTCGCAGAATTCGGACTCGCGTTGGAGCTTGAAGAAGCCATTTTGTTATTCAAGGGTTGCAAAATGGCCGATTGTGTTGCTGTCATTGAGCAAAGGCTTGAGCAGAAATTGCCGCCAGATTTTGTGACTCAGCTTCGTGCCCGCACTGCCGAAGTATTTGAGCATGAACTGCTTCCTGTGGAAGGAATAGAGGCAGCTTTAGACAAAATTAATCTATCTATCTGCGTTGCTTCTAGTGGGCCGCTGGAAAAAATTAAGTTAGCTCTACGTGTCACTAACCTGCTACCTCGATTTGAAGGACGTATCTTTAGCTCCTATGAAATTGGAAGCTGGAAGCCAGCACCTGACTTATTCTTATATGCAGCTAAAAAGATGGGAGTTCAACCTTCATCTTGCACTGTTGTAGAAGATAGTGTTTTGGGAGTGCGTGCAGGTGTTGCCGCTAGTATGAGAGTTTTAGGGTACACCAATCAGAGTGAGGCTACTTTACTAGAGTCATTTGGAGTAACTGTCTTTGACTCTATGTGCCAACTGCCTTGTTTACTGTCATACCATTAGTTTATAGGTTGGGTAACGATCGCAAAATCTAACCCAGATAACTTAACTGAGTTGCAAAAAATAACTCATATTGAATAAACAAAGAATTTTGAGATCGGGAGTAATGTAATGTCAGACTTATCTACAAAAAGACCTATTGCCACCTATACACGAATGGCAGATGGAACAAAAGAGGATTATCTGCTATTACAGGAACATTCTAAGCCTCGCTTGAATGAGGTTGCCGATCGCGCACTGACACTTTTAGTTGGCTTGCAAGAGAGTCATCCAGGAAATCTGATCGATCGCTATCAGCATTCGCTACAAACGGCAACACGGGCTTTTCGGGATGAGGCACAAGAAGAGGTCGTGGTGGCTGCATTACTGCACGATATTGGAGATTTACTAGCACCCGTAAATCACGCACAGCTAGCAGCAGCTATCCTCCAACCTTATGTAAGTCCAGCTACCCATTGGATAATTGAACATCATGGGATTTTTCAAGGCTATTATTTCTGGCATCATACAGGAGGCGATCGCCATGCTAGAGAAAAGTTTCGAGGTCATCCTTACTTTGACTGCACTGCTGAGTTCTGCCATAAGTGGGATCAAGAATCATTTGATCCAAATTATGATACTTTGCCGTTAACTTTCTTTGAGCCGATGGTACACCATATCTTCGCTCGTCAACCTTGGGGCCAGCATACAAAACAGGAATCTTAATGAGGCAGGAGGAAGGAGCGTTTTAGCATTGTTCTTCTTTTTTTATATAGTTATGTCTATTTGTGCCTTTCTACTTATCTGGATGAAATGACACATTTAGTCAAACATCGCACTCAGGTATCCAGTAATATTCCACATTCGGTTGACCGGTGATTTTGTTTATTGACAGTTTGCTCATTTTGAAACCGTGTAGTTCATAAAAAGCACAAGCTCGCATATTCGCTTGTAATGTGTGAAGCCCTAAACTTTGGGGACAAATTGCTTTAGCTTTATCAAGTAATGCTGAACCAATACCCTGATTTTGGTAAGTCGCATCTACAAACAACTGGCTTAACCATTGTTCTTCTTTGATGACCACAACAAAACCGACAATCTGATTTTCAACTTCAGCCAGCCAAACATCCCCGCGTGCAGCGAGGTCATCACGAAATCGAGCTTTCCATAAGGAATATGGCTGTGGATGCTTAATATGAGAAAATGTTTCATGCCAAGTTCGATACCACAGCTGAACCGCATCTTCTAAATCATCTAATTGATAGGGACGAATCATCACCACGATATGGCAAGTTAGTTTTAAAGTACTACTTTAAAGTTTGCAGATCGTTTACTTAGTGGGCATAGAGATTTCCCAAATTCCTTGATTTCCACCATATTCTATAACATAAATCTTATTGCCGATAATCTCAGCATCAATGGGATTACTAAAACCTTCGACAATGCGCGTCGCATTAAGTTTATAGTTGGTAGTTCCTACTTTAGTTAACTTTAAATGCAGTAGGTCTTGGCTGGCATCTTTAAAAGGACCTGGTAATTTTTGGCCAGTGGGGTCGCCTGGTGTAAAACTCAACATGAATCCATCTCTTTTGAATTCTGGACTCAGTACTCCTTGTATATCAAAAACTAAGCCCAAAGGAGAACGGTGTGCTGTAAAAGTGCTGACACTTTGCCCCAGAACACTGGCATCTTTGACTTTGCCATCTAGAGGATCGCGGTAATTGTCTGCGTCCGGGCCAAAATTAGGAATTGGTTCAATTAAGTTAGTAGGCCGAATAGGAAAGGTTGGATCGTTACGAAAGTAGCCTTTTGTGACTGCGCCAAATAGGGGGTTTAACAACAAGTCTTTGGCAGGATTATAATTGGGGAATTGTTGGGGATTGTCTGTCCCACCAATCCGCCAGGGGAAGCCGTAATTACCACCTTGACGTAGCCAATTTAATTCATCTGACATATCCCGATCGGGGCCATTTTCTGTGCCAAATAAATCCCCATTGGGTGCAAAAGCCATATCGAAAGTATTACGTGTTCCTTCTGCAAAAATATAGCCAGCTGCCTTTAAGGTGGCTCGATTGTTTGCCAGAAAAAGATTTTGGCCATTAGTAGGGAGACGGAGTATACAGGCGGTTAATCCTACTTCACGAGTATTGGGATATAGACCATTAACAGACTGAACCTCACCATGATCGGTACGAGAACCGCTATTCACATAGATAAAGTTACCATCCAGACTAACAATCACGCCGTTGAAGCGATGGTCATAGGCTGTTTTGCTTTTAGGATAGCCTGCACTCTGAGCTAAAATAGACCAGATACGTTGTCCTGTACCCGAATTAATTACGCCTTTAACAATAATTCCTTTGGTCTGGTTATTCACAAGGTCTACATTGCCAACCAAATAAATTGTACCGTTAGGACCAATGGCCATACCTTGAGTTTCACCTACATTATGATTAGTAGAGTTGTACACAAGTGTACTAGTAGAGGAGCCTAAATTGACTCGATAAATCTCACCATTTAGTTTGAGGTAATAGAGGGTATTGTTTCGTGGATCTTTTACAATCCGAACAGAAGGAGAAACCGATAACGTATTGATAATATTGCGAATCTGAATATTAGGACGCAGAGCTTTAGGTGCAGCATTTACTCCAGTAATGCCATGATTTAATATAACTATTGTAAATAACAGCGTTTTGGCTGCTAAAAAGCACCTTTTCAGAGCGAACTTTCCGATAAATCTGCGTTGAACTTGGTTGGATGATTTAGTGCTATTCATTATTTTCTTCATAAAATAGTCAGATGATTTTGTTGGGAAATCTTCTTAATCAGGACTTACGCAAAAGTACACGCGCTCAGGGGCAATTCATGTAGACGAAGGCTGACCGCAGGATATTGCCCCTAAGAAGAAAATCATTCTTTGCGGCTATTGTTTACGTAAGTCCTGTTGATCAGGGAAAAAGTTTTAGAGATTACGGGGTGAAATAAGCAATGGGTACTAGCTGATAAATAGTCTCTTGTTCAGAAAGGGGAGCCTTCAGTCAAAGAACTATTTATAAGTTCAATGTGAATTACTTAAAACTCTAAGTTGAAATACAGCTGCCTTAATTAACCTAATTAATATCAATATTACTTAGAAAATATTAATTATCGATTTGGTTAGTTGATTATGCAAATGCTAAGTAATTGGGTCAAAATTCATTTATTTTAATTATTTTCCCCGTATTTTTTCATTTTCAACTGACCTGTAATTATTTAATTATCATGAAGTACAAGCTTACATCAACTTCTTTACCAAATCTTCAAAATGTAAAGTTTGTGATTTTTCCTAGCATTATAAAGTCTTATACACTTTAATGAAGTTTTTTTTCAAACTTACTGTTTTTTTAGTAAGGGTGACAATATTTGTCCGCTTAATACGGTATTCTCGTTAAGTTAGGTTTCAATATCAATTTTTGTTTGTAAAAAAAATACTTTTATATTAAAGAAATACATTTTAAAATAGATAAGTTAAAGTTATAGATTATCAAGAGCGTTTTGGAGGTTAATAACACTTAAGCTTTACATAAATTTTATATAGCGGTTCTGGTCTTTTGTGAGGTATAAGAACCCCACCCCCAACCCCCTCCCCACCTGCGAGGAGGGGGCTATGATTTACCTCATCTGATTAGGAAACGCCATATGCTTCCTTTAAGTACTAAACCTTATTCTGGCAAAAAATGCCGCAAAACGCATGGTGCTAAATTCAAGGTTAATGAAGCTAATTAACTCAGCAGTGCTGGGCAATTTTACACGCCGAATTCGTCTAAATTCTAGAAAATGAATCTAAACGTCAATTACTTTTTCTTGTTAACTAATCGTGCCTTGAAGCGTCAGGCATAATTGCCTCCTGAAGATTTACGCCGTTGAGGTGAGCTAACCTAAGGTCAGCTCCTCTAAGGTTAGCTCCTCTGAGATTCGCCCCTGCCAAATTCGCGCCTCTAAGGTTAGTCCAACTCAAATCAGCTTGACTCAAATTAGCTTCACTTAGGTTAGCCCGCAGCAGATAAGCACCAGTGAGGTGAGCTTTGTTGAGATTAGCTTTGTAAAGGTCAGTTTCATAAAGATAAGCCCCCAACATTTCCGCCTCGTATAAAGTTGCTTCGCTGAGGTCAGCCGCAATCAAGTTAGCTTCAGTGAGGTTGGCAAAAGAGAGATTAGTTCGTATTAACTTCGCTGCTCCTAAATCGGCATCTCTCAAGTTGGCACCTCTTAAGTCAGTTCCAATTAGATTAGCATGAGCGATCGCAGCGCCTCTAAGATTCGCCTCACTCAAGTCAGCTCCAATCAAATTAGCATGACTCAAATCTGCCTGCGTAAGTATAGCACCACTCAAGTTAGAAACACTCAAGTTAGCTTCACTCAGGTTAGCTTCAACGAGGAAGGCTTTGTAGAGGTTGGCACTACTGAGGTCAGCACCACTGAGGTTGGCTCGCACCAGTAAAGCATTAGCCAAATCCACCTTGCTCAAGTTTACCCCTTGGAGATTTGCGCCTCTAAGGTTATCCCCTTGCAGGTTTGCGGCGCTGAGGTCTGGTTCAATCTGGGGATTTTTCTTTCTCCACTCAATCCATGTAACTGCACCTGCTTTGAGTAAAGCTAGATGCTCTCGATTTGCCATTTTCTCTCCTTTACTCCTGACGCCCACCCAGAGGATTTGCCCGACCTGCTACACTTTCAATCGCCGTTAAGGCTCCCGCCGCACCTGCGAGAATATCTTGCTCTTTTCCACCTAAGTAAAGCCGTCCAAAGCTACCTACAGCTTGAACTTCAAGGATGTTAATCGCCGCCGCTTTCTCGGCTTCATTCGCCGCCAGTGCGGCATAAGCAGCAGGCTCCACTTCTAATACATACAGCGTTTGTCCTGCTAGTAGTAGCTGTCCTCGGCGGGTGCGATTAATAAGTTGTGTTTGGTAAGCATCGATGTTGCGGATAATTTGGCTAGAAACAACACGCGGTTTGAGACATTCCTCTCTTCGGACTCCCAGCAACTCCAAAATGGCTTGACCAGCAGCTCGCGTTTCGCCTTGGGAGCTAGAATGAACTTCCAATAGTCCGTACAGTCTTTCAACTACCTGCACTCCGGGACGGACAGAGGCAGCTTTCAGGGCTACATCCGTAATCTTATTAATTTCGATACCAGGAGAGATTTCAATCCACAGTGATGTATCCCCTGGTAATGGTAAGAAGCCTTGGGCTACTGTTCCCATATATGCTGCATGTTGAGGTTGCAGGCTGTCGAGAAATACGAAACTGCGTAGCTCTATTCCCAAGATTTTGCTCTCCAGTCATAAGGGTAAAAGTTATCTATTGCAAGATATGAGCGCCTAACTTGGGGCATTTTAACCACAAGTGAAGGATGGAAAAACACAAAGTAGAAAAATTTTGCTGTCGATAAATTTTACACCTGAGAAGTACTCTAGCAGTAAAAACCGCCTTGACAATTGTACAGGTTTTATTAGGCACAAATCGAGCCAAGCACTGCTGGATTTACTGATAAAGTTGATGTTATACTTAGTCCCCTGGTGTGAAGTTGAGTTAATTGCGATCGCTCTACCATGTTTTTCTACCACAATAGACTTAGCGATGTCTGACGACAAGCCGCTTTGCGTCTAGGCTAATCCCAAATGTCCTTATGTGTCCAGCTTTGCGTTAATGTCAGTATAGCTGGTAAGGTCGCTGCCAAATTGCCAACAATATCTCTAATAACCCTAATACCTATTCTTGTCCTCCATAGCTTTTTA
The DNA here is from genome assembly GCF_017115085.1 of Nostoc sp. NMS7. Lineage (GTDB taxonomy): Bacteria > Cyanobacteriota > Cyanobacteriia > Cyanobacteriales > Nostocaceae > Nostoc. Next base: position 17,252 of record NZ_JABXKJ010000227.1, on the reverse strand, counting down.
GTAGCCTAATCATTTCTTGAAAATTGATTGATTTTGCATAAGCAAGAGCAGTTTTAGCATTTATATTTGCACCCTTAAATATCAAAACTTCAGATGTTTCTAAAATATTTTTTAAATAAAGACGTGCCTTACCTTCTTTAGTATTAATTTGTGCTTTATAGTGTAGTGCAGTTAAACTTTTATCGTCTGTTGCATTAATATTTGCACCTTTTGCAATGAGAAGTGCAGCAATATCTTTTCTCCATGCAAAATGAAGTGGTGTTAAGCCCTGAGAACCCACATTGTTAACATCTGCGTTCATCGGAATTAGTAATTTGACGTATACTTTACAACCAAATCCAACTGCTGTATGCAATAAAGGAAATGGCGAACCCCAAGCATCTGGGGCATATTTAGGCGATTCTGATGAAATTTTAGAATTATTTAGAGGCGCAGATGATTCAGCAAGCAAAAAGGCAGATTGTTTTCTCAATTTGCCTTTTTGCTTTTTAAAATGAGTAATTTACGCACTAATAATAGTTATCGCTGTCTAGCACAAGCCATTAGTAATTGAGGATGGAGTAAAAGTCATACTCCCTTTTCCTTATTGCCTAACGTTTCATCACAATCCCAACTCTTCTGGAAAGCCCAGCATGATGTTTAGGTTTTGAATTGCGGCGCCCGATGCGCCTTTGCCCAAGTTGTCAAGACGAGCAACTAACAACACTTCTTTGGTAGTATCATTGGCGAATATAAAAACCTGAACAATATTGGTGCCGTTGATTGCCATCGCATCCAGAAATATTCCGTCTCTCAGCAGAGTAGAATCTTGGAATGGAGCAACCTGGACAAATTTTTCACTTTGGTAGTAGTCAGCGATCGCTTGATAAATCACCTCACCTGATGGGGGATTATCCAAAATTCCTAGCGGCAAAGGCACCTGCACCAACATTCCCTGCTCAAAATCTCCCACTGCCGGTACGAACAGGGGCGGTGATGCTAACCCCGAATACTGATGCATTTCCTTAACGTGCTTATGCCCAAACTGCAAACCGTAGATACCATAAGGGTAGAGCGACTCTGCCCCGGCTTGCTGCTCATGGAAGCTATGGTATTGTTTGATCAGATTCTTTCCGCCACCAGAGTAACCTGACACTGCATTAACGGTCATGGGAAAATTACTCTTCAGCAGTCCCTTAGCAATCAACGGACGGATACAAGCCAAAAATCCTGTAGGATAACAGCCCGGATTGCTGACAAACTGGGCGCTGGCGATTTTCTCTCGCTGTCCTGGATTTAGTTCAGGAAAACCATATATCCAGTCTTTAGCTGTGCGATGAGCGCTACTAGCATCCAGGATCTTTACCGTATTACTACTGACTAAGCTCACAGCTTCGCGGGCTGCGTCATCAGGCAGGCAGAGAATGATCACATCGACGGCATTGATTAGTTTGGCTCGCTCAATTGCATCCCGATGTTTAGATGCCTCAATGCTAACTAACTCGATATCATCGCGTTGGTTGAGGCGTGAGAAAATCTGTAAGCCTGTGGTTCCTGATTCCCCATCAATGAAAATCTTCGGTTTAGTAGTCATGCGCTTCTTATATGTAAGTGATGTTTTGACTGATTAATCCTTACTTGACTTTTGGTAAATGAATTATAAACCACGTCTATCTTGAAACCTGTAGTTCTTCGGTGATCAAAAGGATTTGCCCTCATCCCCCAACCCCGAATCCCAGATTTAGGGTGAGGGCAAAAACTACGCTTATAAACTTAGATGAGGTTTAAAAGTCAATACCTTTGCCAAAAATAGAGGTAATCTAGCTTTGCGATCGCAGAGGTCAAAGTTTAATTAAACTTTTTTGTGTTGCTGAGAATATCTAAATTTGTGTTGATCACGACATCTAAAAAATAATGAGTATGTTATTATCCTTACCGAGGTCATAAATGATCTAATTTTCAGCAATTAACTTAAGTGTGAATACAGGCATTGCGGTATAGGCAGCCAGAGGATTTCTCAATTCTTCCTGAGCAAGACTATACCAAAATTTCTGGTGAGTTCTCACTAAAAGCTAGTTGAAATAACGGATTTTATAGCTGTTTTCCATTGTCTGGAATACATATCTGTTGAGGAGTGCAAAGTCTTGCGCTCTATAACGTATTGCATCCATACAAGAATCGCTATATCCAGTCTGAGGGAGATTCATAAAAATAAATCGAAGAGCCTTATTAAAAGGAATAACTGACTACGCTCACAACGAAACCACGTTTTGCGGAGCAGTTCCGGTTTGTAAGTGCGTCTCACGGATGGGAGAAAGGTAGGCTCTTTGATTTATTTACCGCTAAGTGCCTGAGCAAATTTTTGTAGGAGTTAAGTAAACAAGATGAATCTGTGCAAACAACGTCAAAGCAAGAATAGGGTATTGATTTTAACTTCCCTGGCTGTATTGGCGTCTCCATTAGTATTGCCTTTGCAACAAGCCTTTGCAGGAACATTAACCACCGTTGTAAATTTCAATGGTACTAATGGAGCAGCCCCAAGTGCAGGTGTGTTTTCAGGGAGCGATGGCAATCTTTATGGAACTACTTCCACAGGTGGTACGCAAAGTAAAGGAACAGCATTCAAATTAAGTGGTGCTACTTTTAGTACTCTGACCACACTGGTTAACTTCACTGGAGCTAATGGAACTAACCCAGTTGCGAGATTATTCCAGGCAAGTGATGGCAATCTTTATGGTGCGACCTTTACAGGTGGTACAAATAACTCCGGTACGTTGTTTAAATTGCAAAAAACAACTTTTACAACTCTGACAAATCTTTGGAATTTCAATGGCACTAATGGAGCCAAACCAGCAGGTCGATTGATTTCAGGTAGCGATGGCAACTTGTGGGGAATAACTTCTGCCGGTGGAGTCAACAATAAAGGAACTGTATTCAAGATTCCGCTAACTGGTGGTGTCCCCACTGTTGTAGTTAACTTCAACGGTATTAATGGCGCAACTCCATTAGCAAGGTTGCAATTAGCTAGTGACGGAAATTACTATGGCACCGCCTCAGCAGGTGGAGCAACTAATAAAGGTGTAGCATTCAAGTTAACTCCCCCAGGAGTAATAACTTCATATAGCTTTAGTGGTGCTAATGGGCAAAGTCCCCAGGCTGGATTAATTGAATCTGCTAAATTTATCTATGGCACGACTTCCTTAGGTGGAGCCAGTAATAAAGGAGCTATATTCAAGATTCCGCTCGGTGGCGGTACACCGGTTTTAGTTGCTAGCTTTAATGGCAGCAATGGAGCTAACCCCACAGCTGCACTCACAAAAGGAACTGACGGTAACTTCTATGGCACAACTTCTACAGGTGGTGCAAATAATAAAGGAGCCATCTATCGGTTGACTGGAGGAACTCTCACTTTGTTATTTAGTTTTAATGGCACGAATGGGGCAACTCCGCAATCCACACTAATTCAACTTGCTAATGGTGCATTTTACGGTACCGCCTCTACTGGTGGCGGTTCTGGGCAAGGAACTGTGTTTAAATTTACACCATAGTCTCAAAGATGACCTACGTGCAAAATAAATAGTAGAACGTAGATTTTTCCACTTTCAGATAGTCACGCTTACTGACTATTTGAAAGTGGAAAAAGTAGGAGTTATTTTATTGATCAATTTTTCAATGAAATTAGCCTGCTTTTACCATCCATACTAAAAAGCTCAGAATTGTTTCGATAGGAGGAAGAGGATAATCTATTAAATCAATTGTGACTATTTGCCCTTCTAGTCTCAGAAATCGCCATTGGGTTCCACTGCTGACAGTACCGTAAATTGCTGTTAAGGGCTGTTCTCTGGCTTGATTGAATCGCTGTGCAGCTACCATTTCTGCAATGCATTGTCCCAATCCAGATTTTAAATCTGATTTTTTTGCTTCAACTATGACAATTGCAGGTGCTTCTACCGTTAATTGTTCAGGTGAACGGCAAAGCAAGAAGTCACATACACCGTTGAGTCCAATACTCGCATCAACGTTAAACTCTTCCCCTGAAAACACGCTAATTGATGAATTGAAGATGCGCCGCACTTCCAGCAATACAGGATTAATTATCACCTCTGAACGAGCTTTTTCTGTATCTACTGCGATCGCGTCGCGTCTCTTTAGAGAATCGCCCACGCTAAATCCTCTAAAATACCTTGTAGTCTGAAACTTTGAGTAATTCGTTCAATTGAGTCTGAGAAAAAGCGGACTCCTTCCACAGTACTCAGGTGAAAATCTTGTTTGACTTTGTTAATGGTGAATTGACTGTAGAGCATGAGAAATAACTCTCTATCAATTTGCTTGATTGTAATAGATTGTTATTTTTTCCTTCGCTTTCCCCCTTTCATGCTAAGAATTTTCGCTTCAAGTCGTTTTTGATGAAAGGCTACTCCGTCCAAGCCAGAGTGCGTTTCACTGCCTTTTGCCAAGTCGCAAAGTTGGATAATCGGTTATCACTCCCTGGCTCAAACACACGTTCAATCTGCCGTTGTTGCACCAATGCTTCATGGCTCTCCCAAAATCCTACAGCTAAACCTGCTGCAAATGCTGCACCCTGAACAGTCGTATCGCGCATTATCGGACGTTCAACTGGAATACCTAGCACATCAGCCTGAAACTGCATTAGGAAATTATTCTCGCAAGCACCACCATCTACAGTTAATCGCCCAACTGGAGTACTGTTAGATGCATTTATCGCCTGCACCACCTCCAGAACTTGATAAGCGATCGCTTCCAACACGGCGCGAACTAGATGCTCTGGTTCTACACTGGCGGTAATGCCGAAAAAGGCTCCCCTAGCGCTCATATCCCAGTAGGGGGCACCCAATCCACTAAATGCAGGCACAAAATATACTCCGCCATTATCTTTTACCTGATTGGCCATCGCTTCAGTTTCAGCAGCAGTTTTAATCAGCTTCAGGCGATCGCGTAACCATTGGATACAAGCACCACTAGTAAACATACTGCCTTCGAGAGCATAGCCTACATCTAAAGTCCCCCTTGAATTCCCTTGAGTCCATGCCACTGTGGAAATAAGCTGATGCGGCGATCGCACAATTTGATTACCTGTGTGAGCTACCAAAAAGCTCCCAGTACCGTAAGTACATTTGATCATACCGGGGCGATCGCAGCCATGACCAAATAGAGCCGCTTGTTGATCTCCCAAGATGGCAGTGATCGGAATTTCAGCGCCCAACAAAGTCGCATCAGTAACTCCAAATACTCCTAAACTAGGCTGAATCTGGGGCAAAATATGAGCCGGAATCTGAAACATCTCCAGTAGTATGTCATCCCACTCACAGGTTTTGAGATTCATCAACATTGTCCGGCTAGCGTTGCTGTGGTCAGTAGCATGGACTTTCCCACCTGTGAGGTTCCACAGCACCCAAGTATCAATAGTTCCTGCCAAGACATTGTTCAGGTCAATATCAGTAAAATTGTCTAATAGCCATCTAAGTTTGGTAGCAGAAAAGTAGGCATCGATAATTAATCCGGTGCGATCGTAAATTTCTTGAGCGTAGCCTTGCTGTTGTAACTGATGGCAAAAGGGAGCAGTGCGGCGATCTTGCCAGACGATCGCTCTTTGGAGTGGTTTACCAGTAGTTTTGTCCCAAATCAAACAGGTTTCACGCTGTACAGTCAGTCCCAAGGCGGCGATCGCGGATGGAGCAATCTGGGCATTCCCAATGGCGGTTTGCATCACCCAACAGGTATCTTGCCAGATTTGTTGCGGGTCATGCTCTAACCATCCGGGCTGAGGATAATACTGAGTTAGTTCTTTGTATGCCTGTCCAACAATCTGGCCGTCTGCGTTAAATACAAAGGCACGGTTGCCTGTCGTACCTAAGTCCAGTGCTAAGATGTAGCCCGATGATGGAGTTGTGTTGCCAACTGTGTGCATAGGCGCTTTGACATGTCGCAATCGCTATTTTAGCAATATACGTCCAATCAGATATAGATTATTTTTTGTACATTTTGAAGAAAAATAATCAGCTTTCGAGGTTTAACCCTCACAAGAACAGCTCCTTTCCCAAAATTGGGAGAGGGGAGCAAATTCTCTAGTTCCCCGAATCCCAAGTTGGGAGAAGGGGCTAGGGGCAAAACGTCTTTTCAAAGCAGATTTTTTCTTAATGGCAACATGAGCGCTCCTAGCCAAAGGCCAGGGTAAGCGTGTCTCAAATGCTGTATTCTTAAATACGAAATTAGATGCGTTTACCCTGGAATATGACACTATATTTTCCTCGACGTAAATTTGTTTTGTATGGTTCAGCCACTTTCGCTACTAGCCTCTTACTGAAAGCTTGCAGGAGCAATCAAAGCACGACACCAACAGTTAGTAGTAGTGGGGAAGGTTTTAAAATAGCGATCGCACTCCCTGGAATCATCACTGATAAAGCTTGGAATCAGTCTGGTTACGAAGGCTTAACCCTTGCTAAACAAAAGCTGGGTGCAGAAGTTGCATATCTGGAACAAGTCGCCCAAGCAGATCAAACAGAAGCATTAACAGACTTTGCCCGCAAAGGTTATAATGTCGTATTCGCCCACGGTGGACAATTTGACGCAGCCATTGAACAAGTTGCTCCACAATTTCCCAATACATTTTTTGTGGGTGTAAATGGTAATAACAAGGGAGCAAATATTGCCTCTTTGCGAATAGATCATTTGCAAGGTAGTTATTTATGTGGCATTATTGGCGCGGCTATCACTAAATCTAATAAATTAGCTTATATTGCTGGACAAGAATTCCCCGCTACTCAAGAAGAACTACGGGGATTTAAATTAGGAGCAAAATCAGTTAAACCCAACATTCAAATTACTTCTACATTTTTAGGTGATTGGAATGATGTTGCTAAGGCAAAATCAGCTACACTTGCCTTAATTCCTTCAGGCGCTGATGTAATTTATCAATGGTTAGATAGTTCTTCAGCCGCAGTTTTACAAGCAGCGAGCGATCGAGGAGTTTATGCTTTTGGTAATACAAAAGACCAATTCGATGTTGCTCCCAAAGCAGTGTTAACCAGTGCAGTTAAACGATTAGATATAGCAATAGCTTATTTAGCAGAACTCGCAAAACAAAAACAACTCAAAGGGCAGATATATACTATAGGTTTAGAAAAAAAAGATATATTATATTTAGGTAAATTTGGGGCAGCAGTACCGGAAACAGTTAAACAAAATACTTTCAAAGTACAACAGGGAATTATCGATAAAGAAATTATCTTTGAAAATTGCCAGGAAGCTGGTAAAGATACCCGTTGTGTCAAAAAAGCATGAACCTCAATGTATTTACGTTTAGAAAATATTAGTAAACGCTTTAACTCATTTGTTGCTAATCACAATATTAGTTTTACTGTTGATGCTGGTAAAATTCATGGAATTTTAGGTGAGAATGGCGCAGGCAAGACGACTTTAATGAACATTATTAGTGGTCTATATCAACCTGATACTGGAAAAATTTATCTAGAAGATAAATTAGTAAAAATTACCTCTCCAAAGGGCGCAATCAAACTAGGTATAGGCATCGTATATCAGCATTTTATGCTTGTACCTAAGTTAACTGTTACCGAAAATATCATCCTGGGTAGAGAAAATAATTGGTGCTTAAATCTGCGGGAAAAACAACAAGAAATTGCGGCTTTATCCCAAGCTTATGGGCTAGAAATTGACCCCACAGATAAAATAGAAAATTTACCAGTAGGGACACAACAGCGAGTAGAAATTCTCAAAGTTTTATATCGGCAAGCCCAACTATTAATTCTTGATGAACCAACAGCAGTTTTGATACCAACCGAAGTAGAATTATTAATTAATATCTTGCGACAACTGGCGGCAGCTGGCAAGACGATTATTTTTATTAGTCACAAGTTAAAAGAGGTAATCAATCTCTGCGATACAATCACAGTATTACGACGAGGTAAAGTAGTAGCGACAACGACAGCTAAAGAAGTGACTCCTCAGCAATTAGCAGAATTGATGGTGGGACGCGAAGTAGCTTTACAAGTGAATAAATCTGCATCTGTACTGGGAAAAGTGATAGTGTCAGTACAAAATTTGTCAGTTGCTAATGATAGAGATATTCCTGCTGTCCGCAATGTTTCATTTGAATTACGGGCTGGGGAAATTTTAGGAATTGCTGGTGTAGATGGAAATGGACAGCGAGAATTAGCTGATGCGATTGCAGGTTTAAGAAGTATCAACAACGATAAGATTGAGTTTAGTAGCTCCTGTACTCACCAGAGAATAGGTTACATTCCTGAAGATCGGCAAAAAATGGGTTTGGTGTTGCAGTTTAGCATTGCCCAAAACTTGATTTTGAATACCTTTAAAAAGTTACCATTCTGCCGCAATTTTTTATTACAACCACTAGCAATCAAAAATTATGCTCAAGTTGTCATGAAAGAATTTGATATTCGGGCGACTGGAGAAGATATCAAGGTAAGCCAACTATCGGGGGGAAATCAACAAAAGGTAGTATTGGCAAGAGAACTGGCAGGAGAACCAAATTTAATTATAGCGATGCAACCCACACGGGGATTAGATGTAGGGGCGACAGCCGCAATTCATTCTCAGTTGTTAGCACAACGCGATCGCGGCGCCGCAATCTTGTATATTTCTACAGAGTTAGAAGAAGTGATGGCAATGAGCGATCGCATTGCCGTAATCTACAGAGGAGAGTTTGTCGCTATTTTGGATGCACAGACAGCGACGATAGAAGAAATTGGTTTATTGATGGCTGGGGGGACACGCAGAGGGTAAAATGCCAAGTCTTTGATTGAGCAACGAGCTTGTAACCCATCCCAACAACTATCGCCCTCGGACAAGAGTCCGCGATTGTCAATAGCTTTATAAATATTTTTACATAGATTCAGGGATGAACAATTGGTGTAAATTTTTGTGCGATGTCTACCGACAAGCCCTTTTGCGTCTACGCTTTGTATCAGTTCAATTCTTGCGTTCGTTTTTGTGTTTAATAAAAGCAAGTTTGCTCAGTTCCTATATTGAATTCGGGCAGTCGTTGATTGAATTCGGGTAGTCGTTTACTGAATTTGGGTAGTTGTTTACTGAATTCGGGCAGTCGTTTACTGAATTTGGGTAGTTGTTTACTGAATTCCGACAGTCGTTGATTGAATTCGGGTAGTTGTTTACTGAATTCCGGCAGTCGTTGATTGAATTTGGGCAACCCCCAAGAATTTACATAAAACCATTCAATATATTTATGATAAATAAATCAGTTTATCCTGAATAATGCGGGTGTCAAGTAACCCTAATTTTGTCTATCCTAGTGCTGTACAGTTCAGGTTAGAAGTCAGTTTTTATCCTGGCGCATTATTAATAATAGGAAAGTGATTTATGTCACGTCCAAAACGCGGGTCTAAAGTACTTGATAGAGCGCAGCGTCGGATTGCGGCTTTGAAATCGATCAGTTCCACCTTAGACTTAGGCAATGGGGTAACAATTGACTCCTTTGCAGCCGTCATCAAAACAACGCAAGACAAGTTGGAAGTATATAACTCAAGCCTCTCCACCGTGGATCTGACTCAGGGAGCCTTAGAATTTGCGGAAAAGTCGCTGATGGAACTAACAGAACATATGTTACTCAGTGTAGCTGCAAAGTATGGCAAGAATAGCGATGAGTACAAAATGGCAGGAGGCGTTCGTCGAAGCGATCGCAAGCGTCCGGTGCGTCAGCCTAAACAAGGGGCTGTTGCTTGATAAATTTGGGTTTTACCCCACCCTAATCCTCCCCGATGGATTGGGGGCCACTGCGTTGGGCGGGCATCGCACCATGCGTTTTGTGGGTAGACGAAATAGAAAAAGCCCTTTTCGGTAGTGGCGATACTTCGGGAGTTTCCCAGGGAATCCTGGGGGATCTGCTGTATGCTATCTAGCTACCCTTTTGGTGGACTACTCCCCATTACTAAGCCACTAACTGAATCACACCCCATTGTCCATTGGTTAACCAAGAATGGTCAGATTTTGCTACTTTCTCAACAACCTCAGATTTTAAACCTACTGCTACTTCCAACTTCAGTGTGCGTAATGCTACTAATGGTACAGGCAAGTAGCAGACTATATCTGCAAAACTGGTAGTAATATTCCAATGGCGATCGCCTAATAACCGACGATAATTTGCATCTCCTTTGACTATAATTAAACTGGCATTAGTTAACTCATTCTTGAGAGAGTTGGGTATTTCCCAAAATGGTAAAGGTGATGTCCAAAAGTAATCTTCAGACAACACTAAACGCCCTAATGCAATATGCTGCTCCAACCTTTGAGCAAAAGATGTCACTTGTTGATGATTAGTAGCGGCTAAAAAACTTGTTGTGTCATGTACATCTTTAATCATGGCATCAGAAACGAAAGTAGAGTGAGGTTTCAGGTGCAGGTAAACTTGATTAACTAAGCTGCTACTTAATAAAAAATCTACTAAGCATAAGTCACAGACAAGTTCAAAACCAGCATTGTCTAAAACAAAATCAATGCGATCTCTTTGAGAAAGAGTTAATAATTCACTAATTTGGGAGGCATCATTTACTAAGATGTGAGTTAGTTGATTTTGAATATCAAAACGGCTCCGGTCATCCTCGAATGCTGACCACAAACTCAAGTCCACTCGATTTCCCCACAAAGCGAAATATAATAGTGCAATTAAAGCTGTTTGGTTTTGTGGAAGATCAATTTCCGAATCTTCCAACCATTTATTCACCTGAGTACATAGAAGAATAGTTGAGTCAAGAGATGCTTCTAAACCCTGAGATTTTTGCAATTGGAATGGATCAACGGCTTGCCATATACCAGGGCGAAAGTAATGAGTAATTTCTAGAATTAACCGATAAAAATAAGTTTCTGCAAAGAACCAGGGAACGTCTATCCAACGCTGGCCTTTGTAAGATTCTAGATATGTATGCCAAGCTGGAAAATCTACACCAGTATCATTCACTAGAGGTGGTAAAGCTCCTGTCGGCAATTCTGTAGCAAGCCTTTCTATTCTTGTATTAATTTCTGGTGAAAAATCATTTTCAACTATAACTCTACGGGCAATTGCAGGCATTCTTTGAGTAACTGTGAACTCAGTAAAAGAACCGACTTCTGAACCTAAAAGTGACGGTGGTAGTGGTAACTTGGGAGCTTTATATGAATTGACCACAAATTTTTCTTGCCCTCGTAATTTATGGATAAATCATAATTCATCGCTCTTGGCTTTTCAGCATTCGCTGATATTGCTTCTTCCAAAAATCCTCTGTGGACTTATCTTCACAATTGCAACTGAAACGTCTTGCTATTTGCCCATAACACACGGCAGCCTGCGATTTATACCCCAGCCATTACTGTATATTTACGGCTTGTTAGCAAAACTTACACTTGTTTACATCAAGTTGCTTACTTATTTTCAACCAGATTGATGTTAAGTTTATTGACTTGCGTGTTCATTACTCAAATATTTTGATAAAAAATAATATAAAGTAACCTTGTTAAAATATTTTTTTTATTTCGTAATAATTAGCGATAGCGATCGCTACATTGATAATGTTGTACCGAAAGCCAATAAACAAGTTACAAAAATTCATCCAAAAACAAAGTTATTTCCATATAGGGGTTTTCCTGGCAACTCTGTTGAGCATCATATTGTTCAGTTGGGTAGCATTCTCGCAGCAACCAGTTACCCTCAATCTGTTAATGACTGCCCCTGATGCCCAACCTTGGAGGCAGGGTTTGATTAGAGACTTTGAGGCTGAGAACCCAGGTATTCGGATTAACCTGGTTGAAGGGCCGAATGCCACAAATTTGCTCGAAGACCTGTATACCTCATCTTTTATCTTGGGTGAATCCCCTTATGACCTGATCAATATGGATGTCATCTGGACATCCAAATTTGCTGCTGCTGGATGGTTGCTACCCTTAGGCGATCGCATTTCTAAAGAGCAGTTGGCAGCATTTTCATCCCAGGATGTAGAAGGCGGACGTTACCAAGACAAACTGTACCGCATTCCAGTGCGTTCTGACGTGGGAATGCTCTACTACCGAGAAGATTTAATCAAACAAGCAGGATTGCAACCGCCAGAAACCTTTGATGATTTGATCCGAATTTCCCAAGTCTTGCAGAAGAAAAATGAGGTGAAGTGGGGTTATGTTTGGCAGGGTCGCCAATATGAAGGACTTGTGGCGATGTTTGCAGAAGTTCTCGGTGGCTTTGGTGGCTTCTGGGTTAATCCCGACACCCTCGAAGTTGGACTAGATCGACCAGAAACATTACGAGCCATTGAGTTCCTGCGTAGTACGGTTAAAGAAGGCGTTTCTCCTTCTGGAGTCACGACCTACCAAGAAGAAGACACCCGACGCTTGTTTCAAAGTGGTGAAGTAGCATTTTTACGCAGTTGGCCCTATGCGTGGCCTTTAGCCCAGACAGAAAATTCGCCAATCCGGGGTAAAATTGCGATTAAACCGATGGTTCATGCTCCTGGTAAGACGGGAGCGGCTTGTCTAGGGGGTTGGGGTTTAGGGATTGCTAAATCTTCTCAGCATCCTGAAGAAGCTTGGAAAGCAATTCAATATTTTACCAGTCGGGAAACACAGCGGCGATTCATTTTCAGTGCAGGCTATGTGCCAAGTCGCCGGGATTTGTTTACAGACCCAGAGATTGTTGCTAAATACCCTCACTATCCGCAGTTATTGGAGGTTGTGGACAATGCAGTTTTACGTCCGCCGATCGCCCAATATGCTCAGACATCAGATATTTTACAGCGTTATCTCAGCGCCGCATTATCCGGTCGAATGAATTCTGAACGAGCAATGCAAGCTGCTGCTGCGGAAACGCGCCGGCTGCTGGGAGCAAGGAGATGAGGGAGATGAGGGGGACAAGGGAGATGAGGGGGAAATAACTAAGATAAATGCCCAATGCCCCATGCCCCATGCCCCATGCCCCATGCCCCATAACAAATGACTAATGACAAATTTACATACACTCAGAAGTCGAGAACAACAGACAGCCTGGATTTTACTAACACCTGCATTGCTGCTGCTGTTGTTTGTATTTGCCTACCCGATTTTACGAGCCTTTTGGTTAAGCGTATTTACTAGAAATCTGGGAACAGAGCTACAACCCGTATTCTCTGGTTTGGACAATTATGTGCGGATGGCGGGGGATGGTCGTTTTTGGCAGAGTTTGTGGGCGACGAGCGTGTTCACAACAGCATCAGTAATCTCCGAACTATTGCTAGGACTAGGGATTGCCTTAGTTCTCAACCAGTCGTTTTTTGGGCGGGGTATAGTGCGTACAATCGCCATTATACCTTGGGCTTTGCCTACTTCTCTGATTGGTCTGGCGTGGGCTTGGATTTTTAACGATCAGTTTGGGGTTGTGAACGATATTCTACGGCGGTTGGGGCTGATTGAGACTGGAATTAACTGGTTAGGAGATCCAACGCTGGCGATGATCGCACTGGTTTTTGCTGATGTTTGGAAAACTACGCCGTTTATCAGTATCCTGTTGCTAGCTGGGTTGCAGTCGATATCACAAGACCTCTATGAAGCTTACTCGGTCGATGGGGCAACTGCTTGGCAAAGCTTCCGCAATATTACCCTACCACTGCTGCTGCCGCAAATCTTAATTGCAGTGCTATTTCGGTTTGCTCAAGCTTTCGGGATTTTCGACTTGATTGCTGTGATGACCGGGGGTGGCCCTGGTGGCGCTACGGAAGTGGTGTCATTGTATATTTATTCTACGGTGATGCGCTACTTAGATTTTGGTTATGGAGCAGCTCTTGTAGTAGTGACATTTTTAATATTGATTGCGGCGGTAGCGATCGCTAGTTTCTTGCTGAACAAATACCGTGCCAAAACATCAGGAAGCATTTAAGCCATGAGTCTAACTCCACAAGCAGTTCCAACGACTTCAAAACGAACAGGGGGAACCAAGTTTTCTCTCTTAAAAATCTTGCTGCCCATAATAGTTGTATTAGTGGTGATATTCAGCCTCGCGCCAGCCTTATGGCAATTGCTAACCTCGTTTAAAGTGAATGAGGATATTGCCGCCGTTCCTACTGTGTATTTCCCCACACGATTCACTTTCAATCACTACATTGAATTATTCACCCGTCGTCCATTTTGGCGCTATATCTTCAACAGTGCCTTTGTGTCGATTACTTCCACAGCTGTAGCCTTAGCGATCGGCGCACCTGCGGCTTATGCCCTCGCACGCTTACGCCCTTGGGGTGAACAAGTTATCCTCGCCAGCGTTCTAATTGTTACCTTATTTCCGGGAATTCTGTTGTTCTTAGGACTATTAGAAATTATCCAAGCGCTGAGATTGGGTAACAATTATCTGGCGCTGATTATACCCTATACTGCAATCAATTTGCCGCTAACAATTTTAGTACTTAAAAGCTTTTTCCAACAATTACCAAAAGATTTGGAAGATTCTGCTAGGGTCGATGGTTACAACACATTTCAACTACTATGGCAAATCGTGCTACCGATGACCCTTCCTGCTTTGGTGACTACTGGAATCCTCACCTTTATTTTTGCTTGGAACGAGTTTATTTTCGCTCTCACGTTTATCACCCGTGAAGAGTTGAAGACAATTCCCGTTGCTGCTGCTCAGTTGGGTGGTGCGACAATATATGAAATTCCTTACGGCCCGATCGCTGCTGCTACTGTTGTGGGGACGTTACCCCTGATTTTATTAGTTTTGTTTTTCCAGCGCCGGATTGTTCAAGGTCTTACTGCTGGTGCTGTGAAAGGATAAAAATCAAAATGGCTAAACTCGAACTCAAAAACTTAAACAAAACCTATAATCCTAAAGTTGTCCCTGTCAAAGACGTTAGCTTAACTGTGGATAACCATGAGTTTCTCACTTTACTTGGCCCTTCTGGCTGTGGCAAATCCACCGTCCTCCGCATGATTGCGGGACTTGAAGAACCTACTCGCGGTCAGATCAAGATTGGAGATGTGGATGTCACCTATAAGCGAGCAGCCGATCGCAACATTGCAATGGTATTTCAAAGCTATGCACTCTATCCTCACATGACAGTGTACGAAAACCTCGCTTCTGGACTCAAGCTGAAAAAAGTACCACCTACAGAAATTAAACAGCGAGTGGCAGAAGTGGCAGAAGTTTTAGGATTAGCAGAGTTAATCAACCGCAAGCCTGGACAAATGTCTGGAGGTCAACGGCAGCGAGTTGCTGTCGGACGTGCTTTGGTGCGTAATGCCGATGTATACCTGCTGGATGAACCTTTAAGTAACCTGGATGCACTATTGCGGGAAAGAGTCCGAGCCGATATCAAGCAAATTTTTGCAGCCCAAAAAGTGCCAGTTGTCTACGTCACCCACGACCAAACCGAAGCTATGACGCTCTCCACGAAAGTTGCATTGCTCAACGATGGCTATGTTCAGCAACTTGACCCGCCCGATCGCATCTATAACCATCCAGCTAATTTATTTGTAGCTGGATTTGTTGGTAGTCCGCAAATGAATTTGCTGACTTTACCTTGTAAGGGAGAATACGCGCTCCTGGGTAACTTCCAAGTGCTTCTCCCAAATATACCAACTGTACCACCTCAGATTGTTCTGGGAATTCGCCCAGAAGATGTCCGCATTGCTCAACCAGGTGATACCCAGACTATCCAAGGGCGAGTGTTTTTAGTGGAAAATTTGGGTATGCACTATTTGGTCAGTGTCAGGATTGAGGGTTCAGAAACCGAAGCGATTACGGTACGTGCTTTGTTGCCAACAGACCAAAATTGGAGTGGCGAGGATATTACATTAGCATTGCCCCTTGAGGATATTCACTGGTTTGATGTTCAATCTGGCCATACTCTTGTTAAAAGACAAATCTTAGATGTCAGGAGCTAGTGCTACAGTTATAGATACTTCAACTTCTGGCTCAAAAAAACAGCGTTGAGATTATAACGGCAAGAATTGTACTGAAAATCACTACTACTTTCTTTATAATTGCCAATTTCAGCCAAGCGATCGCTAATAACCCGCAAATTAGTTTTATGTTTTAAAGTAGAAAGTAGTTTGATTGAAGTGTTTGTTACTAGCAATGAAACTTTTAGGTTTAGTCTTGCCAGTCCTGTTGCAGCTTTGCACGCCTGCTATGGCAGTTGAGTTGAAAGGGCAAAATATTGATGGTCAAAAGCTGCCTGCTAGAGTTTATTACTATGCAACTGGTGGTGTCTACAAAGTTCAGGTACGCTTTCAGAACAGACGAGCCACAATTTACTTTGACGACGGCAACCAAACAACCATAACCTTGAACCAGCAGGTAATTACTGACTCAAAGAATATTGAAGGTTTTGGAAAACTAGGGCAATATCCTGTAAATAGAACGTTCAGTGTTGGGTTGGTGTATGACAATAATTGGCTTGGCAGCAGTGATAGTCAATTCCAACAATCCAATCCACTAGACGGGTTGTGGAAAATTAGTTTGGAGTGAATACTAATGTTTCCTAATTTTCTGCCATTAAGAGTTAATCAACTAATAGACCCAAAAAGGTTCTGGCAATTTGGCATAACTTGTCTGTGTTTTGCAGTTTAAATGAGATATCAACAGAACAAAACAGCCACAAATCGCCAGTTGTTGACCCAACGCTGTAGAATAACTCAGCAGCCAACTCATAGCGCTTGGTCATCGCTTCCTACAACTGGCTAGTAATCTACTAAAAAATACATAGTAAATGTGCAATGGCGTACCCGCCCAATTCAAGGGTGATCGCTCACCGCCGGCCAGTCTAAGCACCTGGGGAGAATTGCCAGCCGTGCTAAAGTCAAGCTGAAAGACAAAGGAGATACGGCAACGCCAACAACCTATTAAGCTTAAGCTTTAAAGCTTATAAATAAGGCACTTACGGAACGTACTGTTCACAACTCATTTAGGATTGCTGTACTTTTCCTAACTCATTAAAAAATGGGCGAACCGAGAGTGGTAAGTAGCGCTTGTTTATTTAATTACGAATTAAGAAAAAGCGAATTGTTTTAAACCAGTTAACAGGTTTCAATTATTTCAGTTCTGGGGGATAATTAGCTAGTCAGTACGCCAGATAGCAATAACTTTGTCACCCCACCAACTAGACATATTCTTAAACCTACCCCTCACACCAATGCCAGCTATTTTAATGGGAGTTGGTAATACAAAATCAGAAATGTTGAATCCTAATACAAAACTTTACATATTTAATTACACTAACTCTAAAAAGCCTAAAATAGTCAACATGACATCATCTCCTCAAACCAATGAA
>NZ_JABXKJ010000112.1 GCF_017115085.1 Nostoc sp. NMS7 | reverse complement strand
TGTTGTTTACTTAATTACTTAACTCAATTACTTAAGTGTTTGGGCTAGAAAAGATAAAAATTCAGGCTTGTGGCTTTCCCGTTAGCTAGCGATCGCTTCTTGCAAATCAATTAACGCTCAGTTCTGGGGGATAATCTACTGCGAAAGTAACTCCCAGTGATGATCTTGGAACTTAATCAGCTAAACCTATTCTCAGATTTGACCCTCACACCAGCACGTAGAGCAGAAACACTGGTGATGAGTGCTGATGCCCTGGTGAAGTGGAAAGCGCAAATATTTGAGTATCAGCAACGGGTGAGGGAAACCAAGCCACCTGAGCAGGCGACACTGTTTAACCTTGCACCAAAACACTACGACCCAGACCGGATTGATCCGTTGCAGTTACAGGTGCGTAGGCGTAGCCCCCGTAGGCATCGCTCTCTTTTTGGAGAATGCCAGCTTCTTGCCCCGGCGATGCGTGTATCTATTTCATAATTGACTCTGCTGCTTCTCTTGTGCTGTATGTGGGTGAGACGTGCTGCTCTAACAAGCGCTGGAAGGGTATACACGCCTGTAAAGATTACATCGCCAGTTACCAGGATTTACATTATCGCTATGGGATTCAGACAGCAGTTAACATCGCGTTTTGGTGGAACACTCCCACAGACCGACGCGCACGGCAGGAGTTGGAATTGAGTTTAATTTTGAAGTGGCGATCGCCCTTTAACAAAGAAAACTGGGAGCGCTGGGGGCAACCGTTTGGATAAACTTTTTTTGTGACGAGAAGAGGCTTACTAGAATGTCTGATAATTTTCCTTTTCAAAATCCTGAGCAACTACAGCAATGGCATCAGGGTATAAAAGATGCCAACCGCAATAATATTTTCTGTCATTGTCATGCTTGCGGTTATGAGTGGATGGATTCAGCATTTGATGTTACTTGTATTCAATGCAGTAGCAAAGATGTAGAAAGTATTTCATCTTGGCAATTTCCAGATGACTAAATCAGAATAATTTATATTCTCGCTAACCACTTTCCAAGTGCTAAATCTGCTAATGACTCTAGGGAATCAGGATTTGGAATTAACTCCTTATAAGTGTTAATTACCACAGGAGAAAATGATTTATAAGAAAGGCTCCAATACAAATTTCTGGGTCTTTTTTCTCGTGGCATGGCATCCCATTCAGATTGCAGCCTCATCCGACCGAAACCTTCTGGTATATGACCAACATGGGTAACAACAGATCCATCCATCCACAGCCTCATTCTGCCAATCACTTGTCTTCTTTGTGTAAATAATAATGAGCTTGGAGTAGGTAGCCATAGAAATATGACTGGTTTATTAATCTTTCTTTGAAAACATAACTCAACTACTGGTTTAGCCTTACCTCTGCCATATCTAATGGTATTTTTACCTTCAATTTCTTCTTTAATTCGCCCATCAAAACTCAGAATTTTCTCTCTAAGTTTAAGAATTGCTTGTTGTTCTTCTCCAGTGCAAGCACCAAGCCAATCTAAAAGTAATTGCGGTGGTTCTAGAATATTGCTTGATGTACTGCTAATATCAAGTTCCTGATAGTGAATCGGAATTGACCAAGTTTGATTAGTATCAGTATCTTGCAGTTGTAATTGAAAGTTTTGATTAATCTGAGTAATAGTAACCTGCAAAAAATCGACTATCAACTTTGTGTGTTTGCGGTCAATCAGATTATGTTTGTGAAATGAGGGTGCGATCGCAAGTAACCGGACAGGCTGACTGTAATCAATTTGCTCTTGAAATGCTTTCTCGTCTAGTAAGTTATCGTAGTAGCGAGTTAATTGCTGGACAACATATCTATCTTGAGTATTTTTGAGTTCTAAAATTACTAATTGTCTCGTGTCGTTAAGTGCTAAGATATCGCAGATTTCGCCCTTAACAGCATACTGTCGTTTTAAAGGTTTTAAGCCTGATAATTGCTGTAGGTTATCCCAAACAAAATCTTCTAATGCTGCTTCTGATGCAAATTCCCAACTAGAACCTGTTTTACGTAGTGCTGCACCAGCTAGCATATCTTCGTTACTGCAATATTAATAGAGTACTGAATATTATGGCATAAGGCGCTCGTAATTATTGGACAAAAAACTAAAATCCTTGCTGCTCTAAATTCCTGAGCTTTTCTAACTTATTTTATCTAGGGCTTCTGGGTGTCGCTTGTGGCAATAACGCACCGCAGATTCAACTAGTTTATCGATTTTTGTAGGTTGGCGTTGTCCAAATCCTTTCCCAGACATGGTAGTTAGTGTATTGAATACATGGATTTCAGAATAGGTGAATTCTTCTTCAATTGACACAGGATTATCTTCTCAATGAAATATCACTGACATAATAGCTTGCTTAAAGTAATAATATCTCGCGTAAAGAATTTCGTGAAATGTCTATTAAATTTGGTATTTCTAGTTTAGAACAAACGTTGGGATATGTGACTGAAGCTGCACTCGAAGTATTCAGTCCTAATCATGACAGCTATCCAGCAGTTGGCGTACAACCTTTTTCTGGCGAACCTTGGAAAGAGGGCAAGCATCACGGGAAACACAAACATCATTAATCTGTTAATACCAATTAAGTTAGCTCACCTTGTTGCCCAACAATCTGAGCGAACGATCGCATTGCTTGCCGGCGGCGATCGCTTCTACTAATATATTTCCTTGCTTGGATGGGCGATCGCTTATTTTCCTCTAAGAATTTGGCGATCGCAATCAAACTACTTTACCTAATGCTGACTCAAGACGGTTGGTGAATTCTGAGGAGCGATCGCTCCTTTCCTCTAAGAATTATGTGCGATGTCTACGACGGCAAGCTACGCTTTGGCTGTTAAAAAGCTGCTCTCAAAAAATAGATAATTGCTATTTCGTTCCAGGGGATATCTCGCTCGTGTAATTGTTGCACTCTATCGGCTAGATAATCTACCTCATGCTGAAAAGTGGGGAGTTTAATTAAATCTGGTATTGCTCCCTGTCTTCCTGCACTAGCGGGTTCTAACAATACTACTTGGTCATCATCCCCAGTGGTAGGGGTCATCACATATGCAGCAAATTCATAGGCTACCCCTAACACCTGTTCTGTGTTGCGGTAGTTGAGTTTAAAAATAGTGGTGCGTCCCTGTGCCTGAATACCTACACTCTTAAAGCTAAATTTTTTAGTGCGTTCTCCTCCGTAAAGGTTTTGGGCATCATCATAGAGGATAAGCAAAGAATTGGTTTCGGGGTTGACCATCTGGGCAATTAACTTTAACCACTCTGGTTTAAAGTCGTGTCCCTCATCCAGCATGACAGCGCCATACGTGCCAGCAGGTATTAACTGGGCATCGACACCTGTAATTACTCTTTGAACCAGTTCTTCTATATAAGCTTCACCTTGATACTCTCTAGGGTCGGGTCTGGGGATGTCATACTTTCTGAGTAAATCCATGCACCACCCATGAAAATGTCGTACCTTGATGCGACTGACTTTGTTTTTATCTTGGATAGTTTGCCGGAGCTTGGCAGCTAGGGAAACGTTGAAGCACAGCACCAAAATTGGTTTATTTCCAACTTGTGCAAGGTGTTGACAACGGTAGGCTAAAATCATGGTTTTTCCTGAACCAGCCACGCCATGAATTACCCGATGTCCATCACCTAGACTCCGTGCCAACTGTTCCTGTTGCAAGTCCATAATCCTGAGAATGTCGGGGATTTGCAGCTGCGGCGATTCTTCTTCAGTGGCCGCGGTTTCTAACTCAAGCAAAGATAACTGTTTGGCAGTAATGCGTAAATCTGGGAAGATGTGCCAACGGATTCTGTCAATTTGACTCCTGGTGAGTGTCTTGCCAAATTGATATGCCGATAAATCCCAAATTCGCTGCTGAAATTCCCCTGCATCTGTGCTTGGGCGCATTTCATCTTTGCAGATAACTAAGTTTTCCTCAAATACTTCTGGTAGTCCACTGTTGTTAAAATCTTTGCGGTTGATGTTGGTGAACACCACGCCGTAACCGTAGGGAATAACCAGTTTACCTTGATATTTACCTTCTTACTGCACCAAAAGAGAATCTTTTTCTAGCATCTTGTTGACTGCTAGGGCATAATCTCTGGCTTGTTGTAGTGGGTGCTTAACTTCCTTTATTCCATCTTCAGTAAGCAGTGTGACTGTGGAGGGGTTGATATTTTGAATAGTGTCTAACTTCCAGTCTTTCACCTCCAGAATGAACAAGCCCCGGCTAGGGTGCAGCACTATAAAATCTGGGTGCAACTGCTTCTTACCTACTGGTACGTCATACCAAAGTAAATAATCATCCTCTAATTTCTCCTCTAAGCGCTGCGCTAACCTCCTCTCACCGAGGGTCATCCGCATTGAGCAACTATTAAATGAAGGAATTAGAGTAGTCATAAATGGTAGATGTTTACACGGGTTTTTAAGGAGGGCGATGTCTGCCTGGGGTTTCCTCTAAGAATTTGGCGGGGGCGATCGCTGCTATTGCTAGTTTTCCCATAAGAATGGGGGTAATTAGTTTTAACAAAACAAGGAGTTCAATCTAACTTTGAGCGACCTCCTGGGCGTGAGGTGTAGACCATTGCTTGAGGCGATATTAAATGATGGTTGAGCCTGGAAGTTCTGTGATTGGTGGTTCTCCCCAAGTTTCGATTTGGTTAAATGTATGTCTGCTTAAAGGATAAAACCGCACGCTATCTTCTAAAACTTTCACTTGTTTATGGAGTCTTTTTCTGAGTTCATTATATTTTTTTTGTTCCAGAACACATTCAAATACTGAATATTGTACTCGTTGGCCATATCCTTCTAATAAATCAGATACTTTTTTGCGTCTTTTATCACAGGGTATATCATATACTATTACATAAAATAGCATTCAACGAATTTGATAAGGCTTATATAGTTGGCTAGGCTGATAAATAAAATCTTTAAAAGCTTTAATTTGCTGTGTCATTAAATCCCAACGAGGTTGTTTTTCTCCTTTAGCATTTTGCACTTCTTCGTCTAAACGCTGTAAAAAATATTTAATATATTTTGCACGACCAACGTTATTCAGGTAACAGCCGCTATCATGATATTCAAAGTCTTCTTGAGTATTCATGACTTTGGTATTGATTAGCCACAATACCAGAGAATCAATAATTGGGGTGCGAAATTCTTCTATTAAATCGGAAGCAAGGGCTGCATGGCGTTCTGTACCTTGATGTAGACAAGCGTAGTAAGGGTCTAATCCCTGAAGTTCAATTAGTGTCAACAAATGATTCCATAGGATTTGGTAGCCAAAACTCAGCATGGCATTCACTGGATTTCCTGGGGGACGGCGGCTACGCGCTAAGAATACAAAATCGGGATTATTCAAACATTCACCAAAGGCTGAAAAATATTGTGCTGCACCAGCCCCTTCTAATCCCATCAATCGCTCTATCGTTTCAGCTTCTCCTGATTTTTGCCCCAGAACCTCTAAACTTTTGATGGCAATTTCAGCCGTCTCAGATGGGTTACGCCGTTGTTGTCGGAGTAAAAATGTGCGGCTATTTTTGAGTTTGGCTTGGACAATTTTTCTAGCTGCTAACAAGCGTTCAATTGCTGTTAATTGTTGCTGATAACGAGATAATTGACGATATCCTCGTTCAATTGGCATGAGCCGACCATAGCAGTATCCCATCCGGGATAGGTAGGCGATGGGGATATCTCGCCATAAACAAGTACGAATAGCTTGGGTAGTGATTTGAGATTTACCAAATATTAGTATTTGTTCCAGGAATGGTAATTGTACTTCGCCATGAATAGTTTCTCCTTGTTTGATAATAAGGGTTTCGGCTTTGAGTGTGATATAACAACCTTGTCGGGAAACGTAGAGTGTACGCATAAAAATATTGTTAGTTACTTTTTACTTTCTTTGGTCAGTTGTGACTGTTGGGAAATGATTTCGGCTAGCAACGTTTTAATTTGGGATGGTTGTAAAAAATTCACTACAGCATCACCTGCTGTAGCGTTGACAAAGCTGGCTATTGTAACCAAAATTGTGTTAATAATTACTGCTGCTAGTCCTAGTGGTGCAATTAACAGGATAATTAGTGTAATAGTGCCGTTGAGTAAGGCGACACCAAGGTTGCGAACTAATGCTGCACGAGAAGATATATACATAGATGGATGTAATGGTGTTGGTGAATTTGTTCTATGTCTTAAGGTAGAGGCTGATGTGGGATCATGCTAGAGTTTTCATGCGAATGACGAATTTTTAATATTCTTCTACTTTCTCTGCGGCGGGGTCGGCAAAAGCTGTAAATGCTTATTCTCTCGTTGACCCCGCCGATGTCTTTTCCAGTAAGGGTTACAGCGTTTTGATGCCTATGTATTATGGTTGAATTTGGCTGTAGGTATATACCCCGTCGCAAATGGCATCTGGACATCAGGCACAGTCAGGGGTTTAATAAGAGGGGGACGCTTCTCTTTGTAGAAGTGGAATTAATGGAAACGCTGCCGGGGAAGGCGCCCGCCGACGACAGGTTGACGACGACGCTTCTCTTTGTAGAAGTGGAATTAATGGAAACTTAAGTCCGAAACAATTATGGAAGAGTATACTGATGACGCTTCTCTTTGTAGAAGTGGAATTAATGGAAACTATACGTACCAAATCTCCAAATATCTCCGGTAGTCACGGGACGCTTCTCTTTGTAGAAGTGGAATTAATGGAAACGCAAGCCAAAACTTGTCTATTGCTGATTCACTCAGAAGACGCTTCTCTTTGTAGAAGTGGAATTAATGGAAACACGTTGGTTTAAATACCATTATCAAAAGCTTAGAACAGACGCTTCTCTTTGTAGAAGTGGAATTAATGGAAACGGTGTTTTTCTTACCGACTCGCAATAGTGGTCGTGGTGACGCTTCTCTTTGTAGAAGTGGAATTAATGGAAACGACGATCGTATTGTCTAAGTGTTAGATACCGAGCATAAAGACGCTTCTCTTTGTAGAAGTGGAATTAATGGAAACGCAAAAGGTCGGAATGTTTATATTCCGACCTTTTGAAAGATTCTGAAAGATATTTGATTATTTATTGTTATTTATAAACTGCTAAAATCGCTTCACCAATTTCCTTAACCTTAGCTACCAATTCCTCTGGTTGTACAACCTTCACATTACCGCCAAAACCAACAATCCACCGCAGAAACTCTACATCACCCAAATACCATTTAGGTAATACAACTTGAAAGCGATTAGAAAAGCATTTATCTTTCGTTTTTTTCAGGCAAAAAATCGACTTTGGCAACGTTAATCTTCCGTTGTTTACAGGTGAAGACATTTTCATTTGCTGTGATGAAAATCTTTTAGTACCTTCAGTGATAAATCGAAATATAGCATCATTAAACCACAACTCTATTGTCACACAAACCTGGGAATTTTCTTGTTTACTATGACTGAGAAACTTCTGCTGGTCACTTGCACTATACCCAATAAAAATACCAGGGCTAGCAGCATAAAGTTTTTGTAAATTCTGTAATGACTTTTCTTGTTCTTGTCTTGAACGTACTCTTTTTTGAAGTTGACCTATAAACAATCTATCCAAACGTTCAAAACGGAAAAGTCCGGCATACTTTCCTCCTTCACATTCGTAACCCAAATACCATGCTTGGTTACAGAAGACGATTTGCAAGGGAAATGCTAGAAAAAAACCTTCTTCGTCTAGTGCAAACTTGCCACCACCCGGAAAGCGATTCAATTCCAATAGTTCTCCCTTAACTATTGCCTCCTCAACTCGCTGTAAGTTCTTAGACAGCGCATCTAACGGTAAAAACTCTGGATCAACCATATTGCGGTTTGCGATCGCCCGCACCGGATATACCTTACTCACGCCCAATTTACTTTGTGCCATCCGCATAGCAAAAGTTTCATAAATCTCCAACGCTACGGGGTCATTCAGACTTTTAGCTTGAGACTGGAGAACGTCAAACACTTTGATTAACTCGTATGTTGATAAAATCGCCGTCCCCGCGAAGTAGCCGTCTCTAAGAGGAAATTCTGGCAATATTTTATAAGGCTTAAGAACCTTTTCAATGTCCTTGCGAACAGTATCTAAGCTATCACCATCAATAATGCCTTTCTGTTGAAGTGCAGATACAAGATTTGGCAAACTTCCCTTGCCTGTATCTTCCAAGAATGGATGATGAAGAATAAAACGAATTATTTGTACTAACCTCTGGAATGTGTAGAAGTCGGAATAGCCATGATTCACAAAGGAAGATGGCGTAATGGAGTGATGAAGTGGTGGGGTAATGGGAGAAGAGGAAGCAATAGTATTAGCCCCAATCAGTAAATTTTGCTGTAACCAGTCTAAGTCAGATGCGATCGCCCCAGCATCAGCATAGATTGTGCCGCACAATTTACCTATTAAAGCGGTAACTTCTTCTATGGAACTAGCAAAGTGAGGAACATGACCAAAAATGCTTTCTAGCAGACTGGGGTTAGTGATTTGCAAATTTCCCATCCCTGGATAGCGAATGATTAAAGAAATTAGATGCATTAGCCGCTCAAAGTCCAGCAGCTTACTGTAGGAATGTAAAGTAATATGACGATTGCGATTAGCACGATTGGTAAGGGTGCGCCCAAGCTGTTGGATTTGGTTTTGAATTTGTTGAGTATCAAAGTTGCAAGAAGTGACATCAATTACTTTGACTACTGCAAAACCTTCTGCTGCTACTGGCAAAAACTCTTGCAGAGATTTGTGCATATTCTCAATTATTATCTCTGGAACTTGGCGATCGCGCTTTTGATTCCAAGTCTTGCAAGTTGCAATCGGGGTTTGCAAATACCACCCCATCCACATAACTTTATCCCCATACTGGGGTAGGGAAGCAATGAACTTCCTTAGCAAATCCATCCGCCATACACGTTTGGCATTAGTAGCATCATAGATTACGGAGTTACCTTGAGCGATCGCACCCACAATTTCAGAGAGAACTTTCTCCTCTACCTCTAACCACTCACCTTGAATACTTGCATCTCCATAGAGTTGCTGACGAATTGCGTCAGTGGAGATGATGCGATAATTCCCCAGTTTTGCTAATTCGGCGGCGAAAGTGGATTTCCCGCTACCGGGGATACCGATGAGGAAGTGACAGATCATAAGGAGTTCAAGGTTAAAAGTTTTTCTACTTTAACTTTTAACTGTTATTTGTTTGTTGTCTAGGCTTTTCAAGCGAATGACGACAGTATTAATGAAGGGTTTAATTAATTTTGCTTCTCTCTTTGAGAAGCAAAATAATGGCATTGTTTTCCATTAATTCCGATTTAACCCAATCGGTAGGGCTACGTGTACATTTCAGATGACTATGAGAAATGTGCCGTTTCCATTAATTCCGATTTAACCCAATCGGTAGGGAGTTCGTCTGGGAGCCTTTGCCCCGTAAGGCTTTCAGCCACCAAATCGACACCACTCTAAAAAACATTATATATCTTATGTGAAATTGGACAACACGCATACCTCAAATCCTTACCCAGTAAGCAATCGACACCACTTAACGAAAAATATAGGGTTTCGGCGATTTGGCGAGTGGTGTCGATGAACATCTAAAACTCTCATCCTCTCTACGTCTGGAGCGTGTTAGCGTACCCCTGCTCTTAAGCAAGCTACGCGGAGCGTCTCCAAGAGTTGCGGGGCGTAGCCCGATAAATCATCTCACAAACACTCAACACAATTAAAAAAATTTCGTCATTCGCATGAAAAGGTATTTACATCCTCAAATTTTCCAGCAAGATATAAAAGTCACAGTAATTCGCCCAGTGTTACATAACTCATAATTGCCAAAATCGATAATTATTACAAAGTATAACTACTGAATAAAAACTCAAAATTCTACTGTAATTTAGACAAGACCGCATCCAGCAACTATGGTAAACGTGGCCAAATATACAGCAATAACCTTTGCTCCGGTGCAAGGGTTTATCGAGAAATCCCGTAAACTCCGAGACTTGTATGGTGCATCTCTGATTCTCTCCTATCTGAGTCAACAGCTAGTACAGGAGTTTCATAAACCACCTGAATTAGAAGTGATTTCTCCAGCCAGTCATAATTTACAGAAAGGGATGCCTAATCGCATTCTCATTAAAGGGGTTGTTAGCAAGGAGCAAGCCAAAGCAATTTTACTCTCTGCTTGGAAGGACATTTTAAAAGTTTGTCGTTGTTGGATAGAAGAGAAAATATCAGATAAATACCATTGGGAAAGGGAGTGGACACTTTGGGGCAGCCACACTTGGGAAATATTTCAAGGAAGTGGTGAAACTATTACAGAAGCAATGGAGAAACTAGAAACCAACAAACTCTCCCGTGCTTGGACTGCTGTTAACTGGATTGGAGAAAGTTCTAGCTTAACTGGTACAGATGCGATCGCTTTTCCTGGTTTGGGTGCAGAAACTCGTAATCCTAAATCTTTAACCTATCATTCCGAGAAGAAAGAAATTGAATATTTTTATGCAAAACTAGCAGAAATAACTCAGGAAGAATCAGAAACACCGGAAGGCAAATTTATTGCGCCTAAGGAAAAACTGAGTATTCCAGAATTAGTAAAACGTTTAGTTACATGGCATGAAATTCAAGAAAAACTTGATATAGAACCACTAGAAAAAGGCTTTAAAGAAATTCAGCGTAAACCAACTGAAAATACACCTGGACAATGGACAGGTTGGTTTATGGGAGATGGTGACAAAGTTGGAGATCATTTAAAAGATTTAGCTGCAAAAGATAATCGTGATAAAGAAATTAAAAACTTTAAAATTAAAAAATTTAGTCATGCAATGCGTGATTGGGGAAAGCAATTTGGTGATAAATTCAATTTACGTGAAAAATTAGGTAGAGTCGTTTATGCTGGTGGTGATGATTTCTTAGGGATTATTTATAGTAAAAATCCTAATGAGCCTATTTCACCATTAAAAGCTTTTGAATGGTTAATGACATTAAACGACAAATGGAAAGAACATGGACAGGATATTACTGTTAGTGTTGGCTTTGTTTGGGTTGCAGGTAGTGTACCCCAACGAGACGTTTTACAACATTGTCGAGAAGCAGAAAAAGTAGCTAAATCATTAGGAAGAAATAGAGTCACTATTCGGGTAGTTTTTAATAGTGGTCAATATGTGCAGTGGACTTGTCCTTGGGATTATTTGCATATTTTAATTAAGTATAGAGATAGAGATGGTAAAACCTTTGCTGAATGGGAATGTAAAGGACGTGATGAAAAAGATTTACCAAATTGGACTCATGTTTATAGTGATTTAGCCCAATTGAAAGCTCGTCATGCTATAAATTTGAAAGCTAAAGACAATAATGTTGATGAGCGTATAGCATTAAATATTTTCAATCTTTACTTTGACCAACAGAAACAATATTTAGAAGATAACCAAGAACAAATAGTTGGTAAATCAAATAATCTTGAACTAATAAAATGGATTTATGGTTTAATTCATATAGGATGGCATTTATGTAGAACGACGGGGAAAAACCAAACTATATTAGTAAAAGTAAAGTAGACTAAAACCCTCTTCCCTTCTGCCTCCTGCCTTATCCTGATGATAAATATTCACACCGACCTACTTATGTTCAAATATTTAATTCTCATCAATCCTTTAGGGTTTATGTATGGCAGTGCAGGGGCATTTCTATCACCTGAAAACTTAGTAGGACGTTCCGGTTCTAAGTTTCCTCCAGAAGCCGCTACCCTATCTGGATTATTTTTTAGTGTTAACCAAGCTCAGAAGTTATGGGACGAAGAACAATTAAGTAATAATTTATATGTAGCGGGTTCATTTTGGGCAAAATGGGAGAATCCAGAATATTTTTATGTACCAATACCCTGGACTAAAATTATAGCTGAGAACGATTCCAGTGAATGGCAAATTAGAAATAGACAATGGCACAATAACAACTCAAAACTAGAACCTTATTATCAATGGCAAAGAATAAATTTTTGGAATCATACAGCAGAGGAAATTCGGAGTAATGGGTACGCAGAAAAATCTCCTTGGCAATTTGTATCTGTATTACATCCTCATCTAAAAGATGATGAAAGATGCACTCTAAAAATAGATGATGCAAAAGGTGGATTATTCCTAGAATATTCTGTACAGCTAGACCCAGAGTATTGCTTAGTTTATTTATCTACTCATGCTTTACCTGATGGTTGGTATAGATTTGGTGGTGAAAATCATATTGTGGAAATAAATAGTTTTGAACTACCTGATGACAGCCCAATTTTAGAGCTTTTAAGTCATTGTTGCTGATGATGAAATAGCTATGATTCATGATATGGCGTTATATCGTCAGACTCGGGTGGCATTAGATAAAACAGAAAAAAAAGCTAAAGACAAGGCTTTTTTTAATACGGAAGCATTACCGGAAGAAACTATCTTAGCTTTTCCTATTGCACTTAAAGA
Source organism: Nostoc sp. NMS7 (assembly GCF_017115085.1). Lineage (GTDB taxonomy): Bacteria > Cyanobacteriota > Cyanobacteriia > Cyanobacteriales > Nostocaceae > Nostoc. The sequence continues at coordinate 5,761 of NZ_JABXKJ010000112.1, read as the reverse complement.
AGACAAAGAAGGTAAGAAATGGCAACCATTTGATAACAATCATAGCGATGAAATTTATCTAGGAGGATTAGAATCTATTGGTTTTGGACATTGTATATTAACCTTCAAGGAGATATAAATATGGCTTTAGAATTATACAAGTTAGATCAGGAAGCTCACGATTTAGTTAGTAAGCATAGTCAGCATAAAGATGCACTCACTCAGGCTTACAAAATGCGTATGACTGTAGTTTATGGTCTAGAACGATTTTGGGGAGAACATTTGCGGTTACAAGGAGTAAAAGCAGATTATTGGAAAGAGACTTGGAATAAACTAGCAGAAATTGTCTCCCAAACTGGTATTAAACTTCCTACTGATTCAGATAGATAAATTCGAGAAATAGCAGATGAACTATGGAATTTACCCATAGAACAACGCAAAGTTACTTTAGCTGTACTAACGCAACTTTGCGAATGTATGGTGTGGTGGACTCAACGTTATAAACCCATTCGTACTGCTGGAACTAGTGAGGAAGGAGAATAAAATGCCAGATAGCGATCGCATTCCCTTGATGTTTCAAGCTCAATTACCAAATCGTGGTAAAATACACTATTCTGCTGAATCGCAAACAGTTTATTAATGGGTTGAACAGTGGCTAAAAAGTTGTCCTCCCGTTCCTGCTGCTGTAGAAGAAAACGTTCCTTTGTGGAAACAGAATCAAACTCAATCCCCAGTCAAAATGCCTGGATTCGGTCGTCAAGTTCAAACGAAGGAATATACGATTAACTGGCGTTTATTGACCAACAGTGGACAAGATGAAGGTTTTATTAGACCTGTTATTGCTGCTAAGGGATTCCCTTTTTATCCAGGTTCAAGTATGAAAGGTGCATTCCTAAGAGTTTGTCCAAAGGAACTGCAAGGAGAATATTGTGGTAAAGAAATTACCGAAAACGGACAAACCAAAACTAAACCAGGAATTTTGCGCTTTCATGGTGCATATCCTGTAGATATGTCTTGGGGAAATAAAGGCCGCCTAGTTGATATCGTTCATTCCCAACAAAACCGCCAAGTAGAAGATGATTTTACCACTACAGCCAATCCTCAAATATCTCTTTATGGAACTACATTAGTATTTGGTATTTCCAGCACTAAACATTTAGAACCATCAGAATGGAAAAAGATTTGGGATATTTGGGAAAAAGCTTTAGGAATCGGAATTGGGTCTAGAGTCAGCGCTGGTTATGGTCATTTTACTGAAAGTCTTGAAAATACAGATAAAGTCATCCTTTCTGTTCATCTCTGTGGACAGGGATTAACTTCTAAATTATTAAATAAAACTCCAGAATTTCGCCCCAATATGTTTAAAGCAGTATTAAGGGGACATACTCTAAGATTACTGGGGGGTATTACTGATGAAGAAACAGCGAAAAGAATTACTCAAGAACTTTGGGGAGGAATTGACAATGGTACTTTTATCGGAAAGTTAGGTATTAATTTTATTGCTGAAGAACTTAACATAGGTAAACACACATATAATCCTCCTGCGAAAAGACCAGTTTCTATGTCTACTTATGACTTAGAAGCAGGAAAATTAGATATTCTTTATATCGGTAATTCTAATCAAGAAAAAACTAAACTTAAAAGAATTCTCACTCAAATAATTAAATTTTCTGTATTATTAGGAGGATTTGGTAAATCTTGGCGGAGAGTTGATCATCGGATATTTTACCCTAAATATTTCGATAACCATGATAAACCTATGATTGGTTGTCATTGGGAATTTACAGAAGAATCAGAGGAGTTATATTTAACTTGTGCAAAACTAGACACTGGCAATATATCTAAATTTATACAAGATATTCGACAAAATTTAATTAATTTATTGGAATTACCAAATGTTAATTACGTTGAAACTTGGCGAGAAGCTTGGCATCCAAATAAAGTACAAGTATGGGGAAGAATTGGTAAAACTAGCGAAGCTATCGAATGGTTTCATGGAGCTTATTCAAATAATAAAACCATCAAAAGAACAGATTTAACAGGTAAAATTAATCCGACTAAGGTAGGACGTATTTGGCATCGAATGTATCCCAGATATGTCATAAAAGATGGAAACTTAGAAAGAACTAATCAATATGTAGAGTTGCTAACAATCTTTCCTGATGACTCTCAAAACACGCAAGAATTTTTACAATTTTTGAATGACGATACAAAATTTCTCAAAATATTTCCTAGAGGTTAGTTAACTATGAATATTTGGATTGTAACAACTGGTAACAGTGATGTACAGCTAAAACATAATTATGATAAGAATAAATGGCAGAAACGTTATAGAGTTGTGAGGAGCCAACTATCTAATCATTTGTTTGAGCCATTTCGTCTGAAAAATGCTCATGTTGAAGAGCCTTATACTGTTCCTGCAAGAGTTATGGGCATGGTTTATAGTTCTGATTTAGACGATGAAACTTACAATGATTTACACTTTCCTCTACTTGATACTTTCACTCAATATTTACAAGGCAAAAAGCAGCCTGATAAAGTTATTGTTATTTTAACCAATCAAGAAAATGTTTTTTCCAAAGAGAGAATGGATTATAAATGTCCTTATTGGCAAGATACCTGCACAATTCAACCAATCTTAGAGACGTATTTTCAAAAAAAAATTCCTCAACTGAAACCTAAAGAAGACATCAAATATTTAGAACTAAAGCCAGAGTCCAAAGAACAAGGTCTTGATAATTGGAATGAATGCTTGATATTAGTTAATCAAAAAATATCTACTTTAGAAGTTAATGAAATTGCCAAAATTTATGTAAGTCATCAAGCTGGGACTCCTGCAATATCTTCAGCAATTCAGTTTACAACTCTAGCAAAATTTAATAAGCAAGTTGATTTTTTAGTAAGCAATGAGTATGAACAAGGTAATCCTGTTCATATTCCCAGTTCAAATTATTTAAAAGGAATTAAATTACAGGAAGCTAAAGCATTATTAGAGCGTTATGACTATTCAGGTGTTCAAAAAATATTAACTAATATTTGGAAAAACAGAGAAGAAACATTAAATTATCAAGAACAGAGAATTAGTGAATTGCTGACAATGGCTACTTCCTGGAATTGTGCCAAATTTGAAGATTTCGCTAAAGCTAGGGGTACATCCGCTCAAGAACGCATCCAACAATGGTGGTGGACAGGCTATGAAGCAGCTTATTTAGCAGTTGTACGTCTGAAACAAGGTAATAATGTTGAATCGTTATTTCATAGTTTCCGTGCATTAGAGGGTACACTTTCTAAGTGGGTACAAACGCACTATCAGCATCATATAATTCCAGCAAAAGAAGATGAATCGCCTAAAATTCGAGACTCTATTTTCAATGAAATTAATTTGCCTGATAAATTTAAATTTAAAGGTGTAAAACCTCTTTATGGTGATTTTATTTATCAAATTTTTAAACAGGCTTGCCCACAGTCACAAGCCAATATCCATATTAATCAGCAAGTATGGAATCATGTGAGAGATGAGAGAAATAACTTATTTCATCAACTATTAGGTTTGTCAAAAGATCAAGTATTTCAAGCTTGTGATACTAATGAAAATGAGTGGCAAACTAGGGTTTTAGGTTGTTTAAATTTCATTTCTGGAAAAAAATTTACCTCGTTAAAAAAAGCTAGTCTCATGTACGAAGTGGAACAGGAATTGCAAGCAGCAATTAGCAATTATGAGTTACAAACTTAGAGAGTTTTATACGACTCTGCGTCTTTCAAATGAGGTCAATATCTCTGCGCTGGTAATCTGGATCATCCTCAACATTAAAAACGCTAATAGTTTCTGGTTTGGAGCGCAGCCAAGCCTCAACATCAGCAGCAGCAAGGTTTGCTACTTCTAAAGCATCATGCATGGTGTAGGTCATGGCTGTATCTCCTAGCAAGGCATACTAGTTTATTATTTCACTTGCATTGCTTCTGACATAAAGCACTTATAGAAATACAAGCGTTCACGTAGTGTCCGCACCAGAGGAAAGATTAAATGGGGTAGAGGTGCGTAGTTTACCGCACTTCGGCAAGGCTCAGTGACCACCGCAGGTCTTACCCTGAGCCTGCGCCGTTCGCGTAGCGCGATGCCCTGAGCTTGCCGAAGGGTCTCTAAGAGTTGGGCATCGCCCAAAATACAAGGGAGGAAACGAAAGCAACGGGGAAGCGATGTCTACTTTAAGCGGCTGTGACGCTCCTGCGGACGCTCGCTGACTCGCTACCGCTACACTAACGCTAACGCTACGCTATCGGTGACGCTTTTAGTAGTATGCGCTTGATGTCTAGCCCAATCTAGACTATGGCTAGTGAAGTGTCGCCCTCTTTCTTAGAGGAAATCTCAACGAAACAAAGCGTAGGCGTAGCCCGTCGCAGACATCGCCTCCATCACATGCTCCCGTATGTTTCTCCGATTAATTTGGAATTTTTAATTATTAAAATTAGTCTAATCTAGAGCAATAAATTTGAAATCCACTGTTAATTTTAAGTATCAAGCAATTCCCATCAACATTATTTCTATTGATAAAATTTCTATCTAGATTGCTATTGCTGATTCTAAATAAAATTGTTATTAACAAGCCTGTGCATACAGACATCAATATTATTATGACAAGATTAATTAAGTTTTTATAAGAAGATTTTCGGCTAGAATCTTCTGATTTTGATTGAAGACAGACAGTTTTTGGCGACCAGAAATGCTCATCAAAATCATAGTAGCTCATTTTTCTTATTCTTTTAACCAAGAAATTTACCTATTATTAGGAGTTCCTAAATAACTATATAAATAGGGAAAACCATAAATTTCCCGGAATTATCAGATGCTTATTGAAAGCCGATATTCCCAGATATTGAATATTATTTAGTTTCTACCTCACATTATTAAAACTCTTTTATTGAAAAAAATATTCTTACAAAAGTCACAAATACATCCATGACTAAAGTCACCCTTCAAGCATACATAATATATAAAAATTCTTACCCAAAAAATAAAATCCCCACACTTAAGACAGGGAATAAGGCTTACTCTCTTGCGTCAATACAAATGTACTATAATGGTTGGCCTAAAGCAAGTGATGTCATAGATAAAACCTCTGCCCCAGAAGCTCTTGGGCAAATTGAAAAAAATCTACTGCAACTTATAGAACAATTGACACAAAGTTAGTAGCCGTGCGATCGCCGATAGCGCCACGGAGAGCGAGTTATCTTCCATCGCCCTTGACTATCCCCATGAAGCAAGTATCACAGCTAACCAGAGAAAATCAAGCGAGTCAAAGTTGGCAAACAGCGATCGCACTTTCTTGCCCAAGCTAGGCATCGCGCCTCATCAAATGGGAACCCTGGTAATAGTTGCGTTTACCAGTCTCATTACATTCTTAAACTTCCTCAAACCCAAACCAGCCCAGCCAACTATTCTATGCTACGGACAACAAAGCTCCGGCGTTAGCCAAGAGCAAATTCAATCAGTTATGGAATGGCTGTTTGCCAGTTTAATGGCGGCTGAATATTTGGGGAAATCCCATATTATCTGGTACGACGACGCTAACCCAGACCCCGCAAGAGAGCAAACAGTTAAAAAAATTGTGCGCTCTGGTGAGCCAGTTTTCTTATATCGCTGTGGTGGGAAAGTGCAGCCACCGCCAAAAGGCTACTATTGGCGCATGATGCAGGAACACCCATCGATGCGGATTTATCAATTAGAAATAAAGGATGGGGAGTGAGTGCGATTCGTTCAGCCTAAACCCGAAAGGGGAGGACG
>NZ_JABXKJ010000191.1 GCF_017115085.1 Nostoc sp. NMS7 | reverse complement strand
TAAGGCTTGCTACTCATGTTTTAAAGGCGAACTGTGTTTTATTTTACAAGGATTGGTTATGGTTGCATGGTGGGTATAGAAACCCACCCTTTATCTACGCTGCTACCAACTCCCGGCTCACCCTCGGTAGTTCAACCGGAGTCGTCACTCTACGCAGTGCTTCTACAGCCTCTTTTACGTTCCAATACTGCACTCCATCGCCACAGCGCCAATAGTAAGTCTTGGGGTCGTTTTCCCAGACTTCATTAGGGTTTCGGACTTTGAAGACTATTCCCAAAAACTCTCCATCCAGATATACGTTTTCAGCCGTCTGAAGGTCAGTGCGTCCCACATAAGTCAGTCGGTAGCCGTCCACTGGCGTACACAAGTCTTCTGCACGAGTACCCCGATAAGAGCAGTTACCGCACCCATGACCACCACAATCTGGGCAGATGGCAGCAGGCATATTCCATTTGAGTGGTGTAAAGTCCCATTCCGCAGATGGTGTTAATATTTGAGGCTTCTGCGAAGTGTAGCAGCCAGCAAATCCGACTAATTTATCCGAGTAGGCTTTGATGCTCAACGATAACCAATCACAATCACCCAATAAACCGATTGTGTCAGCAGCTTCTTTCAACTCGTCATCTAATTCTTGATTGCTCTCTAATGGAGTAAAAAGGCTCTCTTTAACTTCTGCTACAGCACGTTTGAAAGGTTCTTTATGGTATCTAGCATAGCCGTGGGTCATTTTCACCCAGACAATATCATCCGAGTTAATCCAAATCGTCACCACATCTTCAGACTGGCAATCGTGGCTGTAGTCTGATTCGTTTACTATGGTTGCAATGATTTGGCGATCGCGTGTGGTCAACGGATCTTTTGTTGGCGCAGGGGCTGAAACTTGTGTAATCATTAGAAATACCTCTTAAATGGGTAAAAAGGCGATCGCTCCGTCGGGAAAACTGCGCGATCGCCCTATTCTTATTGGTCAGTTTGTTGTGCTTTCAGCACAACACTCTCACTCTAGAATTGGCGTAGCCTTATATTTTCTTTCTCCTAGCCAGTGGCCGGAGCTTGCTACAGCAGCATATCTCTTGATCGGGCGGTAGTCGGCAACGAGCTTCAGAGCGACTATCGTACTGCTATGGCAACTTTTTATTTGGAACCCACTCCACCCTTACCTCACTTCAGCAGCCTTGACTATTCACTGCATCCGCTACCTGGGGGCTTTGTTTTCTGTTCACTTTTTTCAAGGTTCAATTTAGCTGGGAGGCTACTACTTGGTTCCTCTCCTATAATTAATATGTTAGTCTACCTTGGTTAACAATGTCAACCATCGTAAACAGAAAATCTGTAGATTTTTACAATTTCTTGAACAGGGATAGATAACACTTCGCAAATACCCTGCGCTATCTCTAAGGAAATAATTGAATATTTACCACTTAATAATTTAAATATGTTTTGGTATGAGCAAGCTACGCCTCTATCTTGTAAAGCTTGCGCTAGCGTTCTTGTAGACATAGATCCTCTTTTTCCGCCTTTTTCTTCCATTGCTTTTTTTACAATGTCAATTTTTTCGGCGTTCCATTTGATGTATGCCACATCGCTGATGTCCACTGACAAAACCTCTACTTTTTTATTAACCACGGTTGACATTAAAATCCTATGCGTCTACCATAGTTTATGTCAATCAAGGCTTTTGCTATTTGAAACACCCACTCAAAGCGATCGCCTGCCTATGTGCAAGCCTGCAATGCGAAGATTTCAGCCTGCGCTCAAGTGAGCATTGCCCCGATCAGCAATCATGTATAAGCGTATGCAATTGCTGATCGGGGCAATGCCTTGGTGTGAACGCCTTGATTGTGATTTGAACGATTAAAGTTTTTAGCAACCAGTTTTCAGACTTAGTTTGGTCATCGGGATCTCCCCGGCGGCTCCAGCGTTAGAAGTTTACTTTCGGCCACTCCAGGTTAGCTATGGCTACTTTTCCCGGTGGCACTTCAGTATTGATTTAGTTGCTCTCGGAATATGCACGGATGGTGGGTAACTAAACGATTAATCACAGGTTACTTTAAACCGCCAGAAGCCTGCTCCTCTAATAGTCCAATGTTGAGCTTACACTTTTTATATTCTTTTAGCTAAATGACATACTAGTAATTTTGCGACAAGGCATGGGAATACTAAAACAAAGTGTCACAGATTCTTATTGCCATTAGCACAAAATGCAAATTAACCCTAATCAATTTCTACCACCGAGGCGACCACTACCAGTAATTGTGCTTGCTGATGTCAGTACCAGTATGGAAGGCGAAAAAATTACTACCTTGAATGCTGCACTGGTAGAAATGCACCAAAAGTTTCAGACTGTGCATGATACCCGTTCTGAGATTCATACTGCCATAATTACATTCGCCAGCAATGCCCAACAAATTCTTAGCTTAACCCCTGTAGAGAACGTTAAGATACCTACTTTAGCTGCTGGTGGGACAACTGCGATGGGAGCCGCTTTCAATATTGCTTTACAACTGTTGCAGGATGAGCAACAAATGCCAAAACGCTCTTATCTTCCCACTCTCGTGTTAGTTAGCGATGGTCAACCTAATGATGATTGGGAAGAAGCACTGCAAAAGCTTTTAGACTCTGAGCGAGGAAAACGTGCTGTACGCTTGGCTATAGGTATTGGTGATGATTGTGGCTTTGATGTCCTCAAGCGTTTCGTAAATCATCCCGAAATTCCGGTCGTGCGTGCAACAGAGGTTAGCAAGCTGATGGACTTTTTCCGGATTGTCAGTATGTCGGTTATGGCGCGTTCGGTAGCTCAAAACCCAAACTCCACCAGCAATTTCCCACTACATTTGTTGAATGATGATGACGATGATTTGCCGTTTGATTAAACCGAAAGGATCAAAGTGCCTAAATTCTCTTTTCCAAAACCAGGTGCAGTTATTCGAGATATCGAAGGGCGACGCTATAAATTAGTTGCACAACTAAATCAAGGAATGCAAGGAGCAATATATACCAGTGAGGATGAAAATATCCTCGTGAAAGTCCGCAAACCGCCTGACTCTAGTTCAGCAGATTTTCACAAACATCTGCGTATTTTGATCCGCCGCAATTTAGAGGTTGATGCCTTGGTGTTACCTCGTGCTGTTTTGGATGAGCCTTACTTGGGCTATGTGATGGAGCGGGTTAATGACAGCATTCCATTGGCGGAATTAGTGTACCCCAAAATACTTACTACTAATTGGCACGTTGCTACAGGAGGATTGCGTCGTCGCTTGAGGATTGCTGCTCAATTAGCCAGAACCATACAGCAAATCCATCGCAATGGTCTTTGTTACGTGGATTTATCTTGGCAAAACGTCCTAGTATCATCAGACCCCAAGCAAACTTTTATTAAACTTATCGATGCGGACAATTTGATTGTTCCGGGCACATCGTTTGCTGAAGTTATGGGTAGTCCTGGGTTTATTGCCCCAGAAATTTTGAAAGAGTCTTGCTTTCCGGATCATGCGTGCGATCGCTGGTCTTTGGCGGTGGCAATTTTTCATCTGTTAGTGCTAAATCATCCCTTTTTTGGAGATGAAGTCCTTGAAGGTGAGCCGGAATTAGAGGAAATGGCTTACCGGGGAGAACTGCCTTTTATAGACTCCAGAGACAACAAACAAAATCACTCAACCAAGGGTTTACCACCAGGTCGCGTGTTAACTAGGAAACTCAGAGACTTAAGCCGGCGAGCTTTTGAAAACGGTGTAGCAGACCCTTGGGCGCGACCATCGCCAGAAGAATGGCTAATTGCTTTGTTGGAAGCTGCCGATCAAACCGCACTTTGCCCCAAATGTGGTGCTACTACCTATTTACCAGAAATGCGAGGTACTCCCTTCGTTTGTGACTGGTGCGGACAAACAAGCGATCGCCCAATTGAACTTGGTTTCTTTGATGTCGATCCAGCTATTGATAACTTAGACGAAGACGAGCGCAAAGAATTGATCAGAAATAAAAAAGCCCATCGGCTAGTTTTAGATAAAGAACAGAGGATACTTCCTAACCGCTTGGTGAATGGCGACCCAGAAGCAACTGGCGATGCCGGACAATTTGGGGCAAAACGGAATAGTAATAATGAGTCAATTTTTGGGATTAAAAATTGGAGTCAAAATACTTGGGCAACTAAAGATGCTGCCGGAAACAAAGAGACCTGCCCTCCTGGTGATTATGTGTGGCTATTCAATCAAACGGTAATTCACTTTCCATCTGGTATTAAAGCAAAGGTGCGTAATCCTTACCCAAACATGGGAGGTCAAGGATGAAATTATTTGACTTGAAATTTGGCAAAGAGGTAAGCGGACGTTTTTTGCTGCAAAGAGGTGCGGCACAGTCAGATTGGGAAGATAAAATAGTTGAATTACAACGAATTGATGAAGGTATTCTTGGCTTTGAAGCTCCCAACAGTAATGATTCCGATTTGGTAATCGAAGTTGAGCCAAACTCTGCTGATGCCAAGGTATTAATGTGGGAATTGCAATCAGGGCAGGTTAGTATACTTGGTTGCATTATGAAAGCAGCAGCCCAGGAAGTTGAAATTAAAGGACAAGCTTTTACTCTCCCAGAGGCTGAAATTCCCGTACAGTTGCAAGTGGCGCTGACTGACGAATTTATCGAGACAGTTGTGATGCGCCAGTGGTCTAAAGTAAAGACGTTTCAAGATGCGAAACGCTGTTTGGAACGGGAGTTTTTGCTTGATAAATTTGGCTATTGGTTTGTTAATTCCGGTGCTAGCGATCCAGACTTGGAACGGGGATTTACTGTGGTTGGGGCTAAACGCGCTCTCGATTTGGCTTTGAGTGATGATAAGCAACAACTGGTAGCAAAACGAATTGTTAAACATCGCGGGCAAAATCTTGATCGCCGCCCTATATATTTAATGCGCCAATCGTTAGAGTTCTGCGACAAAACAGCCGCTAGTACTATATATTCGGCAGCAATTGCAGCCCTTGACAAAGCTGTTAGAGAAAATAATAGTTGGATTGCTAGTTGGAAGCATTACAACTCAGAAGAAGGAAGAATTTTAGAAGAGCGTTTTGGATCTTTGCCACCTTTACGCTATCAAGGCAGACCAAAACTAAAATCTGATGACAGTAGTAAAACTTTACTAATTTTTAACTTAGAACTATCAGCTAACCTTAAGCCTTGGGTTGAGCATATTTCTGGTGATGGACTGCCAATAATAATAGAAAGCGATGGAGGTAAACCAGAAGGATTAGCAGTGGATTGCGACCAGAAAAATAAGCGCCTCACAGTTGTTTGGGAAAGCGATAACGAGCCACCCAGTAATGGAATAATTTCTCCCTCTATGGCTTTGGAGGAGTCGAAACTCAAAAAACGTGATAATGCGCTCAAGACCTTGGAATCTGCACGCGCTGGCTTGCCTTATTTAGGCTTAATTTTTGAGGGAAAAACCTTTGAACGGGCAATTCCTCGCCAAAAAAAGATAATTACAAAACCAGCACGCAAGATGTTTGGCGAAACCGGGCCAACGCCAGATCAGGAAAAGGCGTTACGCATTGCACTGTCTACACCAGATATTGCCGTTATTCAGGGGCCGCCAGGAACAGGGAAGACAAGGGTGATTCAGGCATTACTGACCATGCTTAATGAAGGGCGTAATACTAATGATGGGTTAGAAACAGTTTTGGTCACGAGTTTGCAGCATGAGGCAGTGGATAATGCGATCGCAGGCATGAGCCTTTCAGGACTTCCTGTTGACCGACTTGGAGGCAAAAAAGGGGAAGATCGAGGAGCCGAGGTAATTCAAGCGTGGGGCGATCAAGTTATTAAGGTTGTGCGATCGCACTTAAAGAACGAACATAAAGCAACTCGCACCCTCATCGACCAACTCAAAGGTAGCCTCTCCCATTGGCGCACTTCAGCAGGAGGAAGGGAAGGAACCCGTGAAATAATTTTAGATTTTCGCAATGCGGCAGAACAGTTTTTATCTGCCCAGCAAATAGCCGAATTAGACCGCCTTGCGGCTACTGTTCCAACCGTGCAGACTCAGCCCAAGCCAGTGATTGAAGATATCGAGGAAAAGGAGGAACTAGAACGCAGATTAAATCAGCAGTGTACAGCAGAAGAAAATTTTAAAGATGATGGCAATCGACAGGCTCGGAGATTGAGACGCTTTTTGGAGCCTTATCTTGATAATCTTTCACCCGATATTATTGAAGCTGTGGAAGTTGCTGCTGCTTGGACAGAAGAAAATACAGCTTATCGGGAACCCTGGATATCCTTGCAAAACGCCTGTATTGGTATTCGCCAACAACTACTGGAGATTCCCTTTGCCGCCCCGATCGCCGAACAAGATGTGTCCGATCGAGAAATTGAGCAATGCCTGCTAGCTGCGATTGAGGAAGTTAAAGTGGCCCGCGACCAAAGTGTAGAAGGACAGCAAGAAGCGCTGGAGCTATTTGTGCGTTATTTAGAAGAAGATCCAGCCCATGTCAGAGAAGTGATTGGAAAATATTCACCAATTCAAGCTACCAGTTGCGGACAAGCAGACTCAAAGTATTTGGGAATGGCTAACCGGACTTTTAACTTAGTTGTGGTGGATGAAGCCGCAAGGGCAAATCCCCTTGATTTATTAATACCAATAGTAAAAGGACGGCGGGTTATCCTCGTTGGCGACCACAAACAACTTCCTCACGTTTTAGAAAGGGAAATTGAGCAGAGTTTGGCTAAGGAGGGGGATGAAAAGCTAAAGGATATATATGGTAAAAGTCTATTTGAAAGACTTTGGGAATCACTGCCCAAACAAACTGCTATCGATGGTATTGAGCGGACTGCCCAGCTAACGGATCAGTTCCGAATGCATCCGACGATTGGGCAATTTGTCAGCGATCGCTTTTATCCTGAAAGCCCCCTTAACTCTAGTTTTGTCAAGCCAGAATCACGACCGAATTATACAGCTCAGTATAATCTAAAACCCATTGCTTGGTTAGATGTGCCTAAAAGTCTTGGTAGTGAAACTCGTGCTGGCAATCGTAGCTGGCAGCGTGCTGCGGAAGTTGACCGGATTATGTGCGAACTGCGTCGTGTACTTCCCCCCATAGCGGAAAAATACCCTAATTTCGACCCAAGTAAACCAACGGGAATGGTTGGGGTGATTGCATTTTACTCAGCCCAGGAAGAAGCAATCAAAGAGGCGATCGCAGACCTTCGCCACGGGTTGCCAGAACATTTACAGCGTCGGGTGCGAGTGGGAACGGTCGATGCTTTCCAAGGACGAGAATATGATGTAGTTTATCTTTCCACCGTTCGCAGTAATCAGGAGGTATCTATTGAAAAGCGTCTTGGTTTCACAGCACTCCCAAATCGGCTATGTGTTGCATTTAGCCGCGCCCGTTGCGTACTAATTGGAGTAGGAGACTCTGCTTGTGTTGCGTCTTTGCGTCCTGATGGCACACCTTACTCTAACAGCTTAAAAGCTTTTGTTGATTTGTGTCGAAGTGAGCAGGGCTATGCAGATGTCTGATTTTGATGATGAATTGCTGTTTGATGATGATGAATCTTTACCTGACGAACTGATACTGTTACCAAGCAATCAAGTATCAGATGCAAAACCTATAAATATTCTTTTGTTTGCCCAACAGCAGGCGCACACTGACCAACAGCAAAACATATTATGGCCTGTTTATGCTTGGAGAATCGCTGCCCCACAAGTAACAGAGCGCAAATTAGACTTTTTGCAGCTAACTTCACTACGGCTAACCCATACTGGGGTAACGCGCCACCAGGATCAAGCACAAATGCTGGGACAGCACAAAGATTTTCTTTTTAATGTCATGTTACAGCTAGAAAATCAGGGCTATATTGACAGAAAAGCTCGCTTGACTGATAAAGGAGAGAAAATTCTTCAGCAAGATGGAAAAGAGGATGAAGAGAAAACAGAATATGGCTGGATTTTTCAGGACGCAACAGCCGGTGAACTTCTAAGTTGGTTTTACACTAAAAGCTTACGCTATGCTGACTCTAGTCGTTCAGATGTCTCCCAAGCTTTTCAACTTCCGTGGATACGGCAAACACTACCTACACCCAACGCTGCTGATGTGACATCGGCAATCAAAACTCAGCGTCGGCTGTTAAAACGAATTCAGGCTGATGGCTTGAATACAGAAGCAAATAATGCTGTTTCTGATGCCTATGGTTTTACTGAAATCAGCAAAGCAGATACTCTGACGCAAAGCAATAACACAAAAGTAGAGCAAACAGAAAATTTTGGTGTGCGTCTGTTAAGTAAACGACCGCAACAGTTTTATTTGCTAGTTTCTTGCATTATTGAGGGAACATCCGATGGTCAATTTTCTCTACGCTGTCCTTTTGGGCTTCCAGATGGTTTTCGTTGGGTACGCCTATTGAACTTTGCCACATCCCAGTGTGAAGAAGGCAAGAAAATTGTAGAGCATTTGCAGTCCGAGAGCCGTGAAGCGTGGAAACGCAAGCAACCTGGAGAAATTGAGCCGATCGGTTTAGCAAGGGAAGCCTACGACAAAATAATATTTGAAGTCGGCTCTGTGCCGGACAAAGTTTGGCAGCAAGTTTGGAAAGAATTGGAACGCTTAGAACAATCGCGTACCCTTCTAGGACGTGGTTTCGATGAGACAGACACAAGTATTACGCGATCGCAAAGGGTTTTAGAGCAGTTAATGTTTACTTTACTGCAACTAGATACAATTCCTGCAAATATTTGGGAACCATATAAAAGTAGGGATACATTGCAACAATGTTTAAAAGATACAGTTGTTGCCTGCGGTGGAAGCGAAATACCAGAGCGGATTTTATTTACAAAGTTAGGAGCAATCCGTAATGTTCTTGATGGTGGTAAAGACTCTTTACGACCATATCTTGTGACATTCTTACTATCAGCAAGTCGGCGTAACAGCTTACATCGCAGTATTTTGGAATATTTACTTAAAAAACATTTAGATTTTTTAGCAGATATAGAAAAAATTGCCCATATCCGCAACACAATTGGCGCTCATGCTGGTGGCAGCCACAACGAACCAATCATTTTAGTTGAGGATTTAGTAACAAAAACATATCAAATTGTCCGGTTAGTTGTTCAAGCATGGCGATTAACAAATAGCAAATTATCAAAGGAGGTATAAATGAGTAAAAGACCTAGAAATTTAAATACAAATCAAAACCGTCAGCAACAAAATATTCCTCAAACTAATACTCAAAATATTGCTGCTGTTGCAGTGACTCCTCAAAATGTGTCAACAGTTAATGTACAGTCCCAGGATATTGATAAACTCCAAGACAAAATCAATGAACTGGAATTTCAGTTAGAGGAACAAAAAGAAATAACCGCAGCAAAAGAAGCTGAGATTGCCACAAGAGAACAGGAATTAGCCCAACAGAAAGTGCAAGCTATTAATGGCTTTAAAGAATTAGAAGCTATGGCTCGTCAGGAATGGCTAACAGAAAAAAAACAGGAAGTTATAGTAGAACGTCAACAAATTATAGAAGTAGCACAAACGGAAGTTAACAAAAAGTTAAGTGCCGCACAAACGGAAGCACAAAAAATTATCAAGGAAGCTCAAAAGTTAAAGCTTGATGTCCAAAATCAAGCAGATAGTATTATTGAACAGGCAGAAACTCTAGCCAACGAACATAGACAACGAGCAAGAGAGCAAATAATTAAGGAAATCCAGACGAAAGAAGAAGAATTAGTAAATTTCCGTAAGGTACTTGACGATAAAGACAGGTATCTTGAAGAAGAAGATAAAAAGCTGTCAAGGGACATTAAGCAGATTGAACGCCGAGAAGAAGACTTAGAAGAGGAAAACAATTGGTTAGCTTCGCAAAAGAAAAAACTGCAACATAAGGAACAAGAACTAACTCAACGTGAAAATGCTTGTTCAGAAGAGGCAATTAGTAAGTTGATAAGAGAAAAGGGAGATATTGAACGGCAACTTCAAGTGATTCAAGATGAAAATCATCGGCTGAGGGTAGAATTGGAGAGCAATAAAAATAGGCTCCAGGCTGTATCAGGTTCGCCAGCGAAAATTTTAGAAGATAACAATATTCTAGAGAATAAGCTTAGAGAATATGAGAAATTATTTGAGCAATATCCATCAGAAATAGAGTTAGCAGAACTTCGGAGGCGTGCCGAAGCAGCAATTGATTTTGAAGCTAAGTATCGAGATTTGCAAGCGAGGGTTGATGACTTAGAACGTATCCGTCGCCAGCAGCATTCAGAGAGGATGGAGACAGAACAGCTTCGCAAAGAGAGAGATACTCTCAAGTTACTAAATCAGTATTTGAGTGAACAAATAGAAGAACTTAAACGGATGCTTGGTCAATTGCAAACCAGTCAGATACAAGCGTTTGGTAATTTTGCTTCTATGGATAGAGAAAATGAAAATATTTCTGACAAACCTTATGGTGTTGCTGTTAATAATCTAAATGAATTAGCTACTATAAGTCGTACTTGGATGGGTAGTTTACCAAGCCGCCAAGAGTTAGAAAGGGGAGAAGCTGAAACCTCACATTTTGCTCATTATTATGATGAACATACGATTCGCGCTTTTATTTCCTCAATGGCAGCTTCCAGACTAATTATTATTCAAGGTCAGAGTGGTACGGGTAAAACCAGTCTGCCAGAATATTTTGCTTATGCAATTGGTGGTAAATTTGCCCGAATTGAAGTTCAATCTAGCTGGCGAGATAAGCTTGATTTGCTTGGTTCTTATAACTCTTTCTTCCGCGTTTTTAATGAGTCTCAGTTTTCTAGGGCAATCTATGAGGCAGGCACAACTCGTTACTGTAATCATCCTTATTTCATAGTTTTGGATGAAATGAACCTGTCACGGGTGGAATACTATTTTGCCGATTTACTTTCAATTATGGAAGGTCGCCCAGAGGATAGAGAAATTGAACTACTAAACCACGACCCTACTGGAGGTCAACTTCCCAAAGGAATTAGATTGAAAAACGGTGCAGTCCAGCTACCAATCCCTGATAATGTCTGGTTTGTTGGCACCGCAAATACGGACGAATCTACATATGAGATTACCCGTAAAGTTTACGATCGCGCTCAAGTTTTGCAAATAGATGAACCTTTCCCGCAAGAAAGTTTTGATACCACACAACCAGCAAATCTAAAAATCCCAGATTTTCGCCAAGCTGTACAAAAGGCGATGAAAAATTTCAGAGATACAGATCGAGAAGCTGTAGAGGGTTGTCTTAAACTCATTAGTTCGGCATTGCACGAGTACTTTCAAGTAGGGTACGGACAACGCCTGTTAGACCAACTTTTTATCTTCCTTCCCACATACACTGCGACGGGTGGAAAACTTGGGGAAGGTTTAGACCACTTTATCGCCAGAAAGCTGCTTTGGCAGGTACAAAACCGTACTGATCCAAATGTTCGTTCTGGTTTACAGGAAGTACGAGACACTATTGAGGTAAGTTTTACAGATAACCCGCGACTGGGGAGTGCTGCGATTTCCTTAAAACTTTTGGAACGCGAGATTAACAAATTTAAACGGTAAATTATGGCACATCTTTTTTTACTCAATCGTTGGACAGGCAACCTAGAACCATTGCAATCGGGAGAACGCCGCCGTTTAGAGAGTATAGATGACTACCGTATTCAGATTAATTTCACCCCTGCTGATGGCGAAACTGAAATTACGCTCAACGATAATACTTACATCCGTACAAATGAAACAAGCCGTAATTTACCCATAACAGTTGATACTTTTGGGTGCTGTTCGGTACGTATCGCCTGTACAGGTTCTGGAAGTATTGGACGGTATAAATTTGAAGTGCCATTGCGAACACAATTGGATGAGACAATGCGAGTGGCTTTGGCACTTTTCGCTGACCAAGCAAAAGGACTAGAAGCAACTATATCAACAGAGCAATTACTCAAGTTGCCGTTTTTCTCTCCTGGTACTATTCGTGATTCCCTTACCAACAAAAATGCCCTGGAACTAGATGAGGCGATCGCAGAAGTTTTACCATCTTTACTGAGGGTATGTAGCAAACCCCGACGCACTTTAATAGTAGAGCGTCGAGTTATGCCCATAGACAGAGCAAGACGTATTCCGCCTGATGCAATTGAGCATTTGGCATCTCGACCAGAATTATGGCAATCTCGCACTGCAACGCGCATTACTCCGGCACAAATTAGAAGCGAAGTGCCAGAAGAAACTCTTGACCTCTATGAAAATCGCGTGGTTGCTACTCTAGTGCGAAGGTTGCTGCGCTGGATGGAACAAAGACTCCGGGAAATAGACCGCGCCTACTACCAAACACAAACGCTGCATGAAAACTTATTTGCAGAATACCGATATAATCGCTTCCGAGAAGATCGATTGAAAGCACTTTGGCAAAATCTAGATACCGTACAAGACTATTTGCAGCAATACGAGCAAGCACAAGCACTAAAAGATAAAATTAGCCGCCTATATTCTGACACCAGTAGTTGTTTAGACTTAGTACTTTATAAGAGTTTATCTAGCAAACCAGATGTGATATCTCCTTTAAAACCAACTAACATTTTGCAAATGGATGCAGACTATCGGCGTTTGCGTCAATTGTGGGAGATGCTGGACAGATTTTTTAGCAATCCCGACCAGCAAAATATAGAAAAAGAGCGAGATTTGTTATCAGATTACGCTAGTTACATTCATGGCTGCGTACTTTTGGCTTTGCGCTGGATTGGGTTTGAAACTGCAAAAGTGAAACCGGAGAACTTTCCAGAAGAATTAGATTTTCAACAAGCACTCCAGTGGGAAGCATGGACAGCATTTGTGCAGCCTCCCGAATCAGGTAATTTCAAGATAAATATTGAGTTTATCTGGGAGGATCTGAACACTAATACTCATAAATGTTCTCATCCAACCCGCATTAGACTGGTACTGATTCCATTAGCGCGAGCGTTTTTTGGCGATCGAGATGAAATTAAAAAGACTTTGGACACTCTCTATGATGCAGGTTTGTCCCAAGGTTCTTCAATTGGAAATACTTCCAAACGTCAAAATCGCAACAACCAAGTGCAGACTTTTGTTGTCTTAGTACATCCCACAGATCCACGAGATAGAGAAATAAGTGAAGATGTTACGCCAGAGTTAATTCAAAAAATGCTGAATATCGGCGAAAACTTTATGAGTCCGGATGATTATAAACGCTTTGTTTCCACTTTTGATGGTAATGCTTTTGTTCGTAGCGTTGGTATGATGCCAGCTAGTCCACTTGATTTAAGCACTCTTGAACGTTTTCAGAGACTATTTCGCTTTCATACCTTGGGAGTCGATTTGGTTTATGGCATTCATCCTTCATATTGTCCAGTGTGCAGTTTTGACCTAAGTGATGTGTGTTTGCAGTTTAAGGAAAATGAGGGCGATTGTCCTAACTGTCAAGCCAAATGGAGTTGGCGAACCTGTAGGAATTGTCGTGGTAAGACAGCCAAGCTGGAACCTATTAAGATAAAGCGACAAACTAAAACAGAAACTAAATGTTCCTATGCTGTGAAAGCGATGGCTAGAGAGCAACTGCTAGGACGTGACTTACTTTCGGCATTGTGCAGTTCTGATGAAACACCAGAGTCGGGGAGGATTCGCATCATTTGCCCTCACTGTGGAGCTTGTACTGGGCAGGGTGAAACGTTATTAAGATGTGATAGATGCCGTAATAGTAATTTTGGAAGTAGTTAGTTTCTTGCTGTTGAGGGCTTTTTCATTTGTGTTCAAAGGTTCTGGCAATTTAGTATAACAATTGCCTGAATTGCCGTTTAAATGAGATATCAAAAAAATAGTCACAAATCGCCTAAATTGACCCAACGTTGTCAAGAATCAGGAAAGCGATGCTTACGGTGGCAAGCTACGTTTTTTTATTGCTAGTTTTACCTTCTCTGAGGGTGCGATCGCTTGTGCGTCTTCCTCTAAAAATGAGGGAAGCAATCTCTAAATATTGAAAATTAAATATTAGTTATTATTTCTAGACATTGCTTTTGTAAATTTATTAACTCCAATGATTTTGATTCTAAACTTGTAAATACAACGCTTGGTTGATTAATTTTTGTTACCAGAGCAATTATTTTTTCTTCAGCATTTATTTTTCTCAAAATATGGTGAGTTAAATCACTTTTGGATTTATTATATCTTTGAATTTCTATTTTTTGCACTTTCAGTAATGGATATGAAAATGTACCTTTTATGAGGTTTACCATATTTACAGGATTATAACTATTTATAATGGTATTAATGCCATACTTATTAAAACCCAGAGATGAATCTCGGGTTTCTTGATAAATATTTTTATATATACTAACTTTGGTAGCCTCTAGTAAAGCTGTTTTAACATTGTTTATATCATCAATTAAATAATGGCAAATTGCTAATCCTAAATAAGTATAAAAAAGTCGCTCCCCTTTTTCAAGACAAGTAGCCTTAGTAAAACCATCCCTGGCATCATTAATAAGAAAGGACTTTTGTTCATCAGAAGAGCTAGAATTACAAGCCTGAAGAAGTGTTTTCCAAGCAGCATTAAATTCCACCTGCGTCAAAAGGTCAACTTTACTTTCAATAGATTCTATTAGCTTTAAAGATTTAGCTATTCTTATGGAAATGCCAACAACTCCTTTAGAAGCTCCGAAAAATGCCATTAAAGAAATAGGTTCACTCATATAAATAATTATCTAGTTTGTTGCAATGTTTACTTAATTAACTAGCGTGCATCGATCGTCTGAAATTTTCTCTACATGGAAGCAATCACCTCTACTGTTAGTTTTTTTCTTACGAATGAGCGTTTGCTATCCCCTCTACTCATGCACCGGATTGCCACTGCTGTTGCCTAATCTTGTAATTTGTAGCATTCGGCTGAAGAATTAATTACAGTCAACTTCTCCAACACAGTTCCTTACTTTAAGTTTTCCCTCAATACTGGTTTTTCTAACAACTTGTCAGTACAGCCAAATTTGGGTACAAAGTTAATCTCAACGCGACCAGTACCTATCCAATAACCAACATCAGCAAAGCTCTTGATGTTCTTGCGGGAGTGTCGATGGTTTGGGCAATGTCTAAAGTAGGCTTTTAGAGCGATCGCTTACTTCTTCTATTCCTAGATTTCGCTCATCAGCACCCATTAGCAGCAACTAAGTAGGTAGCTAGGTAGGTAGGTGGGCTGCCAAGGCATCTACTCAAAGTGGCAGATGCCGTTGCGGTAGTGCTTGGGGTTCCTTGGAATAGGAGGTAGGTCATCTGTATCCAGTACTTTAACCAAAGGAGTTTTTCAAAACCCAAGACTTCTTTGATAGCTTCCTTGTGAACATCATTTCGGCACGAGGTTCAAGCCATACCATACGGCTACCAAGAATTTACTGACTAGTCTTAGAAGGGCTTCGGATAATCTTCAGAGAATCAGCTGTCGCTAGGATCACCGAAAGTCGGTACTCATAAAAAACACCAAAACAATCTTTAACTTGTTACTAAGCTTATTTATGTCTTTTCAGTATTAATACTGAAGCAAGAATTATGAGATTGAAGTTAGCTTGTATCAGTAAAATTAGCAAATACTTAGTTATTAATTTATTTTAAATTAGTAAAAAATTTAACATAATTTTGCTAATACTAATGTACTAGCTACAAATTAGATTAAAAGTAAGTACGGAATATTAGAAAATCTGTGCAATTCAGTACGTAATTTACGTATGAAATAATTTTTACTATGAAACAAACTAAATTTAAAGATAAAAATGTCACTTAGTAAAGTAAATAAAGATACGCTTGATAAAATTTTGGCTCTTCAAATAATAGTTGCTTGGGCCGGTGAAGGAGCTTGTGAGCCAAAACGTCTTGATTGGTGGCGCACTGACCTAATTGATGAGAACGGTGGCGGGGACTTATTTCAACGTTTATTTCCTAAAACCTATCTGTGGGCATCGTTAGAGGCTGTGAGACAAGTTGCAATCCATCAAGATCGAGGTAGGCGGATGGATATGGCTAAACCTGATGCAGTCCGAACGTTATTTTTCTGGGGCTTCTCTATTGATGAACAGCTGGCAGATCGGCTTATTTTTCATAAGCAGAACGGTATAAACCCTTCAGAAACTTTGCCTTTTCCAGTGGATATATATCAAGCTTTTTCTAAGCCTGATTTTGAAGAAGCTATTAGTATTCCACATAGAAAGATGGATTTTAAACTTGTTCCTAGTGGAAGAGAAATTGTAGATGAAACGCTCAAGGCGTTGGATGAATGTGCAAAGAGGTTAGCCTTTGCGCTTTTGCCTTTTTCAGATAAATATCCTATGCCGTTTTACCGTTTAGAGGAGCGCTAAGTATTATGCCTAGCAAACTAATTCAGAGGCAAATCTACAACTCAGTAGCAGTTCAATCTATGTTTAATGGTAAAGAAGTTAGTCAATTTCATACTAGATTGCTGCGAACATCGCTGGCATTAGAAGAAAGCCGCGCTTACTGGGAATATTTAAAAGCAGGAATTCCTAAAGAAAAACGCGCAGTTATTGCTTTTGAGGAACGTTGGTTTGGTAGTAAAAGCATGGCACGAGTGCGGAGTCTCCTGATTGAATTTAGCCATCGCTTTGACACTTACCCAACGGCATTAACAGTTCTTAGCCAATGGCGGCCTAACAATCCTACAACTCGCCAAAATATTTGCCATTGGCATATGCAACTTACAGACCCAATTTATCGGAGTTTTACTGGTATTTTTTTAGAACAACGTCGTCTACAACCTAATTCAGATATTGACCGGGATATAGTGGCACGTTGGGTAACTCAGCAACTTGAAAGTAAGTGGTCTGCCGCAACAACCTTTCGCATGGCTACTGGCTTAATTGCTACTGCTGCTGCTGCTGGGCTTTGCTCAGAAAATTCTGGGATGCGTAGTCTGAAATATCCCAAAGTCACAGATGAAGCATTAGTCTACTGGCTGTATTTTTTACGTGACTTATATTTTGAAGGTTCACTCCTGAGCAATCCTTATTTTAACTCTGTTGGCTTGTTTGATAGCTTTCTGGAACAGCGGTTGACCCGTTTGCCAGGGTTATCATTTACCCGCATGGGAAATCTCTATGATTTCGGGTGGCATTATGCAGACTTGACATCGTGGGCAAAGCAAATCCTCGGAGTAAAGTTGGAGCAAGAAGCATGATTAGCTCTTTATTTGATCTTCAAATGCCTGCTGTACAAGCACTACGTACTGATTTACTAGATGAGGGTGGGCCTAAAATTAGCACAATGCGGAACTACCGCTTTGCCATTCTACTTTATGATCCGCGTAACGAATTTAAACTGCGTGCCCAAATTCGGGTGCTAACAGATGATCTAAAGGGGCAAGGCTGGAATGTTTTAGCAATTTCCCTCCAACGTTTATTTTTAGATCGGCTAAAGCGAGAAGAATCACGAGTATTAAACAGTATTATCAACACTGAGCATCGTCTGTATGCAAAAGATCCAAACCGCGCCCTTAATCATTTAAAAGACAAAATTGCTCTGTATATTGAAGGATCTGATGGCATTGCTAAAGATGTTATCGCTCTAATTGATGAATTTTCAGATAAGCATCCCAATGAGACTAATCGCACCTTGATTTTTTTAGGACGAGTTGGAGCGCTATATCCATTTTTTCGTTCATCAGCGTTGCTCAAACACATTGACGGTAAAACGCGCAACTTGCCTGTTGTTCTCCTTTATCCAGGGGAGCGAAGGGATTTGAACGCTCTGTCTTTTATGGACGAACTGCCTTCTGACCGGGACTATCGACCTCGAATTTACTCATGACTGACTTTATTACTGCAACTATTAAAGAGGTGATGCCATGCTAATTAAGGAAATTTTTGCTGCTGATGTCACCCGTAATATTGCCCCAGTCATTTATTTCCATGAGCAAAAGCCTGCCAAGGTCTTAGAAGAAGTCTCTGAATACATCATCACAGGCGGCTACCCGGAAACTGACCCCCGCCACAAGCGTGTGCAGTCGGGAATTCACGAGCAGTTTGTAAAGCTGCTCAATTCTATGGCAGAAGAATTACAAAAACCTGGTGGTGCTGAACTTCCAGCATCCTGGATATCTGGTTTTTACGGTTCTGGAAAGTCGAGCTTTGCCAAGCTTTTAGGGCTGGCTCTCAATGATATGGTTTTACCCGATAATCGGACGGTGGCAAGTGCCTTGCTAGCGCGAGATGATTCTCCCAAAACCCAAGAGTTTCAAGATGCTTGGAATCGAGTTCGTAGTCAGATCGATCCCCTAGCCGTGGTCTTTGATATTGGTGCAGTAGCACGAGATGACGAGCATATCCATTCAGCAGTCAAGCGGGAAGTACAAGCACATTTAGGCTACTGCACTATTAGTAATTATGTTGCCGAGCTAGAACTGAAGCTAGAACTGGATGGGAAATGGCAGGAGTTTTTAATCTGTG
>NZ_JABXKJ010000150.1 GCF_017115085.1 Nostoc sp. NMS7 | reverse complement strand
ATTGATTCAACAATCGCTAATAATTTTTGCTTACCGCAACTTATTGAGCGGATACAATTTCATCAACAAGCTACAGTATATACCTATAAGATAGGAACGAATTAGGTAATATTTGCCTCTTGTCTAATGACTAAAGTAGATATTCTGATCCTTTCAAATGGCCCAGGGGAAGTCACAACCTGGGTGCGTCCGGTAGTGAAGGCGTTGCGGCAAGAACTAGGCGATGACCGTTCTCTAGTAAGGATTTCTGTGGTATTATCACCTTGCTCAAATGCTAGTGGTAAAGAAGCAGCGATCGCTCTTTCTTACCCCGAAGTAGACAGAGTTCAGGGAGCAGAGCATTTTTGGCAATTTTTGCTTTCGGGCAAAACATTTGATAATTGGGACTGGAGAAGTCACGGTGTAGTTGTTTTCCTTGGTGGTGATCAAATTTTCCCGGTAGTCATAGGCAAAAAACTCGGATATCGCACAGTGGTTTACGCCGAATGGTCAGCCCGTTGGCATAACTGGATAGATCGCTTTGGCGTGATGAAAACCGAAGTTGCTGCCCGTGTTTCCCAGAAATATGCTCATAAATTCACCGTTGTCGGAGATTTGATGGTAGAAGCTAGTAGTCATTCATCTTTGGCAAAGGACAAAGGACAAATGACCGAACTAATAGGCATTTTACCTGGGTCAAAGGCGGCAAAATTAGCCCAAGGAGTGCCATTATGTTTAGCGATCGCCGAATACATCCACGCTAAAAAACCACAAACCAA
The DNA here is from genome assembly GCF_017115085.1 of Nostoc sp. NMS7. Lineage (GTDB taxonomy): Bacteria > Cyanobacteriota > Cyanobacteriia > Cyanobacteriales > Nostocaceae > Nostoc. The sequence goes on along the minus strand of NZ_JABXKJ010000150.1, from coordinate 17,856 downwards.
ATTTGTGATTCCTGTAGCCCCAACTTTGGATTTACAAACTTTAGCTAGTTTTGCCGATCCCCAAAAGAACTCTATTGCTGAAATCTTTGGCTTTGGTGGTGCTTCCTTAATTGTCCCGGAGGATGCTAAAAGGAAAGCAATGCTCAAAACAACAACGGGTTTAACTGTAGAACTGTGGCTAGAAAACCCGGCATATCACTTATTATCCCAGTGCTGCATCTGCTTGACTACAGTGGGGGCAAACACTGCTGAACTCGGCGCTTTAGGAGTGCCAATGATTGTTTTGCTGCCAACACAGCAACTTGACGCGATGCGTTCTTGGGATGGTTTACCTGGGTTGTTGGCAAATCTGCCAGGGGTAGGTACGCCCTTTGCTAAGGTGATTAATTGGCTATTTCTAAGATTTGTCAGACGCAAAGGTTTATTAGCATGGCCAAATATCTGGGCACAGGAAGAAATAGTCCCAGAACTTATGGGTAAACTTCAACCGCAAGAAGTTGGGGAAATGGTTTTAGACTTATTAGCCAATCCCGAAAAATTGGCTGATATCCGCGCTAAACTCCGTAATATTCGCGGTGAAAGCGGTGCCGCCCAGAAGATTGCACAGATTGTTGGCGAGGAAGTAAAGAAGCAAGGCGAGTAGGAGGAGATGGACAGAATTAATTTGAATTTTGAATAGTGATTTTTTTATGCCTATACTGAAAAGCTGCTGCTATAGTTAGGTAAAAGTGAGTCTCTCTTTTGTGTGTAAATCCTGACCAGAATTTTCTGGGAACTCTAACTGATAAAGAGTATGATGTTGAGCGTGAAAACCTGGAGATTATCAAGAAGCATATAAGTAAGTTTAATGATTTCTTACCTAATCAAAAAATGATTGAAAGACTTCAGCAAGCTTTAGATTCAGGACAAAAAATTTCTGGAGCTGATGCTAGTTTCTACTTTCATGAACTCAAAGAAGCTGAACTAATGGAACAAGGTTATGATTGGTATACATCTTATCCTATGGCTGTAGCACATTATGGTGTATCACCATACAGCTTGTATCATCCTGAAGTAATTAGAGCTTATCCAGAAGAGTTCAATAGAAACTGGATGAAAGCTTGGAGAATTGAGTAAATTATGAAAGCACTTGATCTAGGCTTAACTGCAAAAGCTCGTATTTGGCAGGATGAACCATTATATTTTCCTGGAGATTCCCGACCTGCTTTTTATCCTGTAGAAGATCAAAGGATAGAAACCATACTCGATAATGCAAAAGTTGGTTCAGTATCTAAAAGAGAAGTAATGATTGAGATATTAGTGCCTCTAGGAGCTAGGTTTTTGTATGCCTGCTTAGGTGCTATTTTTGAGCCAAACGACTCTGGCAAATTGGTATTGAAGGTTAGCATTGCCACTGAATTAGAACGTCAACTCAATACTTCTCTTGCATCATCATTAGATATAGTGAGAATCGGCATAACTGAAGAGTACGCCCCTAGCGTTACTGATGGTGCAAGATTGAAATTTCAAGAACCTGGAGTTAGGGACATACTTGGATCTGGCGAAATTTCTTTTAATTTAGGTGCATTTGGAGAAATCAGCTCTTCTAGAGCATTTTTTCACGATCTAGCTTATGCAGTTATTGAAGTGATAGTTCGAGATAAGGGAAGGTCTTACAATATTAAGCCACCCTTGAAAAAGCTTCTCGAACAATCTTGGTGAACTTTAATGTACTGGTAATTAATCCGAAGATTCTCCATCTCTTCGCCCAAGTTCATAAATGCCGGCGGACATACAAGCTAATATACCTGTACTAATTCCCCAGCTATCACCTAAACTAATTTCCAAACCCCAGTTCAATAAAGCGCCAATTACCAAAAAAGGTACAATGCTAAATAATGAAGCGTAGAAAGCGTTTTGGGATTCTCTGGCTTTACGAGTCTTTTCAAATTCTGACTGGCTGGTGTAAAGCGATCGCTCTGCAAAGTTAAACCAGCGATTGATTTGCTCAGTTACCCATTCATTGACTCTGGAAAAACCTAGATATAGCGCCAATGACCACAAACTCGCTCCAGCGATCGCGATCGTGTCTAACTCAAAGCGGAAAGGCAAAATTTCAGTCAGCATGGGTTATAGGAGTCCTGCAAAGGGTCAACTTTAGCTTTTAGTAGATGCTAAATAAACCTCTTGTGCAATTTTAAGCATAAATGCTAACAAGATTTCAACTACTTGGCAACTATCCTGCTCCTTTAAGCTATTTTACCGCCCAGAAAACCTCTACTTTGCTTGATCCTCCGTTACCTCACAATCTGTCAACAACTCATCTAAACTGTCTGGAAACGTCCCTCGTTCAACCATCTTAGTAAACACCTGGTAGCAGTCATTTTTCGCCCCTTCTTTACGTGGAAATCCTAACCACAAAATTACAATTACTTTCAACTGTTCCGTATCAAACGCCCTAAAAAACAGCCGATACCGTTCCGGTAAACCCATCTTTTTCACCCGTCCATAGCATTTTAACGCCCCTGTTAAGGCAAAATGACTTGCAAACGGGTCAGAGGGAATCTTAGTTTCAATTGGAACAGTAATCGCTGCAAATAACTTTACTGTTGCATGGGTTTTATATTCAGCCTTTGGTAATTGCTCCCGTAAACGGGAAACGCGTTCAAATAATTCTTGATATTGGATACCAAATAGTTGTGGGTAAAAGTAAACTCCCCATCCATTACTGACAAAATTAGCCATCTTCTAATGACTCATTGTCTAATTGCACACCTGCAATTAGTTCGCGGGCAGCTTCAGACATTTCAGTTGTATAAGGTTGTAGTGTGTTATTTTTGAGCGTTTCTGTCATAGCAAAATCGAGAAACAGGCGCATCATTACTGAGTCTTCTGCGTCTTCATCATCACCAGATTGCGGTACAATCCGCAAAATTGCAGTATCCGACGATAATACCTCTATCCAACCATCTGCATTAGCAAACTGAGGATACTCCCGATAAAACTCAGCTGGTAGCCTAAATCCTGCACTGTTACCAATTTTGGTACTACGAATGCTATAGGAGTTGCTCATCTTCAAGCGTATCTACATTACGTACTTACATAATAGTAATTTATCAGGCAATACATTGGCTTGCATTATTAAACAAATGCGGCTTGCAGAAATCAATCCAGATTTTGCAGTCCCATCGCAATCTTACTGTGTTTCTCAATTTGTCCCATAACTTGTTTTGCGCGTTGAATCACCACCGCAGGCAAACCCGCCAACCTTCCCGCCTCAATCCCATAAGACTTATCAGCGCCTCCCGGTTGGACTTGGTGCAAAAAGATAATTTGGTCGGGTAATTCTTTGACTGTCACCTGATAGTTAGCCACATTCGGCAAAATGCTAGCCAGTTCATTCAATTCATGATAATGAGTAGCAAAAATCGTTCGCGCCCGAATATCCACTGCGATATATTCCGCCACCGCCCAAGCTATAGAAAGACCATCAAACGTCGCTGTCCCGCGACCAATTTCATCTAATAGTACCAGCGACCTAGATGTGGCATGATTAAGAATATTTGCGGTTTCATTCATCTCCACCATGAACGTAGATTGACCAGTTGCAAGATCATCTACTGCACCTACACGGGTGAAAATGCGATCGCATATTCCCAATCTAGCAAACTTAGCTGGTACAAAACTACCAATCTGCGCCATTAACTGAATCAATCCCACCTGACGCAAATAACAACTTTTGCCACTAGCGTTTGGCCCAGTTAGAATGATTAAATCGGGACTGTCATTTGTCCTTTGTCCTTGGTCATTTGTTATTTGTTCTTGGTCATCTGCTAATGACAAATGACTAATGACAAATGACTCTTGACCCAATTGAGTCGAATTCGGCACAAAGAAACCCGCAGGTAAAGACTGTTCCACCACCGGATGACGACCATCAACAATGTTTATCTCCCTTCCTGACAACATTTCTGGACGACAGTAACCTTGATGCACCGCCAACTCAGCTAAACCACACAACACATCCGCCGCCGCCACTGCACGAGACAGATTGCGAATTACTTCCGCCTCTTGTGCTACCTCTTCCCGCAACGCCGTAAAAATCTCATATTCCAACTGATTTAAATCATCCCGCGCTGTGAGAATTCGCGCTTCTCGTTCCTTCAAATCAGGGGTGATGTAACGTTCTTCATTTGTCAGGGTTTGCTTGCGAATATAATTAGCGGGTACTTGATCAGATTTTGTGCGGGAAATACTGATATAATAACCAAAAGTTTTGTTAAATCCTACCTTCAGTGTCGAAATTCCCGTTTTAGCCCTTTCATCAACTTCTAAATTAGCAATCCATTGCTGATCGGCTTCTACAGTCGCCTTTCTTTCATCCAACAGGGAATTTACGCTAGGGCGAATCAATCCGCCTTCCTTGATTTGTATGGGTGGCGACTCTACAAGATGCGCGTGTAACTTTTGTGCTAATTCTTCCAACACACTTGGGACTTTCTGCAAAGCTTTCAAGAATGGAGAACATGCCTCAGTTACTAAGCTGGATAATTCTGGTAAGCGTGAGAGGGAATCTGCCAAAGCTACTAAATCTCTAGCATTGGCTGTACCAGAACCCGCCCTTCCCGTCAGGCGTTCTAGATCATAAATTTGGCGTAACAACTGCCGCAAATCTTGACGTAGGGGCGTATTTTCCATCAATTCTTGGATGGTATCTTGCCGCGACCGAATGCCTTTAATATCGAGTAGTGGTTGCAATAACCACCGCCGCAAAGCCCGCCCACCCATTGCTGTACTAGTTTTATCTAACGCCCAGAGTAGAGAACCGTGAAAAGTGCCATCCCGGACAGTTTGAGTAATTTCCAGGTTACGGCGGGTTTGATTGTCAACAATTAGGTAGTCGGTGACAGTATAGCTGCGGAGTCTTTGAAGGGTGACTGGGTTTTCTTTTTGAGTATCTTCCAAATATTCTAGAAGACCGCCAGCCGCACGGACGGCGAGAGGAAGATGATCACAACCGAGTCCTTCGAGCGATCGCACCTTAAATTTCTGCAATAATCTAGGTCTAGCTTCGGCTTGGGAAAAGGGAACTTGCGATCGCAAACTATAACAAAATGATGCTGGCAAACACTGCGGCAGATGTGGCGAAGTTTCTCCTGGACGCAGCAAACTACCTAAATCTGGCGCATTTGTCGGAACTAACACCTCTGAAGGTTGCAAGCGCATTAATTCTTGTGTCAAATGTTCTAAATCACTACCTTGAGTAGTAAGAAATTCGCCTGTGGAGATGTCTGCATAAGCTAAACCCCAATGATTTGCGGCAATTACTACTGCTGCTAAGTAATTATTGCGACTTGATTTTAGCATTCCCTCTTCCAGCAAAGTGCCGGGGGTAAGAATGCGCGTTACTTCCCGCCGCACCAATCTACCAGCAGCTTCCGAAGCATCTTCCACTTGGTCGCAAATTACTACTGCATAGCCTTTTTCTACCAATAGCGTCGCGTAGCGTTCCCATGCGTGGTGCGGAACACCAGACATCGCCACCCGTCCCTGTTCTCCAGCTTGTTTGCTAGTGAGAACTAATTCCAATTCTTGCGCTAGTTTTACAGCATCTTGGAAATAGCATTCAAAGAAATCTCCTACCCGATACAGCAATACGGCGTGAGGATACTTATCCTTCGTCTCGACATAGTGGAGGTACATTTGACTTAGCTTGGTGCGGTCTACCTGTCGATGGTCGGAAATAAAAGTACTCGCGTCGGGTTTGGTAGATGGAGTTTCAGAGTGAGAAGCGGTCATAGATGCTACTGAGTAACGCACGGAAATTCCCCAATATTCGATGATAGCTTGATGTTAGAGAGGAATAGCGATCACTCAAGAATTTTTTACCCTTTGTTATAAGCTAAAACACATCTAATTTGCATATTAAATTTTATCAAATTCTTGTGGGGTGGGCATCTTGCCCGCCTTGATCATGCAACTTAAATGCCGATTAGCTTATTGGGACTTAAACAACGACTGCATCTGACTAAATATAAGTAAAATTTATAAGAAATGGTTTGCTGTTAAAAAAATAATAATTGATAAACTAAGGTTTCATTGCTATGGTTGTAGTCAGTCAGAACTTATGCGGCTGGAAAATATTCTCTAAAAAAGTAATATTTAGTCAGATAGGATGTTGTGTAAATCCTATCAATAATATCTGATACGCCTTTATTTCTGCCTATAAATGAGGTGGTATAACCTCTATATTTGCGTGATTGAGCCAATTATTGAAGGAGTAATTTTATGACATTTATTTCTGATTCTGAAAGTTCTGATTATAGAGACATCATTGTAGCTTTATTAGTTGGTTTTGAGCATTTAGATCGGAAATTAGATTTAGTTAATCAGAGATGCGAAGAATTGAGCAAACAAGTGAAGCAAGTTGTAAATATAAATCAAAAATTGAGTTGGGCTGCTTGTCCTTTTGATGCAGAAGGAAAATCTTGTGAAGACTATTTACAAGAAAGTGAATAATACAAGACTATAAGTTAAAGCTTTATTAATGGCAGTATTAATAACTTTACTGCATCTATTACCCCATAAAATTATAGTGGCTGAATTTAAAGATTTTTGGCAAGATATAACTGGCAATCCTCCTTTTCCATATCAAGAGAGATTTGCAACAGCACCAGAATTAACCCAGCAGTTAAATGTGATTACTGGTGCAGGTAAGACTGCAACGGTGGTGGTTGGTTGGTTATGGAGAAGAAAATATTATCCCGATACGACTCCAAAACACTTGGTTTATTGTTTGCCTATGCGAACATTAGTTGAACAAACATATGGAGAAACAGAAAAATGGCTAAAAAAAGCTGAATTAAGTGAATCAGTAAAGTTGCATTTACTTATGGGGGGTGCTGTAAGTGAACGCTGGGAAAGTGAACCTGAAAAAGATTATATAATCATTGGAACTCAAGACCAATTGCTGAGTCGAGCGTTAAATCGTGGCTATGGCATGAGTCGCTATCGCTGGAGTATTGACTTTGCACTGTTGAATAATGATTGTTTGTGGGTGATGGATGAGGTGCAGTTGATGGGAAGTGGATTGCAAACAACGGCACAGTTACAAGGGTTTAGAAATGAGTTCGGAACTTATGGAAATAGTGCTTCGTTGTGGATGAGTGCAACTCTCGATTCGGAGTTGTTGAAAACAGTGAATTTTCAACCTGATTTAGATAAGGTTCATGGATTAACTGAGGCAGACAAGGCAAACCCAAAACTTAAAGAGCGATGGGAAGCAAAAAAGCAATTAATTAAAGCAAATACAATTATTCAGGGTAAGGATGAAGAATATGCTAAAGCGTTAGCAACTGAAGTTGTTCAAGCGTGTATTCCTGATACTCTTACTATTGTAATTTGCAATCAGGTTAGTCGCGCTCAAGCTGTATTTCAAGAACTTCAAAAGCTAGTGCAAGATAAGTTACTGCTGATTCACTCACGATATCGAGCAGAGGAACGCGAAAAGCTAAATGAGAAGCTATCTGAATTCAAGTCAGAGTTATGCGAATTCAAATCAGGCATAATCGTTTCTACGCAAGCAATCGAGGCTGGTGTTGATATTTCAGCAAGAACAATGTTTACTGAGCTTGCGCCTTGGTCATCATTAGTACAAAGGTTTGGGCGTTGTAATCGCTATGGTAAACATCAGAATGAAGATATTGCCAAAATTTATTGGATTGATATTGATTTAGAACAAAAAAATGTTGATAAACCTTATGAAACTAAGGTTTTAGAAGAAGCGCGATCGCATCTTGTTAATCTTACGGATGTTGGTGCTATTTCTTTACAAGCAGTGCAGGCAAAAGCAACAAAAATTAAAGGTTTAATCCCTCGTAAACATGATTTACTACAGTTGTTTGATACTTCTACAGATTTAGCTGGACACGATATTGATATTTCGTCATTTATTCGGGAAACTGATGATAACGATATAGCGATCGCATGGCGTGATTGGAAGGATAATAAGCCAGATAGTGATTCTGAGAAGCCTTTACAACAAGAAGAATTATGTCGGGTAAGTCTGTGGCAAGCACAAGATTTTCTCAAGAAGCTAAAAAAAGACGCTTGGGTTTGGGATGGATTAAACGGAGATTGGGTAGAAGTGACTCATCTCTATCCGGGAATAACAATATTGCTGCATATTTCTGATGGTGGATATTCAAAAACCCTTGGTTTTACTGGGAATCCCAAAGATAAACCCACAGTTGTTCCCATTCCAGAAGCAGAACCAGACGCAATTGAACCGGAAAAAGATGACGCTGATTCTCTTACCAAAGTTGGTAAATATATCAGTTTAAAACAACATTCCGTAGATGTAGAGTCGGAAGTAAGAGAACTTTGTGCAAAGTAATCAACAAAACGATAAAGGTCATGAGGTAATCGGTAACAGCCATAAATGGCAGAGTTTAACCCCTGTAGTATTAACTCGTCACCCGAAATTTCACCACAACGGCGATAAAAAACTTATTCCCAATACCTGTTTTCAAGTTGATGGAGCTGAACATCAAGCCCTGAAGCTATTGACACATTTGTTTAAGCCTGACGCTGAATTAGCTCTTACGTTACACCGCGCCTTTCCGGCGTGGCTCCATTGAAGCCTTACACTCAGTCGTCAAGTTACTACCATAGTTAATAGTTACACCGCGCCTTTCCGGCGTGGCTCCATTGAAGCGCTATTTTGATTTGCTGCGATCGCAGCTTTTACCGTTACACCGCGCCTTTCCGGCGTGGCTCCATTGAAGCTCGTTTTTATTTGTTAATCCTGCGATCGCCATAAAGTTACACCGCGCCTTTCCGGCGTGGCTCCATTGAAGCCAGCGATTAACACTGCTAATGCAGCCGGGCAGAGTTACACCGCGCCTTTCCGGCGTGGCTCCATTGAAGCTAGGTGATAATGCGCCTGCCTGGAGCCCTACATCCTGTTGTTACCTGTGGCAGGCTACGCCTATGCTCAAGGATATTTTACCTTTTTGGCGCGATCGCATCGGCGGAAAGATCTGTTAACAGAAACTTTTCCGAACACAACTCAAAAATCTTATAACTTTAATCCCAATTCCTGTCGCAGACGATACAGAATTGTGTTCTGGTCAACTTGAGAAAGAATTTCTTGAATGACGCTACTAGCGCCCAACTGTCCCCAAGTGCAGCCTTTTTCGAGATACACTTGAGCAGCTTTGCCAACGGAGTAAGCTCCATAACCGGCGATACCAGCTTGAGCGATCGCACTGCCAGCAAAGGCAGTAATATTGCTGGGATTGTCAGCACTGGTTATTGCCGCCGTACTCTTACCCAAACCCAAAAGCAAACTACTGCCTAATTCTAAGAGTAGCAAGCCACCGGAACTAAATAAAATCGTTTTTAAAATTTTCCCAGCTTCATAGCTAGTCATCGGCAAACCATACAATCTAGCTAGAGCGCGAATTAAAGCCAAATCGGCAACAGTTCCGCCCAGGATATCTAAAAAAGCAATGGGATTGAGCATTACTGCCAAAGCCTTGTATTTGGTAAATTGCCAAATGATATTTTCGGCTTCTTGTTGGCGTAAGTCGATAGTTTTTTGAGCGATCGCGGCTTCTGCATCCCGTGCTTGGATCAGTGCATTTAAAGCTAGAAGCGATCGCCCTTCTCGATTCAGAATATTCAGAATTGTCTCTTTAAGTTCATCTACTTGCGGTGGTGGTGTCTCCCATTCATAACTAACACGACCGTCAGACCACTCAACCCGTACTTCCATTGGTGCTGGTTCCGCCGCCACCATCACAATTTCATCAGGTAGTAGAGGCTTCGCTTTCGGATGTCCTGTACCCAGTTGTTGTAAATTTTGGTAAATCGCTCCCCGGTCTGTATCTGGGTATAAATCTATCTTGTTAAACACTAAAATCAAGGGTTTTTGTGCTTGCCGCAATTCCAGCAGTGCTTTATACTCAGTTCGTGTGATATCACCAGACACGACAAACAAAATCAAATCAGCCTGGTGTACCACTTCTCGTGCCATATCCGCTCGTGACTCACCCTCAATTTCATCTAATCCGGGAGTATCAATTAACTCTACCAGCACCTTACCCCCTGGCTGCCAACGGACAGAACGAGGCCATTGCGTGACACCGTTTAGAGGGCCAGTTTGCAGAATCTTGTCTCCCAGCAAGGCATTTAAAACTGCTGACTTACCACGACTCACCAAACCAAAAGCGGCAATTCTAATCACGTTAGAATCCAGCTTGTTGAGTGTGGCGTTCAAAGCTTCCAATTCCGGTTTCACCAAACCTACCAATTCTGGGTTAGATGAAAGCTGTCCTGATTTACGAAGATATCCATACCAAGACAGCGCTTGTCTGAGACTGGCGCGGGCACGATTTAAGTGAGTTTCTTGCAGATTACGCACAAAGTTAGGTTGATTCAAGGTTGGACAAACAACAGGCTACATATCCATTTTGATCTAATTCCCACGCTATTAACCTGTTTTGTCAAATTAAGCAATTGTTCTGATTGTTTGCATAACTTCTTTGTGCGGTATCCATTCAGAACATTGGATTGTGCTGATTATCCCAACACTTGCGATCGCGCCAATTTCTCCCAGTATATTCACATTCAGAAGCATCATCTATCCAAGGAATCGATGTAGAGTGTTTTGAGGTTCCAATGGAAGCGAATAAGCTAGTAGTGAATAAGGGCAATAAGAAGGATAAAGTTATCAATGTACAAATCGGTAGAGTGATTAAATATCCCGTGAGCAACACAATGTTACTATGAGTCCAAAAAACTCTGCCGATTTTATTATTTTTTTGGCGACTTTTTAAGCTGGTTGTTGAATTCGATAAAAGCATAATGCAACCCTATTAATATCAGTTTATACAGCAATCCCATTTGATTTTTTAAAAGCCAAACTGACTGATAGCTAGCCGGATCAGGTTTTGGCTCTCAGTATATTTAGCAAAAATCAAATAGGAGTCCTATACAAGTCTGGATTTTTGTGTAAAAACATTATTGAAGCTATATACTCTAATGTCAAAGGTGCAAGTAACGACTTCTTGGAACCTTTAATCTTTGGTCGCTAAAAAATTTTTTTAATGAAAATATGTTCAAGTTTTAGCGTAGGAGTAGCCCGTCGTAGACATCGCCCTTACGTAAATCCTGGCAAATTTAACTCACAGCCTTCCGCCGCCGATGCTCGATTGTTATATTGCGATCGCTCTCTGGGTAAACTGGAAATCTTACTTTCTCGTCGCAGCCTTTCAGCACGGAAACCATTATTTCCGACTCGCTGCTGAGTGTATCCTTAATTTAGTTAGCAAAATTTTGCGTGATTAATAGACTAACTTGATCAAAGAAGATAAATACGGGGACGCAAAGAAAGAACTCCCAGTGTCCCCATGTCTCTTCAATGAAGGACTACTACCAGATCCGATTTCCATTTTCGTCAAGTCGTGCTTGCCGAATTACGTCAGAAATCTCTTCAGCATCTTTAACGTGGTGGAGTGCTTTCTTTTCGCCGTTGGGTTCATCCACAACGAAGTAAGTGGGAACTGTGATTTTGTCGCCTGTAATGTCTGGTACATCATCAACAGCTACCTGTTTAGCCTTTTCTTCAACTGATTGAGGCTCATCAGCAATTTTATCCCCCGGATTTGCAGTCAGGTTTCTTTCGTTCACATTCGGTTCTTCGCGTAAATCTGTATCTTCACTTACTGGTTGATTAATTTCATTTCCTCGATTTTGATCAGTCATAGCTTTTCCAGGTATTGAAAAACGTAGCTTTACAAGTAACACTCTAGAAAATTGAAGAAACAAAGAGTTCTTTCTCTAGAGAGACTTTAAGGATAGATTAGAGAGGAATACGTCTTAAGTTAGATATTTGCTCTGAGAAATTTACTTCTTTGGTTGAAACTGAGTATATTTTTCCCCAAATGGCTATCTTTTTAATTGACTCAACTAATCTGTGGACTGTTTGAGCGCTTTGTTATTCTTCGGTACTAATGTCAATTAAAGTACCTGCGGTCGCAATCGCATAAGCATGTCCATAATAAATTCATTAGTAAGTTACGATGCCTTTTGAGTAAATTTTTCTCTATCTTCAGGTGATTTGACCTGTTAAGATATTATTATACAAAAATTACTTTCAGGATCGGGTAAGCTGACAACAGCAGTTTTAATCCTCAGAACAATGACCGCAAGTAGTCCCACGATTTTAGCCCTGGACTTTGATGGAGTGATTTGCGACGGACTAATTGAATATTTTGAGGTATCATGGCGCACCTACTGTCAAATTTGGTCGCCTGCTAACGACACACCACCAGATGATTTAGCTTTGAGATTCTATCGTCTGCGACCTGTAATTGAAACAGGTTGGGAAATGCCCGTTTTAATCAAAGCCTTGGTAGATGGAATTACTGATGAAACAATTCTTCAGGAATGGGCAAGCATCGCCCCGAAACTTTTGTTAAATGACAAGCTACAAGCAAGAGAAATTGGTGCGAAACTAGATAACCAACGGGATGAATGGATTTCCACCGATTTAGACGGTTGGCTAAGTCTGCATAGATTTTATCCGGGTGTAGTAGAAAAAATCAAATTAACTCTTGACAGTGGAGTGAAGCTATACATTGTAACAACTAAAGAAGGGCGTTTTATACAACAGTTGTTGCAACAAGAAGGAGTTAATTTACCAGCAGCAGCGATTTTTGGGAAAGAAGTCAAGCGTTCCAAATATGAAATTCTGCAAGAATTAAAGCAAGCAGAAATATACAAGCCAGTTAGTCTATGGTTTGTAGAAGATAGACTCAAGACATTGCAGTTAGTCCAACAGCAAACAGACCTTGAAGATGTGAAACTCTTCCTTGCCGACTGGGGCTATAATACCCAAATAGAACGGGAAGCTGCCCAAAATGATCGGCAAATTCAGTTGTTATCACTGTCTCAATTTGTCAAAGATTTCTCAAGTTGGCTTTAATATCTTAAAGTTGCAATAATCGCTTGATGCGTTCACCCTGAAAGGGCTTGTCATTGCCCAGATGTTTGTAACAGTCAAATTGTTGCCCTTACTGATATCCCGCCCGGAAATTAACTTCCGGGCTAATAGCCCAAGTCCACTCAAGTAGACTGAAATCAACGAAGTAGAATATTTATAAAGATGTACGTAAATAATAAAGATTAGAAATCACAGCTTCCGTCCTTCCATTTCAGTTAACTTTTCACTCTTCACTTACCTTTATGCTTGACCTAACAAAACTGGCGCGACAAATGCAGGGTTTAAGTCAGCATCTTACTTTAGAAGCTGTTGCCAGTCACCAGCGCTTAGAATTGGCGCAACAACATCTCAAAAATGCTTACGAGTGTCAACAAGATTTAATCGATCGCCAGGAAAAATGGCGTGATCGCATTCTCTTTGCTAATGCTACCCCAATTGAGCCACTAGAAACCTGCATTGATATCCCAGTTCCCCCAAAAATTCATACTGTCATCGCTACCGATGGTTCCCAAATTGCCCCCAACCATCACGAAATTGCTTACTGTTATCTCCTGAATATCGGCAGAGTCGTCTTACACTACGGACAAAATCGCCATCCACTACTCGATAGTTTGCCAGAGGTATTTTACCGCCCCGAAGATTTATATATGTCTCGGCAGTGGGGAATTAGAACCGAGGAATGGATGAGTTTTCGTCGCACTGCTTCAGAAACAACAGTGTTAGCAGAACTTGCGTGTGCGACGAAGGGCGAAGCGCCAGCACTGGCGATGGTAGATGGTTCCTTAATTTACTGGTTTTTAGAACAATTGCCGATGGATGCACGCGATCGCATTTTACCCCCCATCCTGGAAGCTTGGCAGCAGATGCGTGATTCTCAAATTCCCCTGATGGGCTATCTCAGCGCCTCTCGCAGCATCGAAACAATGAACTTTTTACGGTTGTTGGCTTGTCCCCATCCAGCGCCAGACTGTAAAAGTCATTGCCCAAATCAGCTAGAAAAAGTACCTTGTAAAATTTTTGAGCAGTTACGAGATACTTCTGTTTGGGCAACCCGACTCAAACCAGGACAACGCAGTACTCTGTGGCGTAGTAATTCCCCCATTCTCGAACTCTACGGAGATCAAACAATTTACTTTTGCTACGTCCACGTTGGTACTGAAATCGCCCGAATCGAAGTTCCGGCATGGGTAGCGGAGAATGCAACCATGTTAGATCAAGCATTGGGACTAATGTTAGCACAAGTACAAAAAGGATATGGCTATCCTGTAGCGATCGCCGAAGCCCATAATCAAGCAGTAGTAAAAGGTGGCGATAGAGCGCGTTTTTTTGCCCTCCTCGAACAACAAATGATTAAAGCTGGTTTGAAAAATGTCGGAACTTCCTACAAAGAAGCGAGAAAGCGGGGCAGTATTGCTTAAATCAGGAAATAATGAAGATTGCTCTCTTCAATTTTGAATTTTGAATTTTGAATTGTTAAAGAGGTTTTTATGCAAACACAGACAGGAAAACACTACTACACCCGTGAAGAATATTTAGCACTAGAAGTAAGCAGCCGAATCCAAAAGCGAATTCCGAGATGGAGAAATAGTGCCAATGGCAGGGGGTGCAACTAATCATAACCATATCATCGTTAATTTAGTTGCTCATTTGAAATTTGCTTTCAGAGGGCAAAATTATAATTTATTTACTAGCGATGTGCCTTTGTGGATAGCAGGCTACAGAAGATACACATATCCAGATATTATGGCGATCGCGGGAGAACCAGTGTATGAGAGTGACAGCACTACCACTGTTACAAATCCCTTAATAATTATTGAGGTTTTGTCAAAATCAACCAGAAGTTATGACGAATCAGATAAGTTTCGTTGTTATCGTTCAATTCCTGAATTTAAAGAATATATCCTAATCGACCAATACAAATTTTACGTTGAGCAATTTGCTAAAAACTCAGATGATAAATGGGTATTAACTGAATATGAATCACTTGATGCATTGTTAACACTGGCTTCTCTAAATTTCCAAATTTCATTCAGTGATATTTATGAAATGGTAAATTTTCAGATGAGCAAGGACTGAAGCATCAAGTCTAGACTTCAGCGATCGCTTTTTTCTCGCTCTTCTTATTTCACATCGTATGTAAAAATATTATTATCGACAAAAAAATTTAAACTGTGTCTGCTAAAGATGCTTTTCATGAAGTTGTCAAAACCGCTCTCCAGAGAGATTGTTGGTTAATCACTCATGATCCCTATCCCTTGCAAGCTGGTACATTTGATCTTGCCATAGACCTCGGTGCAGAAAAAGTGATTGCAGCTGAAAGGGAAGGACTGAAAATTGCTGTAGAAATCAAAAGTTTCCTTGGCCCATCCAAGATTTCAGAATTTTACGAAGCATTGGGACAATTTATAGCATATAGGGCAGCTTTAAGTATTCAAGATCCAAAACGAGTTCTATATCTAGCAGTGTCCAGTAATATTTACGAGCGATTTTTTGTAACTCCCTTTATTCAGGGACTCGTTCAGCAAAACCAACTTCTGTTGTTGGTCTACGATATTGATGGGGAGGTAATTCAACAATGGCTACCGTCAACGAATACCGACAACACATCCAAAACCTGCTAACAGAACGCGCCAAACTCGTGTGGGACGATCGCATCCAAGCCCAAACTATTTTCGATACCGAACGCGACCACTACCAACTAGTCTACGTTGGTTGGCGCGGCTCGAAGCGACTGTATGGCACTGTCCTTCACCTCGACATCATCGATCGCAAAATTTGGATTCAACAAGATGGTACTGAGATTGGGATTGCAAACCAGTTAGTTGAACTTGGTGTCCCCAAAGAAGACATTGTTTTAGGCTTTGATCCTCCAAAAATGCGACATTACACCGACTTTGCAATAGGATGATTCACCTCATGATATTTAAAGTACAATCCTCATGCTCAAATCCAGCCACTTTGACTGAGTAATCGGCGCACTGCTAGAAATATAGTTAACACCAGTCTCTGCCACACTGCGAATCGTTTCCAAAGTCACATTCCCCGAAGCTTCAATTTTCACCCGGCTATTTTGCTGGCGAATCAACTGCACCGCCTGACACATCATATCCAAAGGCATATTATCCAACATAATAATGTCAGGCTTGTGCTGCAAAGCTTCTTTCACCTGCTCTAAACTTTCCGTCTCTACCTCTATAGTTAACGGATAAGGAATCTGAGAACGAATACGGGTAACTGCTTCTCCAATTCCTCCAGCCGCCGCAATGTGATTATCTTTAATCATTACCGCATCATCCAACCCCATGCGGTGATTAATCGCCCCACCCACCGCAGTCGCGTACTTTTCCAACAATCTCAGCCCAGGTGTAGTTTTGCGCGTATCCACCAACTGAGCAGGTAAATCCGCAATTTTCTCTATATATATATAAGTCAGCGTCGCAATCCCACTCAAACGCATAGCCAAGTTGAGCGCCACCCGTTCCCCCATCAGCAGCGCATCCAGCGAACCATGAACTTCAGCTACAACCTGTCCCGGCTCACACCATGCACCTTCAGCCGCAACCGCCACAAAGCTGACTTTTTCATTCAATATCTCAAATACCCTAGCTGCAACTGGTAAGCCAGCAATTATCCCTGAAGCTTTAGCGATCCATTTAGCCGAGCCTAGCGTCACATCTTCTACTAATAGCGTATTTGTTGTGCGATCGCCCCTGCCAATATCCTCCAACAACCAGCCACGCAATAGTGGATCTAAAACCAGCCAGGGCGGCAAAAAACCAGAATTCCTCACAACCTTATTGCTTCCTTAGTAACTTCCAGGAATACCATAGCCTAAAACCCTTACTCTCAAAGGCTTTCATCGGGACTCGAAAGCAGTCCAAAAAGAATTTTGGAAAAATAGTTGACAAGATAAAGGAGGTTCGTTATATTGAATAAGTGCCTGAAGCGGAGCGAAACAAAGCGACGCCAAAAGGACACCGAACCTTGAAAATATTATAGTTTGAAAGCAAAAAGACAGCAAGTAGTTTGCGTCAAGCAAATAAAGAAAACTAAGCTGAAGTTAAAAAAGAGCAGCTATTGCTAAAAGAGCTAAAACAAACAAACCAAAACGGAGAGTTTGATCCTGGCTCAGGATGAACGCTGGCGGTATGCTTAACACATGCAAGTCGAACGAAACCTTTCGGGGTTGAGTGGCGGACGGGTGAGTAACGCGTGAGAATCTGGCTTCAGGTCTGGGACAACCACTGGAAACGGTGGCTAATACCGGATGTGCCGAGAGGTGAAAGGTTAACTGCCTGAAGATGAGCTCGCGTCTGATTAGCTAGTTGGTGGTGTAATGGACTACCAAGGCGACGATCAGTAGCTGGTCTGAGAGGACGATCAGCCACACTGGGACTGAGACACGGCCCAGACTCCTACGGGAGGCAGCAGTGGGGAATTTTCCGCAATGGGCGAAAGCCTGACGGAGCAATACCGCGTGAGGGAGGAAGGCTCTTGGGTCGTAAACCTCTTTTCTCAGGGAAGAACACAATGACGGTACCTGAGGAATAAGCATCGGCTAACTCCGTGCCAGCAGCCGCGGTAATACGGAGGATGCAAGCGTTATCCGGAATGATTGGGCGTAAAGCGTCCGCAGGTGGCGATGTAAGTCTGCTGTTAAAGCGTCTAGCTCAACTAGATAAGAGCAGTGGAAACTACCTACGCTAGAGTGCGTTCGGGGCAGAGGGAATTCCTGGTGTAGCGGTGAAATGCGTAGAGATCAGGAAGAACACCAGTGGCGAAGGCGCTCTGCTAGGCCGCAACTGACACTGAGGGACGAAAGCTAGGGGAGCGAATGGGATTAGATACCCCAGTAGTCCTAGCCGTAA
>NZ_JABXKJ010000152.1 GCF_017115085.1 Nostoc sp. NMS7 | reverse complement strand
ATAATCTGAAAAATCTTTAGTCTACTTGAGTAGACTTTAGCTAAAAGCCAAAGAACTTTAGTTCCAGGCGGGCGTGTCAGCCAACAGATAAGCGATTTTTCGCTTAAGTTGACACCAATGAGCTTTTTCTGTGCCCCTACCGCGTGGTCTATTTACCTGAGGACTTACGCAAACAATAGCCGAAACCCTTATTTTCAGGTAGGGGCAATTAATGAATTGCCCCTACAGCGTGTACTTTTGCGTAAGTCCTATACCTGAAAATAGCTGTAATGTGAGTTCGACGGGTTATATAGTGTCAGTCTAAGTCCCACTAATAAAAAAGATTTTACTACGCAAAATCTGTCCCTCTTTGCATCGGAGAAGGACAGACTTTAATAAAAGTTCAAGGCAGGGAGAGGTTTGATAACTAATTACTTAATTTGCGGATAAGCATTTTGTCCATCACAACAAACTAAGGTTAGGTGTAGCTGTAGTTTTAGTCTGGTAGGCGTTTTTGACACCAACCCAGTTGCTAGCAATTGGCATTCGCCAACCAGTTCCAAAGGCGCGATCGGTGATTTTTAAACCGGGGGGTGCTTGTCGCCGTTTAAATTCAGCCCGCGCTACCATTTGGATTACTCGGTTTACAATCACTGGATCGTGACCGGCTGTAACAATTTGTACTGCTGATTGGTGATTATGAATCAGGCGTTGCAAAATATCGTCCAAAATTTCGTAAGGCGGTAGAGAGTCTTGATCCACTTGACCTGGTTTGAGTTCGGCGCTGGGTGGTTTAGTCAAGACGTTTTGCGGGATGATTTCATTATTGCGATTTAACCATTGGCAAAGTGAATATACACGGGTTTTAGGAACATCTGCAATTACCGCCAATCCGCCATTCATATCACCGTAGAGAGTACAGTAACCGACAGCCATTTCTGACTTGTTACCGGTAGATAAAAGCAGATAGCCAAATTTATTAGCGATCGCCATTAATAAATTACCGCGAATCCGAGATTGTATATTCTCTTCTGCCAGTCCAAACTCTGTACCTGCAAACAAATCGCCTAAAGTGTGATCAAAGCCTTGCATTAACTCCCCAATTGGTAAAAGATTAGTCTTAATCCCCAAATTTTCGGCTAATGCCTCAGCATCACTAATGGAATGCTCAGAACTGTAAGGGGAAGGCATGAGAACACCGAGGACATTTTCTTTACCAAGTGCGGCAGTTGCGATCGCAGCTACTATTGCCGAGTCAATCCCGCCACTTAAACCCAACACTACTTTAGAAAAGTGACATTTACGAGCGTAATCTCGGACTCCTAAAACCAAAGCTTGCCAAATTTCTTCATCTTCTGATTCATACACAGGTGCTACAGAACCCAGCTGCAAATCCCGTTGCGCCTCATCAAATTCAACTACCACTAAATCTGTGTCAAAGCCACGGGCGCGACACATAATTTCACCTTGACGATTTAAGGCAAAACTACGACCATCAAAAATTAGGTCATCATTTCCGCCAACCTGATTAGCATAAATAATCGGTTGTTGAAAACGCACTGCACTATACTTAAGAATCGTTTCTCGAAACTGCTGCTTGCTGAAACTGTAGGGCGAAGCAGACAAATTTACAATCAAATCTACACCGAGAATTGCTAAGTCAGCAATTGGATTCACTGTATAACTACGTTTGCCCCAAAATTCCTCATCGTTCCATAAATCTTCGCAAATAGTTACGCCAATATGGATATTATCTAGAGTGAAATAATTAGCTTGCAATCCTGGTTCAAAATAGCGACGTTCATCAAATACATCGTAAGTAGGCAAAAGTCGCTTGTGAAAAAGTTGCTTCACCTTGCCATTCTCTAATAAAGCTATGCTGTTAAATAAAGTTTTACCGCCACTAATAGACGCTTTCAGGTTCTGTTCAACAGTTCCTACCAACACAGCTAAATTTGGTGGTAAATCTTGGGCTAACTTCTGTAAAGTGATGCCCATCGCTGACACAAAACTAGGATTTAGTAATAAATCTCTTGGTGGATAGCCACATAAAGAAAGTTCTGGTGTCAACAACAAACGCGCACCGCTAGATGCTGCTCGTTGTGCCGCCTCCAGGATTTTTTGGGCATTCAAAAGCAAATCACCAATTGTCGGATTAATTTGAGCGATCGCAATTTTCATTTTTCGTTAGTTAGGAGTGAGGAGTTAAGAGTTAGGAATTAAGAGTTTGGAATCAAGGTTTAAAATTAATTGCCTTGACTTTGAAGCAGGTCTATTTCATTCTTATCTAGTCCGCCTCAGAATGAATTCTGAGTCTAATAGCGAAAGTCGTCTAAAGACGACTAAGAAAAGGTTATAGTCCGTTAAAACTGACTTTAGCTATGAGCCTTGAACTTCAGCTCTAGGCGGTTTCTGTCTAGAAGGAAATAGCCCTGGACTTTCAATTTTCAACTCTGCGTAACAATTACTTAAATAAACACCAAAGGTTTATCTTTTAAGGGAGCAAAAGCTTCAGCGTCAAACTTATACAAACTAGCTGGACGGCCAGCACCCCGTGATACCTTAATTCCGGTATCGGATAAAAAACCTAACTTGAGTAGACGCGCTCGAAAATTAGAATAATCGGAAAAATTGTCACCTAAAACTGTGGCGTATAACTGATATAAATCATTCAACGTGAACATTTCTGGCAAGACTTCAAAAGCCACCGGACTATACTCTAATTTATTTTGCAACCGCCTGTGTCCATAGGCCAGAATTTCATTATGGTCAAAAGCTAATTGCGGCACTTCTTTTACCGGATACCAAGCTATACCAGTCATGCGATCGGCAATCAATTCGGCTTCCTCAAATCGCACTAGGGCAAAATAACTAACTGATAGATAACGTACATTATAACTATCGGTTGCTTCCCGTGGATCGCGATTCGGCCCGCCAAAGGTATACAGTTGTTCTAAATAGAGATTGTTGACCTTAATTTTCTCTGCCATAATGCGATAGGCGGCATCTTCTAAAGACTCTCCTGGACGCACCAAAGTACCGGGAAGACTCCAATGATTTAAAAATGGTTCTTGCTGTCGCATTACTAGTAGAACTAACAGCCGATTTTGGGCAGTATCTACAGAAAAAATTACATTATCAACACCAACCTTGAAATCGGCCAAAGGTTGTTGGTTTAGCGGAGTTGGTATCTTTCTTGGGAAATGTCCTGGCATTCGTACAAATGCTCTCGATTAATATAGGCAACTACAGGGGCTGTGAGGGCTTCAGAATCTCCATGTTCGCGGTAGGCTGTTGAGGAAACATCTAGACCGGTCAGACTAGCGATCGCAATCTTCCCTCCCAGCTTCTGCACTACCTCTGAACTAGACTCATCTATTGCATATCCGGGTCGCGGCACGATCAATAGTTGCACTTCCTGTAACAAATCTTCAATGCGATACCAACGTGGTAGCTGATTCACTAAATCTGAACCAATAATCAATGTCAATTCCGCGTCCTCACCCCAAGTAAGCTTCGCTTTTTCCACTGTTTCCAGTGTTCTGAAGCTACTCAATTCTTGTTCCAAAGCAATATTATGCCGTGGCGCGTCTATATCCGCAATCAACAGTTGCAGCATTGCCGCCCGATGCTCTAAGGGTGTTTGATGGGACTTAAATGGATTATCGGCTGCCCAAACCGCTACCCAATCATAACGCTCAGACAACCAATTGAGAATTTTTTCATGTCCCGCAGTTGGTGGATCGGCACTAGTTCCAAACAAAGCAATTCTCATCATCTTACTTTGCGTCCTTCTCTACGAGACGCTGCGCGAATGCGGTTTGTTTCTTAGTTTTCTCCGTCAACTCTTGTAGCGCGGTAGAAATTTCCACCTGCACCCCCACAGGATGATCCAAACGCCGTGTTTCCTGTGGCAAACTGGCAACTGAAGCGGCGGTACGCTGACGAATTGTTGCCAACGACTCCAACGGCTGCATCCGTTTACCTTCTTGGACGACCAACTGCAACAAAGGTTCTTCTTCCAGAGGAATTTCACCTAAAAGTCCCAACCTGTCTGCTTTTACCTTACCTCCGGTAAACGAGCGAAAAATCTGCTTGCGCCCTGGATAAGTAACCTTACCACTCGACTGTTTCATCACTGGGATGCCATCTATGTCCACGAGTTTATAAACTCCATTTACAGGCGAACCCGTAACTAATCGCGTTCCCAATCCGTAACCATCAATCTGGGCCCCAGCAGCTTTTAATCTGGCAATTTCCCATTCATCTAAGTCGCCACTAGCAAAAATTGGCACACCGGGAAGGAGCGATCGCACCTGTTTTGATAAGGTAACTAAATCTCCTGAGTCCAATCTCACTCCTGTTAATTGCATTTCCCCGGAATTGACTTTTTCGGCCAAGCGCTGGGCAGCAGCAACGGTATCATAAGTATCAATTAGCAATGGCGCACCCGGAAAATATCGATGAAATGCACTAAAAGCTTGTTCCTCAGTGCCTTCTATTGCTGACAACGCCATAACCAGGGCGTGTGCCATTGTACCACTTGGCTTTTGTCCCAGTTGTAGCGCTGCTAACACATTGGAAGTGGAATCTAGCCCACCTGCCAACGCCGCCCGTGCCGCCCACAAGGAAGCCTGGGGACTAAATGCTCGTCGTGTCCCAAATTCTAAAAGTGTTGCTTTCTCCCCCGCTACATCCCGCAACCGTGCTGCTTTTGTGGCAATCAAAGTCTGGTAATTAATCGTATTTAGCAGGTAAGTTTCCACTAATTGCGCTTGCCAAAGGGGTGCTTCCACCCGCAACAGTGGTTGATTGGCAAAGACGGCTGTCCCCTCCGGTACTGCCCAAACATCACCCGTAAACTTTCCCTGCGCTAAAAGTGACCAAAAGCGATCGCTTGCTTGATCAAAAATTCCCGTTGCCTGTAATGCCGCAATTTGCGAGGAACTAAAGCGGAATTTCGCTAAATATTCCAATGCCTGCGTCAGCCCCATTGCAATTAAATAACCAAAACCCTCTGGCAATCGCCTCACAGTCAACTCAAAGCTTGCCCGTCTTTGTTCTATACCTTCGCCTGTGTAACAAGCTGCCATCGTCAACTGATAAAGATCCGTCAGCAAGCTGTAGTCATCTCCAGAGAGGTTTAGTTCCTGGTTTTGCTGTTTATGTACATAGTCCAAATCTGGCAAAATTGTCATTCCAGAGCTTCCTTACAAGATGCCTCTGCTATTTATGGTAATATCTACCATAAATAATGTCAACTCCCGGCGAATATATTTTCTGAGATTGCCGTAGAACAGCAGATTTATCGGCAAATTAATATTAACTTTATCAATAATTTAATATTTATTAATAGTAATAATCTTAATTTGACAGGCGGCTAATGAAAGAAAATAATATGCTGGTAAGTCTAGTTTGTTTACCAGACTGGGGTTGGAGAAATAACTATGTTACAATTAGAATCGGTGAGAGAAATTTGACTTTTTGAAAAGCTAAAGTATTGCGAAGTTATCTAAATAAACATTGCGTATAATCTCGATATATTGAGAATCTGAGCTAGTCAACAATATCCGCATTAGAGTATAGGTATCACAATTAAAGCGACTCGAAAATAAGGAGTCCAATATTATGTCTATTTCCAGAATCATTGCGAACATAACCCAGTATATTTCTGAAGCTGCAATGCGGATTTTTGGGCCTAATGATGATTCTTATCCTACTATTGGCGTACAACCTTTTAAAGGTGAGCCTTACGATAAGCGTAAAGATGATAATAATTAGAGGATGTTTGAAAAGTCGTTGGCTGTATCTTTGCATTCTTACCCCCCTTAATCCCTCCTTATAAAGGGGAGGGTTAAAGTGGAGTAAAAAATATGTTTTATATCTCTGGAAAGAGAAAAATAAGATGCTGACCTTCAATCTTTTTTAAAGCCGGAGAAACAAGGTTTTAAATATTCTCTAGTCAGAGTAATAAAAGAGCGTCATCTAAGAATCCTATTTGATTTGTGAAAATTGCAAGACTCAGATCCCCGACTTCTCTAAGAAGTCGGGGATCTCGTTATTTACTAATGATTAAGTAGGACTATAGTTGCGATGAAAAATATGAATTTTATTAACTTGACTTATCAGCGACAAAATATTAACATAATCTGGTTATGAATTTCAGGGATGTTTGTAAAGTCTAATTTATTGCTCGCGTGGGCGATTAGAAATCGCGGCTACACAGACTTGTGTTGAGCGGAGTCGAAATACAAAACCTGCCTCCGCAGGTTAACAAACTTTTGATTTTGCATTAGTCCACAACGGTGGACTTCTGTTGTGTAGTAGCGAATTATATTCGCCCAATACTTTTAAAACATCCTCTGATAATATTTACTTGTTTTTATCGGCATTTTAATCTGACAAAGTAAATGTTCTAGCAACTCTCTCAGGGTAGTTTAGTAGTTTGGCAGGATGCATTTTTTACTTTTCAGATATGCTTTTATTTGGCTTGATTTAGTTGACTAAAACTACTTTGGTCTAGGATTAGACGTTTATTTTGTCAATTCTAGACATTTAATCACATAGCAAAGGACTGAAAATTTATGAATGCGAAACTTTTCAAGTATTTGGGTTTACCTTGTGCTTTAGTTATGCTGGGTAATACATCAGCTCTGGCTGACAGTGCATCTGGTACGATTAGCGAATATTATCTTGATTCGGCGGTAGCAGGAAGGGGTGTATGTCTTCAAATGAACCCTACATTACCAACTGTCGGTGGTTGGGCATGTTTGTGGAAAAATAGTGCTTTGTACCAAGAAATTAGTGATTTACTTCGTGAGGGTTATTCGGCAAACAAAACCTGTTCGGTTACTTGGACTACTTATCGCGGAGGTCTGGCTGCTATTGATTTAGCAGCCTGCTACAATTAAGCGTTTCCACAGTTGAAACCAAATACAGGCTTTGAGCATTTCAACGTCAGACTAACATCTGTCAAGATAAAATTGATGGCGTGAATAGTTACTTAACGCCATCAATTTTATCTCAAACCTAACCCCCAACCCCTAGCTTTGGCGGGGTGGAGTTCTTGTATCTCACAAAGGCCGAGAACCGCTATAACTCTTAAGTTATTCCTAACTCCTGTACAGACGCGATTAATCGCGTCTCTCCAAACTCCTAACTCCTAACTTTTAAAAGTTCCCGGCTAAGGCTGCAACACATCGATCGCAAATTAGGGGATGTTCTGCTGATTCTCCCACATGAATGGAGTAGTTCCAACAGCGATCGCATTTTACCCCGTCTGCTTTCACTACCGCAATTTCCCAGTCTTCCGTCTGCGTCGTATATTCTAATCCTTGCAACCCTTGAGCAGAATCTAATAATTCCACCTGGGAAGTCAGCAATAAATACCGCAGTTCATCAATACCGTTACCCTTAACAGGATTGAAGGCTTTGATAGCATCGCCTAACTGTTTGTGAGGTACATAAATTAAAGCTTTCGCTTCCAGGGAAGAACCAATTAGTTTTTCTATCCTGGCTTGTTCTAACACCTTATTAACATCGGTGCGGAGTTGTCGCAGCGCTGACCAAAATTCTGCTAATTCTGGATTACGCCATTTTTCCTCTACTTGCACCCAACCAGCTTCAAATACCGATTTGTAAGGTGTTTTATAAGGGAGATATTGCCAGATATCTTCGGCAGTGTGGCATAATACTGGTGCGATCGCTCGTGCTAAATTATCTATTGCTATTTTCAGCACCGTTTGACAACTGCGACGGCGGAAAGCATCGGGTGAACTGATGTACAGCCTATCTTTGGCAACATCTAAATAAAAGTTGGATAAATCCACGACGCAGAAATTCTGCACTGTTTGGAAAAAGCGGAAGAATTGGAAACTCTCAAAGGCTTCCGTCACTTCTTCAAACACCTCGGTAATCCGGTGCAGCATATAACGGTCAAGTTCTGGCAATTCCTCGAAAGGTACTGCATCTTTTTCTGGGTCAAAATCATCCAAGCTACCCAATAAAAACCGCGCCGTATTGCGAATTTTGCCTCTGACATCGTTCAGCTGCTTGATGATGTTTTTACCAATGCGGACATCGCCAGAGTAGTCTACCGAGGATACCCACAGCCGCAATACATCTACACCGTAAGCTGGTTCTACTTTTTGATTGTTCCCGCCTTGAATAATTGTATTTGGGTCAACCACATTTCCTTCTGACTTACTCATTTTCCGCCCTTGTTCGTCCAAAGCGAAGCCGTGAGTTAGCACAGTTTTGTAAGGTGAAATGTCATTCACTGCTATACTTGTGAGCAAACTTGACTGGAACCAACCGCGATGCTGGTCGGAACCTTCCAAATAGATATCAGCAGGATAGCGTAACTCTGGACGCTGTTGCACGACAGCTGCCCAAGATGAGCCAGAATCAAACCATACATCCATTGTGTCTGTACCTTTGCGGTAAGACTTACCATTTTGGCGATAGGATTCCGGCAATAACTCAGTTACCGATAGTTCCCACCAAGCATCAGAACCTTTTTCTGCGATAATTCCTTGGACGTGGTTGATAATTTCCTCATTCAGCAGTGGTTCTCCCGTGGCTTCATCGTAGAAAACGGGAATGGGTACACCCCAACTGCGCTGACGGGAGATACACCAATCGGAACGTTCCGCCACCATTGGCGTAATGCGATTTTCACCTTGGGCTGGAATCCATTTTACCGTGGCGATCGCCTTTAATGCTTCTTCTCTAAATCCTTCCACCGAAGCAAACCATTGTTCAGTCGCGCGGAAAATCGTCGGCTTCTTCGTCCGCCAATCATAGGGATACTTATGAGGATATGCTTCTTCTTTCAACAAAGAACCAGCCAACCTTAAGGCATCAATTACCGCCTGATTCCCATCACCCAGCACATTTAACCCCGCAAATTCTCCCGCTTCTTCGGTAAAATTGCCATTGTCATCCACTGGTGCAAGGATAGGCAAACCATAACGCAGACCAACAATGTAATCTTCTTGACCATGACCGGGAGCAGTATGTACCAACCCCGTACCGGATTCAGTAGTAATGTAATCACCGCCGACTACAATCTGACTTTCGCGGTCAAATAGAGGATGACGGTAAGTAATATGTTCTAAATCATTCCCCTTAAACGTGGCTTTGAGAGTTAACTTAACTCCCAACGTCGAAGATAAACCTTCTACTAAATCAGCAGCAACGATGAGATAGCGGAACCTCACTTTTTCCGTTAACGGAGAATCAGAAGAAACTTCCTCACTCCCCCTCCCTGCTTGCGGGGAGGGGGTTGGGGGGTGGGGTTCCACTTCCACCACTGCATAATTCAAATCTGCATTCACCGCCACAGCCAAATTTGCCGGAATTGTCCAAGGTGTAGTTGTCCAGATAGCCACACCCAAATCTGACTGATATTCCGCCAACAGTGGTTTTACAGCTTCCGGCAAACCTGTGATGGGAAAAGCTGCATAGATACTGCGAGAAATGTGACCTTCTGGATATTCCAACTCCGCTTCCGCCAAAGCCGTTTTAGAACTCGGACTCCAGTGAACCGGCTTCAAACCGCGATAGATGTAGCCTTTTAAGAACATCTGACCAAACACGCCAATTTGAGCCGCTTCATAAGCCGGCTTCAGAGTTAGATAAGGGTTGTCCCAATCCCCCCAAATACCGTAGCGTTTAAAATTTTGACGCTGCTCGTCTACCACCGCTAAAGCAAATTCTTTCGCTTTCTGCCGCAATTGTAAAGGCGTTAAATTTTGCCGTTCTGCTGACTTCATGTTCTGCAAAACTTTTAACTCAATTGGCAATCCGTGACAATCCCAACCAGGAACGTAGCGAACTTTACGCCCTTGTAGTAGTTGGTAGCGGTTAATAATATCTTTGAGAATTTTATTTAAAGCATGACCAATATGCAGTGAGCCATTAGCGTAGGGAGGCCCATCGTGCAGTATAAATAATTCGCCGGGGTTATTTTCGGAAAGGCGATCGTAAATTTTATTATCTTCCCAAAATTTTTGGATTTCCGGCTCACGCTTGATGGCGTTTGCCCGCATCTCAAAGTTAGTCTTGGGTAGGTTTACAGTATCTTTGTAACTTCCTGATTCGGTCACAGTCTCATGCCTAGAATTAGGTGTGCAGGTTTTATTAATTATAGAAGATGACATCAAAACCAAAATTTGCTATTTAATCAGGCTACCGTATAGCTCAAAGAAACCTCACCCTGGTTCTGCTATGCAGAACCTGTCCCTCTCCTTATTAAGGAGAGGGATGTCCGATAGGACTCTTTGAGGTTTTGGAGGACTTTTGGGTAATCGAATGACTTGTGTGTACACCCTAGTTCTAGTAGAGAATGAGGACTAGGTTTGGCGTTAGCTTTTCCACATAACCTGAAAAGTCAGGGGATTAATCAGGAATTTTACGGAGTTGAGAGTTAATCAACATAAAGTAGTATACTTTTCTAGGTTCGCCTAAAGCTATCCAAAGGTTTCGTTTAAAAACAATTAATTTTGGGGTTGCTCTAATGTTAAGTCCTGTTCTAACAGTCAGTATTTTTCAAAAAAAATCCGACCCTAAAGTATTTTCAGCAGGCCAAGCCATCTTTGAAGAAGGACAGCCTGGCGATAATATGTATGGCATTCTCGAAGGAGAGGTAGATATATTAGTCAATGGCAAAGTTATAGAAACCATTGAGACGGGCGAAGTTTTTGGTATCGGGGTACTTGTAGGAGTCCAAAATAGAACTTACACAGCTATTGCCAAAGTGGATAGCAAACTGGGTTTCCTTGATGAGGAAGGGTTTCTCTTTGCCGTTCAGGAAACACCGATATTTGCCCTACAGGTGATGAAAAGTTACTCAGAGCGACTTAGACGCTTGCAGCATCTGCTTTAAAGCACCTCATCAGGTAAGAGTTCCAAAACTAATCACAATCTGCTTTTACTCTTAGCTTCTTTGCAGAAGGTGATCATATATATTATATGCTCTCGCTTGGGGAGTCAGAAGTCAGAATTCAGAGAACTCTAAATTTTGGCTTTTGACTGCTGATTTATCTAAAGTCAAAGGTGCAGAATTTACTAGAGGTAGCAATGGCGCGTAAACGGTTAATTATTGAGATGGGGATGGGAATCGATCAACATGGACAAGATCCAACAGTAGCAGCATCTAGGGCGGTAAGGAATGCGATCGCTCACAATGCTTTACCTGGTGTTTGGGAAGTTGCAGGTTTAAGTCATCCCAATCAAATGATTATAGAGGTTCAGGTAGCAGTGCCATATCCCGAACAAGTTAGAGAAGAAGAAGTATTAGCTGTACTACCATTTGGTCGGAAAACCCTCACCGTAGAATCTGGGGGGATGGTAGTTCAAGGGCGGGCTATTCCCGAACTCAACGATAAAAATGACGAAATGTTAATTGCGATCGCAGCTGTTACAGTTCTGATCGAAAATGACTAATTTAGTTGAGACTCCCCAGCCCCTCACCCATTTTTGGGAGAGGGCAAAAACAGTCAGAAGATTTAGTCATCTTGCCTGATATTAGCATTAATGTTTCTACCTACTCTTTCAATTAACTCACTAACACTAATCTCTAATGAGTTAGAAGCTTTCACTTTAATAATGATACAAATACGTTGGTAGGAGCACAGAAAAAGCTCATGCGTGTCAACTTAAGTTAAAAGGGCGGTTAGAAACCGCGTCTACACAGACAAAACCCACCTGCGTGGGTTAAGAATCCTTAATTTTGTATTAGTCCACGAAGGTGGACTTTGTTTGTGTAGCCGCGAATTCCATTCGCCAAGGCTTAAGTTGACACCAATGAGCAATGCTGTGCACCTACGAGAAATCTATATGTATCAGGGTTTGTGTGAAATGGTATTAGAAGCTTTGACTAAATTTTCCCAAGCATAATTAGGTAACATTATGTTTGGACGCTTCTTTAATTCTTCATAAAAGACTGGCTGATTCTTTGTTCTTTTAATACATTTACCTGTTGACTTCACTTGAATATATGTATATATTAAGTTGACTCAAGCAGATCAGGGAAGTAATTAAAAATTGCTAACAAACTATGTGTATAAGCTTCCGAGTAATATCGCCCAATTAAATTAAATGAACGAGTGGCTGGGTATGCTTCGTTCTCCTTAAAATTTGAGTTTAGCTGACAGAATCACTCAATACAATCAGCAATTTATTCAAAGCGGTTATTGCGATATTATAACCAAGGCACTAGCTTGCCCGATAACTTATTTTGTTAGTAAGAATAGTGCAAGTGATGAACCTTAGATAAAGGCGAGTTAGTAGACAAATTAAAGGTAGCAAAAATCGTAAAAAAGCTAGCTTCAAATTAGAATATTTTCACAAAAAAATTACAGATAAGTCTTAATAATCTCAGCGTTCTTAGACTTGAAGAGTGTCAAAGGCTCTCCATTAGCTTACTCAGGACTTACGCAAACAATAGCCGAAAAGAATGATTTTCAGCTAGGGGCAATACCCTGCGGTCAGCTAAAGCTACATGAATTGCCCCTAGCGTGTGTAGTTTTGCGTAAATCCTATTACTATCAATAATAATTTTTGAAGGACTAGATTAATTATGACTAGCAAGTGGTTGCTAAGTAAGTGGAGAGGAATCTTCAAATGGTATCTCCCCTTTGTCTTTATTGTCACACTGCTGGCTGGAATCATCTTTTCCAGATTGAATGTAACGATCGCTGCTGATTCCTTCCTAGATCCGGCCACCCAACCGAAGTTCATCAATTCCTTGCCGTCTCCACCAAGGATAAATGCTACAACCGGTGGTAACTTCAATGTAGTAATCGGACAAACTAACCAATGGCTGGGATTATATAGCAGTCCCGGTGCAGATGGCATATATGGTACAAAGGATGATGCACGCTTAAACACAACAGTTTGGGGGTATGCTTGGCAAGGGCGAACGAATATTACCTACCCAGGACCGACATTCGTGGCGCAAAAAAACGTACCGATTCAAGTGGTGTGGGACAACAAACTACCAAAATCTGGACATCTTTTGCCAGTAGACAAGAGCATTCTTTCAGGAATGATTGTAAACGCTCTCCAAAAAGGGCTTGTACCTACAGCGATGCATCTGCATGGCGGTCATACTGAGTGGGCTAGCGACGGATATCCCGACGCTTGGTTTACACAAGATTTTTCACTAACCGGAAGCCGTTGGGTTAAAAAGAACTATAGCTATGCAAATGACAGCCGGGCAGCGACACTCTGGTATCACGACCACGTTATGGGTAACAGTCGTTTAAGTCTATACGCTGGTCTTGCAGGTTTCTATTTGCTCAGGGATAACAACGAGATTAATCTGATCAATCGCAACATTTTGCCCAGTGGAAACCAGGAGAAAGAAATCATCATCCAGGATAGAAATTTCACTGCGAACGGTCAGCTTTACTACCCACCTCGTTCAAATTCTCCAGCTGCTCCATATCCAAGTGTAATACCGAATTTCTTCGGTAATTTCATCCTAGTAAATGGCATGGCCTGGCCAAAGCTGACGGTCGAACCGAGAAAGTACCGTTTACGGTTGGCAAACGGTTCAAACTCGCGCTTCTATAACCTGAACTTCAACGATTCAAAGGAAAAGTTTTATCAAATCGGCACCGAGCAAGGGTTATTAGAAAAACCAGTCGCGCTTCAAAATTTAATTCTTGCTCCAGGTGAACGCGCTGATGTGATTGTTGACTTCACTGGCGATTCAGGAAAAGAGTTTATCGTCAATAACTCGAACCGCGATCAAGGTGATCCCAATATTATCGGTCAGATAATGAAGATTGCGGTGAAGCAACCACTTTCAAATATTCCAAATGCGACTGTGGATACTAATGAAAGTGATGGACTGACAACACAGTTGCTACCTGAGAAGATTATAACTCCTGCTCAAACCGGAATCACTCGGCAACTGGTTATGTTTGAGAGGAACGATGAATACGGTCGGACGCTGCTAGAGCAAGGTACATTGGCAGACGGCTCATTGCGCTATGACGATCCAATTACTGAGAAACCAAAACTCGGCACAACTGAAGTTTGGGAATTATACAACACCTCACAAGACCGACACCCAATTCACTTGCACTTGGTTTCCTTCCTGATTCTAAATCGACAGACATTTACTGGCAGTGTAGTCCCAGTGATCACAAGCCCTGGTAAGACTAAGCTATTTCTCAAAAATCCTGTCCTAATCGGTAATCCTCAGACTCCACCACTCTCACAGAAAGGTTGGAAAGACATCGTAGTTATTTACCCAGGTGAAGTTGTTCGCATTATTGCCACCTTCGACAAAGCGGGGTATTATCTTTGGCACTGTCACATTATGGAACATGAAGACTTCGATATGATGCGACGCTTTCAAGTTGTGACAACTCCCTAAGGGACTGACAATTAAAAAAATACTCAACTAATTCTTGTGGGGTGGGCTACTTAAGGTAGAAGTTAGCCTTGGCAAGCTTTCGAGGTTTGACCCTCACCCCCAGCCCCTCTCCCAATTTTGGGAGAGGGGAGCAAATTCTCTAGTTCCCCTCTCTGCGCCTCTGTGGTTCGCTTTAAGAAAAAAATCGTGACTTTAAGAAAAAAATCGTGACTTTAAGAAAAAAATCACGACTTTAAGGAAAAAATCGTGACTTTAAGAAAAAAATCACGACTTTAAGGAAAAAATCACTATTTTAAGGAAAAACTCGTGATTTTAAGGTAAAAATTGTGATTTTAACGGAAATAAATTGTGACTTTAGGGAAAAATCGTGATTTTACTAACGATAGCTTCTACATTCAGGGTGAAAACTATTTATAAGGTGTTTTGATTGCAAAATTAGCAGATAGTTGGCTATGTAATACCCTTTCACTTTAATAATGATACAAATACGTTGGTAGGGGCACAGCAATGCTCATGCGTGTCAACTTAACGTAAAACCCATGTCCCACAAGGAACTGAAGTTCCTTGGCTTTTAGCGAAAGTCATCTCAAGATGACTAAATAATCTGAAAAATCTTTAGTCTACTTTAGTAGACTTTAGCTAAAAGCCAAAGAACTTTAGTTCCAGGCGGGCGTGTCAGCCAATAGATAAGCGATTTTTCGCTTAAGTTGACACTAATGAGCATTGCTGTGCCCCTACGAGAAATCTATATGTTGTATCAGGGGTTGTGTGAAATGGTATAAGATGCGTTAGCTCCGAGTCTGTAATAGACATCTCCAGAAATTAAATATGCGTCACCCAAAACCCTTGTAGAGATGTAGCACTGTTACATCTCTACATTCTTTTTCACTCCTATGTCTAATCTTAATCATGATCAAGTTAGCGGCTCTGCGCTAAAGTAAAAATATTGGGATAAAAATCTCTGGCAGTAAGTTCAATACACCACTAATCTTTACCACTGCGGCGATAATGTCTCAAGAGTATAACGAATCACTCCAAATTCAGGAAATCACCAAACTCAAACCGAAACACTTTGCTGATTTAGTCAGATCAGCACAATTGGTTTTCGACCCCACAGCCGGAGTTTCGGGAAGACATATCACAGTTGACTGGGAAGAATTTGGAATTCCCCATGATGTGGCAGAGAATCTCAAATCACTTGGTCAGCAGTACCAATATGCATCTCCTCACATCCCTGTTGAAGTCATTTGGAGTCAATTAACTCCAAAAACTCGTATTTGGTTTGTTGAAAATAAAGATCGGTTGTGGCAGATTGAGGAAGCTTTCCCAGCCCTTGACGAAGATTAAACGGCTGAACCATTGAATGGAATACCAATTATTTGTAGGGGTACAACGAGCGTTGTGCCCCTATCCTCTCTCTATAGGCATTTTTGTTGGAATGGAATACGCGGTAAATTTAGACCTAGTTATCTTGAGCGATCGCGTTAGCTTAAATGCATAGTTAAATTAATAAAAGCTTGTATCGATGAATGAAAGTGTAAGTGTTGCTGCCAACCTGGAAGAACACACTGATAAAAATCCTGTTGTTACCAAACAACAGCTATTTGTAAAACAACTAATTGTCCTTGTTTTGGAAATGCTCCTGGCATTACCTCTGGGTTTACTACTGGCAAAGTTCCAAATTGGCAGGATTGCCTGGATCTTTGGCGGGATTGCTGCTGGTACAGTGGTTCTTCAAGGGTGTCGAATTTTTTATGAATATTCCCCACAACCTAACCGCACTGCTAGAAAAGTGGGAATGGCACTTGTCGGCTTAACTATCGGCGCTTCTAATGCCGACGCGAA
This sequence comes from Nostoc sp. NMS7, assembly GCF_017115085.1. Classification (GTDB taxonomy): domain Bacteria; phylum Cyanobacteriota; class Cyanobacteriia; order Cyanobacteriales; family Nostocaceae; genus Nostoc. Next base: position 2,587 of record NZ_JABXKJ010000152.1, on the reverse strand, counting down.
TCTAGCTAGTATTGCTTCTGGTATTCCGATATTTATTTTTCTTACCTTGTTTTTGCTGCTGAGTGGAGGTTGTATTGGTTACATTTACTCTCGCGTCAGCAAAACTAACTTATTTACAGCCATGCTGGCTACAGTTCCTGGTGGTGTAGGAATTATGGCAGCGATCGCCGCCGATTACAATAAAAATGTGAGTTTGGTTGCCCTAGTTCAGGCGATTCGCGTCACTTCAGTAGTTGTTCTAATTCCCCTGATCGCTAAGACATCAGTTGGTAATTACTATCCGCAAACACTCCCAATCAACGGTGCTTGGCTCAATCTCGATCCATCTCAACTAGGATTACTCTTGTTAGTACTGCTAATCACTGGATTAGTAGTTTATCCAGCAATATTATTTAACATTCCGGCTGGCGATTTCTTTGGCGCATTGTTGATTGGTATTGGGTTTAATCCTTTGCTGCACTGGCTGCCTTTTGGGGGTGATATTAGCTTTAGTCCGCCGCCTTTAATTAACTTATTAGGTCAAATGCTGCTGGGAATTACTATTGGTGAGTATTGGGGAGACAAACCCAACTTTAAAAAGCGGACTGTCGGCTATGCTTTGATGTCTGTGGCGATGACCCTCGTAGCGGGAGCGATCGCTGCTATACTTGCGATGCAATTAACCTCTTGGGACTGGTTAACTTGTCTGCTAGTAACAGCACCAGGAGGATCGGCAGAAATGATCCTAGTTTCCCTGGCATTGAATCATAATGTTGAAATTGTCACAACTGGTCATTTAGTGCGACTAATTGCGATTAACAGTTCCCTACCACTTTGGGTATTTTTGTTTCGCCGTCTGGATGAGCAAGTTTCTAAACCAGCTTAATTATGGTTTATCCAATAGCCCCTGAGATACCTCACCCTGGTTTTGCTATGCAAAACCTGTCCCTCTCCGTGAGTTCGGAGAGGGATGTCCGTTAGGAGAGGGTGAGGTTTTAAGGACTTCTAGATAAAACTCCTGTACAGACGCGATTAATCGCGTCTCTCCAAACTCGTAACTCCCATTCGGCTACGCTCACGGCAAGCCCACTCCCTTTCAAATACTAAGGATGCTTTAGATGGTTGCTCAAATTCAAGAACTTGAAGCGCAGCACTGGGTTAAAACCCGTTCTTCCCTCGATCCTAGCGAATCGACTTTCCTGATTTGGAAAGGTAAAATTTACGCCTTTATCCCCGGTGAGAAAAAACAACTCCTGTTTAAGATGCTGGGATTAAGCGTTAGCCGATGTATTCCCACAGCAGAAGGTAGCTGGGATTTTACTTCTAGGGAACTGACTTACTATCTCAACCCAAAAACAGATGAGGTTTTGTCCAAATGGGAAAATCCTTGGACAGGCGAGACAGTTCCAGTGATTCACGTTGCGAATAATCCTGTGCAGGGAACGTTTGAGGGAAATTTCCCCGCCCAAGTCGATGGTGACAGTACAACCTTCGTTTTTGATATATTTCCCTATTACGCGAATCCTTTAGCAAATGATCCCAAATTTGCCGAATACAGCCCAAATCCAATTTATCAGGCAGCAGAATTATTTAAATTAACTGTGCCAACCGCAGATTTATTCAACCCAGCACTTAAATCAGTTTCTCAACTCAAACTGAGTTGGGATCGGATTGGTCAATGGCTTCCCTGGATGAAAATGAGCGATCGCCCCGGTCAACTGATCTACAGTGCTGTTGGCAGCAAAATCAATGGTTTAACAGAACTACCGCCACTGCTGCAAGATGAAATTAATAACCGGATTCCTTTATATAAACAAGCCCCAAAAGCATTGATAGATGGCGAAGATATGACTTCCTGGTTATATTTCCAAAAGCACTTTCAGGCTTACTTAGCTGGTGAAATCTTCCCGCTTCCCCAAGCAGAAGAATTATAAACTAGCTGAAAAGAAATATCGAACTCTTGCCAGGAGATCGCTGATGGTGATCCGAGAAGCAAACTTAGCCGATGCACCGGCGATCGCCAAAGTGCATGTAGACACTTGGCGGACAACCTACAGCAACTTAATGCCAGCAAAGTTTCTGGCAGATTTATCCTATAAAGAACGAGAGACAAAATGGGTAAAAATTTTGAGCAATATAGCTCAGGATAATTTCACCTATGTTGCTGAAGATGAAATTGGGCAAATAGTTGGTTTTGCTAATGGAGGTAAAGAGAGAACAGGCGATCGCCTTTATGAAGGTGAGTTGTATGCTATCTATATTCTGGAGAAGTACCAGCGCCAAGGTTTAGGATATCGCCTAGTTTCCACCATCGCCACCAAGCTGATGCAGTCTGGTATTAGTTCAATGTTAGTGTGGGTTTTAGCTGATAATCCCGCAGTCCATTTCTATCAAAGCCTTGGTGGTCAACAGGTGTACCAAAAGCAAATCGAGATTGCCACATTGCAACTGGTTGAAGTTGCCTACGGTTGGACGGATACGCGAAGAGAGATTATTTAAAATTTGGCGATCGCTAAATTGGGGATTGCGGACTGGGGACTGGGGAAGAGTTTTCCAATGCCCAATGCCCAATGCCCAATGCCCAATGCCCAATGCCCAATGCCCAATG
>NZ_JABXKJ010000045.1 GCF_017115085.1 Nostoc sp. NMS7 | reverse complement strand
TTGGTAGATAAAAGCTCTAGAATTCAGAAATGGCAAATGTTTTCGGAGAGTGACAAAAGAGGGTTACTTAAATATTGTAGGCTACTTGACGAAACTCTTCATAAAATTCTCAGTTGTATCTGGCAGTAAAATCAAAGTTTCCTCAATCATCTCTCGTAAGTTGGGAGTAACATTACTAGCAGTGCTGAAGCAATATACTAGTAAACTGTTTGCCTCCCAGTATTGCTGAATTAACTGCAACTGCTCCTCACTAAATTGCCAATTATAACCTATCTGTCGGTTAATTGCGATCGCTTCCTTTAGTTGTGTAGTCCAAGATTGCCCGTTAGATTGCCACCATGCTTTCAATGTCTCTCTATCTTGTTGTGAACTAGGCAATTCATTTCTGAGGCTTTGCAGAGATTCATATAAAGATGAATGCTCTTCTAGTAAATAATCAATATCAAGAGCTAATTTTATAGCAGAAATGCGCTTACAAAAAATCTCTGACGTCAAAGCTAGGCTAACAGCAAGGGCATGGATTAAAGCTAAATCTAAGGCTAAATCATCAGCTAGTTTTCCAGCAATATGATTATCTAAAGATATAGCTAGAGTTTGGTTACGCGATAAAAAATAATGAGGAGGTAGGACAAGGGTAAAGTAAAAAGCACGTATAGCAGATGGATGAAAATCTGAGGTAACTGTTGAAGACTTTTGCATCACCCAAGTGATAAAACGCTTTAATGTTTCATCCGTAACAGCTAATTTCTCAATTTGTTGCTTCATTAACTGGAATAAGTTATCAAAGGATCTGAGCATTTCTGATGTGAGCAAAATTACTTCACGCCAGCGCTTATCAATCAAATGATTGACAAGTTGCTTTAATGTTTTTTGATCGCTATTAGCAACAAAGTTCCTCGCAGTGAAGTATTCGTGAAATGTTAAATGAGAAAAAGAATAAATCCCTCTAGCTTGTTCAACTAATAATCCATGCTGTAACTCAATTGCTTTCAGTACAGCTTTACTATTTACTTGTAAATCTTCTATGTCAGTCGGTGCATTGGGTAGCAAATATAGATAGTCAGCTATTAATTGACAAATTTTGCTTTCTTCAAAAAAGTAATCTCCTGTTTCAAAAGAAATAGCAGCTATATAACTAAGCAGTTTAATTTTCTGAGTTAAAGTTAAATTACGATAAACCTCATCTCTTTTTATACCTCTTGCTTCATCCCAACGTATCAGTAATAACTCTAATCCTTGTTGATAAATTTCGGAACGCTTAGTAGGAAAATGACCTAAATCTTGAAAAACTAAACAAGTGAGATTTAATAAAAGAGGTGTAGATGCTAGGTTTTGAACCAGTCGATTTTCGGGAAGTGTTATTGTATCAATAAATTTAGAAGCTAATGTTTTTCTTAACAGAAGATTATTTTTAGCAAATGCTACAAACCATTTCTTAGCAAAAGTTGAAATTTGTAATTTTGTAAAATCAGCAATTTCTACTTCAGCAAACCCTTTGAATTTCTGATGTTTAAATGCAATCCGACAAGTAATAATTACTATGTTTTTATAATAAATATCTAAAAAATTACTAATTACTTGATTAATTTTATCACTATTTTTATCGGAGACTTCATCTAAACCATCTAGCAAAATTAAAGCTTTACCTTCATGCAGTAAAGATTCTAATTCTTGTTGACTTATTTTACAAATGCTAAACTCTTGAATTAAATAGCTCAATAAATAATTTTTATCATCATAATCCATGTTTTCAGCAAAATCTTTCAGACTAATAAAAATGGGAACCCTTTGAGTCTGAAATTTACCTTGATTACAAAGGATAGCAATTGATTGTAAAAAAGTAGTTTTTCCTGCTCCTGGCTTTCCAAGTAAGATAAGCTTAGAAGATTTGTCAATAGCTTGTAAACCTGTAATTGTCTTAGTACTAACTTCCTCGGAGTCAAATTTATCTAAAGCTTTATTATCAAATTTTTGTAAATCTGAAATATCTAGCCATCTTTGACTATTAATTTCTTCTACTACATTTACCTCAACAAATAATTCATCCAATTCTACAGTACGAGCAACATCTAGCAACCGGATCGTACCACATTGGTGTTGAATTTTTTCCGAGTGAGCAGCACGTACTTTAATCACTAAAGGGTCAATGATAGTAGAATTTTTACTTTCTAGTATCTGCTGAGATGTTAAGTCTTCATCTGGTTTAAATTCCAGTCTTTGAACAATATCTTCTGGCTCTAGTGCTAAAGTCAAACAAATTTCATGGAATATTTGACGGGCAATAGGTTTGCCAGTAAAAAACTTCCAAATTGGTTGGCGACTGTCTAAACCAACTTGACTTGCAAGATATTCTTGTGTCCAACCTTTATGATTAAAAGCCTGTTTGGCTTTTCTAATACCTTCATCTGAAGCTTGGAGAGATCGTTTGGCCATGCTGATATCAGAAATTTATTCAATTCAATAATTAATTGACATCAATTGTATTCAATTTTTTAAATTAGCGACAAGTGAATTATTTATACTAGTGTATGGTATTACGCTTTGTCAATAAAAAATATAGAAATATAGTTTAATTTTTAGTTTATTTTTTGAAAAAGTTAGTTCGATAAACTTATCTAGAGAGACAGAATTTCCAAATATGCCATTTAATTTTCATTAATTCAGGTAATCTTAATTAAGATTAATTGAAGAAGGCAGTTCTTGCTGAGGTCAGAAGGTTCTTTTCAGAAGGGGATTCAAACCCCTCCTGAAAAGGAGCCACCAAATTTTCTTGTTTTGTGGGGGTCTTAAACCCTTGCTAAGAAGCGGTCGCGCAGATGGTGACGCTCCTGCGTTGCTAACGCTGCCCTCAGCAAGAACTCCCTTTCTTCGATCAGCTTATGGTTAATTTTTGTTAAGTAATCGATTTATTTATCAATTATAATTAAACAGATACAGAATCTACTTTCAATGGAAGTCTAACTACAAAACTTGTTCCTTTACCTAGCGTGCTATCTACGTGTATTGTACCTTTGTGTAGATCCACACATCGTTTAACAATTGCTAGCCCTAATCCTGAACCTGGAATTTTAGCAACATTGGTAGCACGTTGAAAAGGTTCAAATAATTTAGCTTGAGATTCTGCTGGAATCCCTATTCCTTGGTCTGTTACTTGAAAACATACATTATTCTCTTCGCAAGTTAGCAATAACGAGACTATACTACCTTTTGAGGAGTATTTCACTGCGTTGGAAAGTAAGTTATTTAGTAAATGCCATAGTAGCTGTTCATCTAGACAAATAATACAACTTTTACTATTTGCTAAAAAGCTAATTTCATACTGATCTTTAAGTGTAAACTGCAAAGATTCAGCTATTTCTGCACAGAAATTTACCACATCTATTGGTGTGGGGTTAAATACAAAATTGTCAGATTCGGATCTGCCTAGTGTGAGTATATTCTCTAAAAGATTTGTCAAGCTATCCGTGGCAGAATCAATGCCGTTGATATGATTTTGTTTCTTTTGCTCTGACATCTGACCACCATAGGCTTTCAGCATTTCAAGACTAAGCCGAATTGTAGTCAAGCGGTTACGAAATTCATGTACTGCCATGTAAAAGTGCTGAGATTTTACCTGGCTTTTGGACTCAGCAATTTGCTGATTAGTTTTGGCAGCAACTAGCGCTTTCTTAACTCCAATTTCTGCTTTGTGTCGGGAAAGAGCAATCTCAATTGTGGTAGCTAGTATTCTTTCATCAAATGGTTTTAAAATATAACCAAAAGGTTGGGAAATCTTAGCTCTCTCTAGTGTCGCTCGATCGGCATTAGCAGTTAGGTAAACTACAGGCAAATTAAAGCGAGACTGGATTTCTAAAGAGGCTTCTATTCCATCCATTTCGCCCTTTAGCCTGATGTCCATTAGCACTAAGTCAGGCTGCAAAGTTTCTGCTATTAAAATAGCTTCTTCTCCTGATGCAACTAAGGCAGGGACATTATACCCCAAGTATTCTAGAGTTTCTCTCAGGTCATCAGCAACTAACTGCTCATCTTCAACTATCAAAATTTGGATAGGATTCATAATCAATTTTATAGTTGAGTATATTTATAATTTATTTGGATTTATTTCCTGTAATCTTTCGCTTAAACTATAAATTTCTCTGAGATTTTTTAATATTTCATCTTTATCCATTAATTCATAGTTATCTATAAGCCTCTTTGAAATAGACATAATTCCCTGAAGAGGATTACATAACTCATTGCTAGTTGATTGAGTAATATAGTTGTAATGTTTGTTTATTTTTTTTTGAGTTTGTCTATTAATTATTTTTTCTTTTTCAAATCTTGCTGTTATTGCCCCCAACAAATCTGCTCTTGTAAACGGCTTAATCAGATAATCATCTGCACCTAATTCTATGCCTTGACGAATATCACTTTGAGAAGCTTTAGCTGTAAGAAATATGAAAGGAATCGCTTCAGTTTCTGGGTTTTCACGAGACCAGCTAACAACTTCATATCCATCTAACTTAGGCATTGTAATGTCGCAGATAACCAAATCTGGGATTTCTGCTTGTAATAATTTAATGCCGACTTCTCCGTTCTCTGCATCTATAACATAGAAATTTTCGGCAGTCAGCATTTCTACAATGACGCTACGGATATCTTCTTGGTCTTCAATTACTAAGATTTTTGTCATTACTTGAGATGTATTAGCTGTTTTAGTATTTGGACTTGGGACAACAAAAAATAGTTGTTTGCAAATAATATGACTTTGTTAGGGAATTTCTAAAACTCTGATGATTTCGTAGGTTGGGTAGAACGAAGTTAAATCCAAACCCAACATTTTTCAAAGAAACGGTTTTTTATTGGCAGTCCAATTGTTAAGTTATATTTCGCCAACAAAGTCATAATATTCACGAATATAATAGCGCACTATTGAACAAGCAGGTGGAGTAACCAAACCAGTTGCTTAAAGAACTTAATTTCTCTCTCCAAAGGTTCTGATGTTTTGTAAAAAAACGTATATATTTACCAATATACTGAAAACTTGAGATACAACATTATAGAGACTTGTGTAAGTATTAATACTTGAGGAATTTTATTTACTCTGTTTTTAATACCCTATTCAGAGTTGACTTGATACCAGAACACTTTTGAATCTGGCAAATAGAGAATTTCAATTTTTTGATCAAATGCGATCGCGTTTATATGTGTGATTTATGAGTCATCGTTCCCACCTAAGCATCCTAGTGATTGATGATTGCGCCGAAAACCGGGAGATGTATCATCAGTATTTGCAACAGGATAGATTGTATACATATAATATTTTGGAATTTCAGACAGCAAAACAGGCGATGACATGGTGTCAGCAACAGACACCAGATGTGATTTTGCTGGATTATTTATTGCCCGATGACGATGGATTAGGGTTTCTGCAAAAACTGAGGGGAAACCTGAATAATAGCCAATCTGCCGTCATCATGCTCACAGGACAAGGAGACGAAACGATCGCTCTCCGTGCCATGAAAAAAGGCGCTCAGGATTATTTGGTGAAAAATTATCTCACACCGGAAATCTTGCAAAGTGCAATTCATCATACAGTTGAACTGATGCTGCTGACCCGAAAGTTAGAACAAAGTCGGCAACAACAACAAATGATGGCGGCGATCGCTTTACGGATTCGTCAGTCGCTCGAGCTAGAAGACATTTTGAGTGTCACAGCTGCAGAAGTGCGCCAGTTTCTTCAGATAGATCGGGTAGTGATCTATCAATTTCAGCCTGATATGAGTGGGACTGTGGTGGCGGAGTCCATACTTCCCGGTTGGACAGTGGCTATGGGAGTGCAAATTCAAGATAACTGCTTTAAAAAGGGTGCGGCAGCCGACTATCACCAAGGGAAAAAACGGGCGATTGACGATATAAATCAGGCAGGCTTAACGCCTTGCCATTTGCAGCTACTAGAACAATTTCAAGTCAAAGCCTGTCTGATAGTACCTATTCTGGTGACAAATAAATTATGGGGATTATTAATTGCCCACCAATGTACCGCACCCCGTCACTGGCAGTCATTTGAACTGGACTTGTTGGATCAGCTGGCCGTGCAAATAGCGATCGCCATTCAGCAAGCGAGTGCCTATCAGCAAGCACAGGCAGAACTCCGAGAACGAAAACGTGCAGAACAGGCATTGCAACAACTCAATCTAGAACTCGAAACCAGAGTTGAAGAACGCACGGCGGCTTTACGCGAAAGTGAAGAACGCTGGCATTTGGCACTGCGAGGCAGCAATGATGGTATCTGGGACTGGAACATCAAAACTGATGAAGTTTTCTTCTCGGCTGGTTGGGAAGAAATGCTGGGCTTCGCGGAGAATGAACTTATCCACAATTTTGAAGTATGGTCAAGCCGAATTTATCCCAACGATCGCGATCGGATCATGAAGACGCTGACTGATCATTTAGCCCACAAAACACCCTTTTTCCAAGAAGAATACCAGATAAAATCTAAAGATGGCTCTTATATATGGATATTAGATCGGGGTCAGGCATTGTGGGATGAATTCGGCAATGCCATTCGCATGAGCAGCTCGGCAACGGATATTACCAGACGGAAGCAGACAGAAGCAGCATTATTAGCCGTTACCAGATTGAAACAGTCTATTTTGGCTAGCATTGATTATGCCATTATTTCTACCAATTCCGAGGGAATAATTCAAACTTTTAACCTGGCTGCTCAGAAGATGCTGGGTTATACAACCGATGAGGTTATTGGTAAGTTAACACTAAACAGGTTTCACGACCCAGAAGAACTCAAACAACGCACAGATGTACTCTTGCGGGAGATGGGCAGGGAAATTCCCTTTGGAGATTTATCTATGGTGAAAACTCTGCAAAATAGTTGCGAGGTAGAATGGAATTTCATTCGTAAAGACGGTTCGCGCTTCCCTGTTGCTTTATCGGTTAAACCCCTGTGTAATCTAGAAGGACAAATTATCGGTGGTGTGGGGATTGCCAAAGATATCACCCAGCAAAAACAAATTGAAGCTCAACTTTGCAAAAATGCGGCTAACCTCGCATCTGCACAACGGATTGCGAATCTAGGTAGTTGGGAAATGGACTTACAAACGCAACAATTAATCTGGTCAGAAGAGGTATTTCGCATATTTGTCCGCAATCCTGAGTCTGGTACACCAAGCTACAACGAAATGCTCAATTGCATTCATCCAGACGATCGCGAACGCTACGATGTTGTCGTGCAGCAAGCAATTGAACATGAACAAGCTTATGAAATAGAGTATCGCTTTTATCGTGTAGATGGAAGTTTGGGTTATTTACTATCACGAGGCGAAGTCATATTGGATACTAATAGCCAACCATTCCAGTTAATTGGCACTATCTTAGACATTACCAACCGTAAACAAACTGAAGAACAACTACGGAACCTTTCAGATCGATTGACCTTGGCGCTCAAGTCAGCCAATATTGGTATCTGGGACTGGGATATGATCCACGATCTGGACTGGGATGACCGAATGTATGAACTGTATGATTTACAACGGTCTGATGGAGTTGCAGTGTATCAAGCCTGGGTAAGTAAGCTCCATCCAGATGACCGGGCTGTAGCAGAAACTACTTTTCAAGATGCTGTACTGGGAATAAAAGAATTTGATACGGAGTTTCGGATTGTTCTTGGCGATGGCAGTATCCGCTTTATCAAAGCTTCTGCTCTAGTTCAACGCAATGACTGGGGTAAACCACAGCGCATGGTTGGCATTAACTATGATATTACCAATAGCAAACAAGCAGAGGTAGCTTTGCGGGAGAGTGAACACCGTTATGCTACCTTGACAGAAGCGGCCCCAGTTGCGATTTTCCGGCTTGATGCTGCTAGTAATTGTATCTACGTCAACGAGCGCTGGAGTCTGATGACAGGTAGACCAACAGCAGCAGCGTTAGGAAAAGGGTGGTTAGAAAATATACATCTAGAAGACTGCGATCGCCTGTTGATGCACTGGTCTGACCCCTGTGAACAAAGATGTAAGCTACATGAAACCTGTCGGCAAGAGGTCAGATATTTGCGTCCAGATGGTTGCATCACCTGGCTCTATATGCAGATAGTACCCGAAACCAACCCCAGTGGTACACTTATCGGCTATATAGGAACCCTGACAGATATCACCATTCGCAAACAAATTGAGTCAGAAGTTAATCACCATCGTGATTTGCTAGAAGCAATCTTTAACGAATCAGCCGATGCTCTTTTCTTGGTAGACAACAATACCCAGTTGATTTTTGATTGCAATCGTCGTGCAGTTGAGTTGTTTGAGGTTTCAAAAAAGGAAGAGTTAATCAATATTCGTGGAAATACATTACAACGTTACCAATCTACTCCCCAAGAATTGGATGAGGTTATACAGGAACTGAATCAAAAATCTTGGTGGAGTCGGGAAATCGAATATGCTACCCGTAAAGGTAATTTCTTTTGGGGGAATTTAGTAACTAAACAAATTACTGTAGCAGGTAAGGCTGTTAATTTGGTACGATTGTCTGATATTAGCGAGCGCAAAAAAGCAGTAGAACAAATTCAGCGATCGCTAGATGAAAAAGAAACCTTACTCAAAGAAATTCACCATCGGGTAAAAAACAACCTGCAAATTATCTCCAGTTTGCTCAGAATGCAATCTAGACGCTCTGACGATGAAACAACTTTGTCGATGTTTAAAGAATCTCAAGATCGTGTACAGTCAATGGCTTTGATTCACGAGCAACTGTATCAGTCAGCAGATATTTATGAAATCAACTTTGATAATTATATTAAAAGTCTGATAGATAGCTTATTTCGCTCCTATGGAGTCAGTCAAAAAAATATTGTTCTCAATATCGAAACCAATGGCATCAAATTAGACCTTGATACAGCTATTCCCTGCGGATTGATAATTAACGAATTGGTTTCTAATTGTCTGAAATACGCATTTCCCGAAAAAAAGAAAGGCAATATTACAATTTATCTGGAACAATCCTCAGAAAAACAATTAAGTTTAGTAGTTAAAGATACTGGTATTGGTATTACGGAAACATTAGATTGGGAAAATAGTAACTCTTTAGGCTTAAGAATTGTGAAAAACCTAGTTAGACAGCTAAAAGGCAATATTATTTTAGAGCGTGGAGGCGTTAACTCTCACAGACATCGCGGTACTACCTTCTGTATTCACTTCCCCCAATGATGAGGAATCTGTAGCAATAATTCTTGAATATGTACTAAAAGCTTATAGACTTCTTGTAGAAGTGGGAAAAGGGTAAGGGGGAAAAAGATGGAATTTTCCTTTTCCCTTTGCCCTTTTCCCCTTTCCCTACCTCTTGCAAAAGGAACTTTTGCAAGAGGTCTAGTATAAAACCCTGCATCTTTTTGCCGGATTGCCAAAAAGTTAATCTGGGCGCTGTTGAGTTAAAACTTGATAAGCATAATTGAAATCATCAGTAGTAATCCTGATATCAGAAGGCTCTGTCAATCCTTGGGAGCGGAAACGCCGAATTGCTTCTACCGCCGCTTGATTGCACAGTAAAGTTAAATCTGCACCATTCCAGTCTTTGCTCATCTCTGCCCAATAGTCTAAATCCACATCTTCCAGAGGTCGTCCTTGACTATGGACTTGCAGAATTGCCAAGCGACTAGCTAAATCTGGTAAATCTACTTTCATCTGTAAATCCAAGCGTCCAGCTCGTAACAAAGCTGGGTCAAGGGCATCAGGTCGATTAGTCGCCCCAATCACCAAGATAGTGCTTCCCACTTCTATACCATCCAACTCAGTCAGTAATTGACCGACTACGCGATCACTCACTCCCGAATCACCATTGTAACTGCCGCGTGCCGGGGCTAAAGTATCAATTTCATCAATAAATATTACACAAGGCTCTGCCTGACGCGCCTTAGCAAATAATTCCCGCACTGCCTGTTCACTCGCACCTACCCAACGGGTGAGTAGTTCCGGACCATTGACACCAATAAAATTCGCCCTAGCTTGGGAAGCAACAGCTTTGGCTAATAAAGTTTTACCTGTTCCCGGTGGCCCCCACAATAAGATTCCCTTGGGTGCTAGTGCTTTAGTTTGCAGGTAAAGTTCTGGATAGAGAAGCGCTCCTTCCACTGATTCTCGTAGGGTTTCCTTAATCTTATCCAAACCGCCAATATCTTCCCAAGCAATATGTGGAACTTCCACTTCCACACTCCGCAACACAGCCGGCTTAATTTCTTTGAGTGCTTGTAAAAAGTCAGCTTGGTTAACCGTCATATTTTCGGGAATTTGTCCCTCAATCGAAGAAACTTGACGGCGCAAAGCTGTGTAAGCAGCTTTTTGACAAACGGCTTTCAAATCAGCTCCCACAAATCCCACAGCCCCTTCGGCGATGAAGTCCAAATCAACCGTCTCATCCAAAGGCATCGCACGGGTGAGAATTTCCAGAATATCTCTGCGTCCTTTAGCATCTGGAATCCGAAACTGCACTTCGCGGTCAAATCGTCCAGGACGACGCAAAGCTGGGTCAAGATGGTCGGGGCGGTTCGTCGCAGCCAGAACAATCACACCTGGAGTGTGAGAAAAACCATCCATCAGACCCAATAGTTGAGCCACAACGCGTTTTTCCACTTCACCTTCTACAGAATTGCGGTCTGGAGCTAGGCTATCGATTTCATCAATGAAGATAATACAGGGAGCATTCTTAGCAGCTTTCTCAAAGATGCCGCGCAGTCTTTGCTCGGCTTCACCGTAGTATTTGCCGATGATTTCCGGCCCCACAATAGCAATGTAATTAACGCCGAGTTCTTCAGCTAAAGCACGCGCAGTCAGGGTTTTACCAGTACCAGGAGGGCCAACCAAAAGTACTCCCCTGGTTGGTTCTAGCCCCAGTTTAGCCAGCAGGTCAGGGCGTTTTAAGGGAATAGCGATGAGTTCTTTGAGTTCTTTAAGAATCTCATTAAGCCCACCGATATCTTTCAAAGCATTACCTGAAGGGGCATCAGGTGGTGCAACAATGTCAGGTGTAGCTCCATTCCCTGCATCAGAATTAGGAGAGGGTTGGGTGTGGATACGGCTTGTACCAATATCGTTAGCCATATTATTAGGACGCGGCATATTCCCAGACCGAGGAATATTGCTCATAGAACGGGAGTTAATCTGGAAATCCGTCTTAATTTCTCCCTTTTCTACTTTTTCTTCTAAAGTCTTAACTAATTCAATGAACTGTTCAAATCCCTTAAATAAATCAGCCATACAATAACTCCAAGAATCTGGAAAAATTTACTTTGCTTTTGTCACATTTATCTTTTGTTTTTAGTTAATTCCTCAACTTCAAATAAAAGATTTGCCGCTCCCTGAATCCGGGCCATAGGCTCCACAGAACGGGGTAAACCAGGTAGCCGAATCATAGTTTGTTCTGGAAAGAGACTGCCATCAATTTCTACCTCTCGACTGTAACGATTCTGAACTACATAACGCTGATTAACACCCATATTTTTTAGAGACTCTGTTAAACGTATATGTTCAGATATGATTGCCACTTCCGACTGAATTACACCAATGAATTGAGTATGTTGGGGATTTGTTAAATTCTTTTGCGCTTGTACAACTTGTTGGCGTAAATGTCGTAAGCGTCCAATAAAATCAACTCTACCCAAAACATCTTGATATTTTATCCACAATTTAAATATCCAAGATAACCAATCACCTAAAGCCGATGGCATTTCTAAAAATTGGAGAAGATGACCAGTTGGTGCTGTATCTAAAATAACTAAATCTTGCTGCTTACTGTCCAATAAATCCATCACAGTAATTAGGGCTAGCATCTCATCAATACCTGGTAAAGCTTGAGACATAATCTGCCGCCATGCCTCTGGAACATAAGCAACATTATATGTTGTATCTGTTTGTGAACCTTCACCACTAATCATATCCGCTAATTCCCAAAGATAATCTACGCGGAACTTTTCTAAAACTTGATGAGCATCAATTTCTTGCCCAGTCAAATTAGATGCTAAAGATATAGGCTCATGTCCTAATTTTTTCCCAAAAGCATCTCCTAAAGAATGCGCTGGGTCTATAGAAATGACCCGAATATTTTTATCTGGATGTTGTTGGGAAGAAGCCCAAGCGATAGCGGCTGCTACTGTCGTTTTACCTACACCTCCTTTACCACCAACAATAATTAATTTGCATTCTTCATTGAGAAAATCATGGAAGCTAGGTAAAACTTTAGCAGGCCATTGAATCAGTGGTGGTGGAGCAAGTTCAACACTTTCTATTTGTTTAATTTGGGCTGCTAGAGAATCTAAAGCCACGTCGCCCAAGGGTTCTACCCTCTGCTGCGGTAAGATAAAAACAGGGTGATTAGGGCTAAGTTCTAAGTATTTTTTCAGGAGATTTTGCTGTTCAGCATAGCGATCTGGCTCTAGCTCCGAATTTAGCAAAATTCGATTGATGAATAATCCGGCATAAGGAACTTCTAAAGTTTCTAAACTATTTAAAAACCGCTCAGTTTCTAAAAAACACATGGGTTCAGAAATACCCACCACCAAACAACCTGTAAATTTTTCATCTTGCAGTAAGCGTCTGCCTTCTGCTAATTCGGTTTTCATGTCTACTAAAAAGTTATCGACTTCATCAGCCGTATAACTGCCTTTAAAACTTTTAGTGATTACCCGATGTTTTTCTTGAAACAATTCTAAGGAATTTAAAATAACATCTAAAAAATCTTTTAAGCCTAATAAATTTAAGGTATGTCCAGAAGGAGCCATGTCTACAACTACACGATCTACCTTTTTTTCAGACAGTAAACGTTCAATTTCTAGCAATCCCATTAATTCATTTAAACCAGGCCAGTTTAAATCCCATACTGGTGCTAAATCCCCTCCATCAGCTAAACTGCCACGCTCCACCAGCATTTCTAAAAAATAGCTGTATTTTGCTTTAAATGCCAATAATAGTTTTTGAGCATCCAGCGCTTGAACACTCAAGTTAGGTAAATCTGTTAATGGTAAAGCAATATCTTTAACTTCTGATTGCAATACATCACCTAAAGAATGTGCAGGATCTGTAGAAATTAACAGAATTTTTTCTTGAGGGAACTTTCGCGCCCAATAACGTGCAAAACTGCAAGAAATGGTAGTTTTACCCACTCCACCCTTGCCACTAAACATAAGTAGATGTAACGAATCATAGTAGTTCATAATTAAAAAATCCCTGAAAAAACTTGTGAGTAATAATTAAATAAAGTGATAAGGAGGAAGAGGTTCTCCCAAGATTAAATCCCAATGAGGGCATTTTTTTTGCAAGCTTAATACTTGTTCTAAAAGTAAAGCTTTATTATGGCGATCGACTAAAAGATGAAACCGTACTTCTTCTGCATGCTCTTGAATGATCGCAGATGATTGATAAGTTTCTGTAATTAAATTAATCAGATAAGATTTTTCCTGATTTTGGGCAGCAAAAAAGCTTTTCTGCTGTTCATAGTACTGTTTCTTGGCTAAAAAATAATCTCTGCCATTTGTCCCAGATGCCTTGGCAAGTTCTTCAACTTTTTGGGGAATGACCTTTAAAGTGTATTCGTTTTTTCCTTTAATGTTATTTAGTTTATCTTGATATTCCTGAGCATGAGATTCTATATGATTTAGCAATGTATCTTCAGAAAGAAAATAAGTGCCAAAACGCAAAGGTAAAACTGTCATCTGACGAGATAGCTCACAGATAACGCGATCATGGGCTAAAACCATTTTTATGACTTGCTCATCGTCATTTTGGCTTGATTCTAAAGATATTCCAGGTTCTACAACAGCTGAGATATTCTTGCCATTAATCAAGAGTAATTTACCAAGATTGCCAGATGGCAAATCCATAGAGAAATCAGGAGTATTGAAAAATGCGTAAGTGTAGAAATTTTGCGGCATGATTTTAACCAGATAAAAACTTAAAAAGCATAACCCACAGTCTCTAAAACAATCATCTTGGCATAAAAATAAAAAAAGTGCTAATTTTTATAAAACTATTTACTTTTTATAAAACTATTTACATTGTTGAAATTTTAGTTATAATACTATCAAACATTCAAGTAAATGCCATGAGAAAAATACATAACCAAGTAATAATCAGACCCAGAATTAGCACAATGCCTCGTAATCACTCTGAGGCATCTAAGCAATTAGAACTTTATAAGCTAATCACAGAGAAACAAAGAGTTAAGCAAGAGTTAGCTTTTATTGAGCAGCGAAAAGGGGTACTTACACAACGTTTAACTACACTCCAAACCGAGATAGATACGACAGACCATAATATTAAGCATTTACGTAATGCTGAGTCACGAGTTACTCCGGTGGCGCGTCCAAAAATCTTCGCTGAAACTAATAGCTATCGAAGTTTTGACATTGAATACTAAAATCTAAAGTTTCGCTAAACTTAGTCTGAAAAAAGAACAAAAATTAAACGACTAACCCGTGAAAGCGGGTTATCAATTGTTTAATCTTATAAATTAACTAGCTAGAGGTAAAGAACTCAATTTTTTAATTCAAAAACTTAGTATTCAGTGCTGAATAAAAAACTAATTTATCACCTCTAACCTCTAGTTGTTTTCATCCCTTATAAGTGTATGTAGTTTATAAAAACTATTTATTAGGGTGATAAAACTAGATTTTCATTCTCTTCATATTCTTTTACAAATACGCCTTGCTTTTGGTAAACTTCATCTTCTTCATATATATCTATAAACTCAGATTCGACTGAATAATCTTCTTGTTCTTCTTCTAACTCTAGAGCCAGACGAGACTCTTCTTCCAACTCCAAAGCTTGAATGTTCAAGAGAAGTTCTTCTTCTTGAGAATCAAATTCTTCTTCAGAAAATTCGCCCATATCAAATTTCAATTGCAGACTTAATAATTGTTTATGAAGATTTTCTTGATCATCAAATTCAGTATTAGTACGCTCTTGAATTTGTTCTGCAATCCACACAAGTCCACTAATTGGTCCCGTGATTGGTAATAGTAAGATTTTCCCAAACATAGTCTTGACTCCTATGAAGCAATTTGAGCAAATGTATACGGTGCAGTAAAGTTGTTGTAGCGAATGCGTAAACGTTCACCAAATTTTTGATCAATCGCTTCGACTTGTTCGCTAAATATAGATTCTTGTTCCCAAGGAATTAAAAAGGCAGCGTTATAAATCATGTCTTCTGTCATTGGGGCATTTTCGATAATCTCATCTGCCAATGGTTTTAACTCATTAAAAAACACTTGGATTATAGATTCCTTGCGAGTTGCTAAATTACTTTCAATTAATTGTCCAATGTGAATTACCTCCTCCATACTTAATGTCTTTCCTTCCATTTGGTCTCGCTTCTGTTTCAAGTCTTGATGAGACTCCATCAATGCTTGTAATTCAGATTTGCTGTCCCAAAAAATTTTAATGCTGACTTCTCGACGCCCAGCTAATTTTTGGAATAGCTCTTTTAACTGCTCTTTATATGGTTGAAGCAGTTGTGTAACTACTGTTTCCCAATCTTTCACAACTAATCCAAAACGTAAAGGCAGTAAGGTTCTAGATCCAGCTTGCATAGCTTGTTCTAGAACCTTTTCATGGTTGATTAAATTGCGTCGAGAAGCTAAATATTTTTCTTGTTGTGCCTCTGAATATAAAAAAGTAAACCCATCAATTACTTGACTATAGACAGGTTGAGAATCCAATCCTTTAAGAACAACTGTTTCTGGAATTGGCTCAGGAAAAATACCGTATACGTAAAGACCAAATGTCATAATTAGAAAGAGTACTCAAACTAAAGGAATTATCAGAACTTACGCAAGTGTTAGAGATTTATTGATGAGGCTGTCAATACTCAATAGTCCAACTTGATTTAACTTTTGACAGTGGGGTATTGATTATTGACCACCTTCTATTCTTGTTCTCGTGTGTCAGTTGCGTAAGTTTTAATTACAACGGTTTTGAGGTTAAAACTAACCGCAACTTAGCATGAATGAGATTGAGTTCGGCTATACCTAAATCTATTTCACCATCTACAACAATTCCAGTGTTTAAAAGACGGTCTAATAGTTCCAGTATAGAAGGTTGATTCCCAATCTCACCTGGATAATAAGATCCGGGTGATGGCAAAAGACTACCAACATCTCCTAAATGTATATTCAAGTCTGCTGGTTCAATCTCAAAAATCTCACACAAGTTTAAAACTTGTTCTTCTAGCTTTTGCAAACTTTCGCCTGCTCGTTCTAAATCAGATTCGCTGAGAGAGTTTTGTTCCATGCGCCGAATTACTTGTGCTTCCATCAACTGGCGTACTAGTTCCACTACAGTCAAAAGTAAAGGAGCTAAACCTGCTTTGCTGTTAGCTTTAGAAGTGGTAGGTAGCAAATCGGGAGACTTTTCAGATGGAGTACAAACCATTGCCATGATGCTATCTACCTTTCCTAAATTTGTTGAATTCGATTTAATCTTGGTATAAATTGGATATGGATTGCTTTGACATTTCCAGAAACTGATTAAGCCTCAACTTGTGAATCCTTTTCCAATTGACGATTTGCTTCATACATTGGCTGGAAATCGTCTTGATTCTTCGCTGCTAATGTAGCTTCATCTTTCACACTTGTAGATGTGAGTAAACGTAGCTGTGATTCTAGACTTTCTAGCCTTTGTTGAAGTTGTTGGTTTTCTTCAACTAAACGTTGAGCTTTGGTACTGAGATATGGGTCACTTTCCCACCAATTTATACCCATCTCACGAGCTTTATCAACTGAAGAAATTAACAGACGAATCCGAATATGTATCAGTTCCGTTGAGGCAATAGATATAGAAATGTCACCAGCAATTACAATTCCTTTATCTAAAACTCTTTCGAGAATATCTGCTAAGGTGGAGCCTTGTGTAGATGTAGGAACTACTCGATTTGAGTTAATTTGGGGACGTGTTGGGTGTAGTGGGGTAGTAGTCACGATTAATTCGGCTCTTCAATGGTATATATACGGTTGTTCTTGCTCACTAGGCTTTTTTGCTCTAAAGCATCGAGAGCATTAGTTGTTGAGATCCGGTTGAGGTTGAATTCTTTTTGAATTACAGATAATGCTCCACTTTTGCGCTGTTGTAGGTAGTGATAAATTTCTTGCTCGAACGGAACAGGACTATTTACAACTGGCTCTTCTGGGACTTCTGGATGAAGTTCACTAAAATTAGAATCGATTATGGTTGGAAACCCGCCTTCTGCGATAGATTCGCTCGCGGTAGGCATCGCATCTGTATCCTCTGCTGTGATACTATCGTGCGATTCCTCTATTGCCTCTACGTGTAGGTGATTCAGTAATTCTAGGAAAATCGTTGTAGCTTCGCTAACAGACCACTTGGTGCGGTTGAACAGCACATCTGCACAAATTTCCCGAAAATCAGAATTTTCTGCTGATACCAAAATATTGTGTTCTGCACATACTTTAGCAATCACCAGACAAGACCGCAATCCTGATGTCTTCTCGCCACCTGTACGTAAGCGAAATGCTTTAACCAACTGCACAATTAAGTGAGCATCTGGTCTATTGATGCCTGTTTTATTAGCTAATATCTCGGTTTGAGTTAGCTCATCCGGTTCTGGCATATTAATAGTGACCAACCGATCGATTAAAGCATCCTGAGTCGCATGGACTCCGTAGTACTCTTCTGGGTTGGAGGTGAAAATAGCCCGAAATTGGGGATGAACGTGCAGGTATTCTGGCTGATTACTACTAGGAGGAAGAGTCAGAATTTTTTCTTCTAAAGCAGAGAGCAATACGTTATTCACTTCAGGTCGTGAACGGTTAAATTCGTCATAGACTAAGGTTAAGCCTTCTCGACAAGCTAGAGTTAGTCTAGAATCAACCCAATTTTGTTTAAATTCGTCTTCGACTTTGAGAACGCTGTGAATGTAGTTATCCAGTAACTTTTTATGGGTATAACCCGATTCACTACCAATCAAATCAGAACTTTTAAATTCATCATCTCCGAAAATTAACATGATTGGTCTATCAAGACAGTTAGCCAGGTGCATGGCTAAGGTTGTTTTCCCAGTACCTGCTGGGCCACGTAAGTGAATCGCAAAACCTGATGCGAGATAGCGCAATGCCCGAATTACTACCTGCTCAATCGCTGGTGTGATGACAAATTGCCCTGGACGGACACGAAGAACAGCTCTTTTGTTGTTATTTGCAGTGATAGTCATAGATTACGATGATGAAAAATAGCTTTTTGAGACAAAAAATTCAGAATGTTGCAATTTGGAACTTGATATGCTATTCTAGTTAGACAGATTAGCAAGCCAAAACTAATGCTTGTTAATTCTAAAAACCAAGCTCAAGCAAAACTTTAAGACTTGATAACTCAGTAACACTAAATTAATAGATAGAATAGAATATCTAAACTTTTACACTAAAACTCATTGTTGAATTTGCCCCCTTTTCTGACCAGTTATTTAACTGCAAGATTAGGGGGTTTTACTATTTAATCTAGTCAGCCAACAGATTACCAATTCTCTAAAATAAATCTACAGCAAGGAGGAAAGGAGAATGAACTGTAATTTAGAGAGAGGGTATTAACTCCCTTGGTCAGAGCGTTGACTAATGACTAAATATGCATGCCAAAAATGCTCACAAACAAATCCTGACGAAATTGATGTAGATATTGCTTTTGTGCTTTGGCTTGCTCAGTTCTGTTCTTTGCTGTTTCTGCTAGAAATTCGTGGGTTGTTTGCTCAAGTTCTTGGTAGAACTCCTGCAAGAACTTTGCTTGAGCTTGAGCTTGAGCAAACCTTTCTTTAGTAGCTTCTGTGAGAAACTCGCG
>NZ_JABXKJ010000024.1 GCF_017115085.1 Nostoc sp. NMS7 | reverse complement strand
CGATGGCTGAAACCCCTATTTTTACGTTCGTTTTCAAAACTTTGTGGTTTACTGAACTGGCCGTTCTTATCAACCAGGAACACATCAGTTTGATTGGCCCCAAATTGCTGAGATGCCGCGATAAAACTCCCGGGGTTGGCAATGCCCGCAAAGCTGATCGTTAGTGGTCCCTGCCATGCACCCTCGCCGACGACCCAGGAGACTTTTAGCTGCCCGCTCTGATCAACCGAGAACACATCGGTTTGATTGGCCCCGAATTGCTGCGAGGCGACTATCCCCCCACCAGCCACAAAATATCCCATTGGTGCGTTAACTGTTTTTGCAACAAGCTGTGAAAGCCAATTTGAAGCCTGTGCTATAGCAGGTTTTTGAGAATACAAATATGTTCCTAGAAAACCTGTTGTACCTATGGCTGTTAGTTTGATGAAATTTCTTCGAGTGATGTTCATATGTTTATTATTAAAAATAATGTAATTGCTCAACTAGGATTAAAAATAGAGCAATTAGTAGAGAGTACTTTGTAAATAGCTTGATAAGCTGTCAAACCTTGACGCTTGCCAGTATTAACGATAGAACGAACAGCCGCAAATAAATCCTGTCCCCATTGAGAACGGAAGCAATTAGTCACCTTACGAAATACCGTACTCATGCGAATTGCCTGTTCGCTAGAATTATTCGTTGGTGGAATCGAGGCATCTTCAAGAAAAACAAACAAGTGGTCTTTGATAGAACCGTAACGTTTGCGTAAACGAATGCCATCATCATTATCTGACTCTAAATTCAAAGCCCTGGTCAACCGTCGCTTTTAGTCGCAACGATACTGGTAAAGCGTGGAAGCAGAAATTTGTTCACGTCGTCGGTGGAAGCCAAGCGTTAGATCCAGGCTGATTACATTTTTACAATACTACATTGTGAAAATTTTCTTATTTTAATAAGAAATATTTAATTATACCAATACAAAAAATAAATATACTTATGTCTTTGCTTTGTAGTCTAGAACAATTACAACTCTTGCAAAAGTGTTTTGCGTAGTTCAAAAGTTTTACGACCGTCAATTACATCTTGGTAGAACGGCATCCAAGTTTTTAAATTATGTGTGGCCATTGCTTTTGTAGTTGTTTGGGATTTGTTATTTGCAGGTGAGATGTCGGGAAATGGATTTTCTCCGTATTTACTTATTGTTTTGTTACATATTTTGGTTTTTCCCCGCCCACCTACTTGGGGTAAATATAGCGTAGCTGACACTAGGGGCAAGATAGGCGGAAAGTATTAGTGCATAAGCTTTTTAGCTATCGCTTTTAGATAAATCATCCAAGTCTTGTTTGCTTCTTGTTAGACAAGCCTCTAACGAAAGAATAAGGGTTTTAGTCCTGTCATTGGCATACTACAAACCTCGGTTTTAGGTAAATATGTACTATTTTGCCTCTGGTGTCAGCTACGCTATATCTACGTCATCATGTGCGCCAGGACTACTTTTGGTATTTACCTAAACCAAGCTACGAAAACAGCATTCAGATTCAGGACTTGCTCGTATTTCGTTTCGATTTGGTGCCATCCTCAACTAGGAAAAACAAACTGAAAGAGGAAAAGCAAATTAGGTATGAAAACTAGGGTAGAATTAGTTCTTCGGGATGAAGAGGGAGAATGGCAATTAATGGTTCCCACTTAAATCTGCCTGCTCACCGAAAAATTTACAGTTAATTGAGATAGTAGCCTAGATATAGACATGGTTACTTTAAGCTTGAGTGACTAGTGTTATGTACATTGAATCATTATCGATAGCAACCCTGGAGCAAGCAATTCACCTAAGAGAGGAAGTTTTCCCAGGCGTGAGTAATAGTAGTGATAGTCCATCGCTGGCGGCAAGTTTATATCAAGATAAATATGCTCAATGGTTTTCAAACAGTGGAATTACCCAACTCAATTACTGGGTTGCTATCGATGAGAAATCTTTCCAAGTAATTGGGCTAACTGGGTTATATTGCAAAAGCGAAGACGAACAAGAAGCTGACTGGTTAGGCTGGTTTTGTGTAGCATCACAATTTCGAGGAAAAGGAATTGGAAAAGAGCTATTAGACTTTACCATCGACCTAGCACAAGCAAAAGCAAAAAGGTACTTACGGTTGTATACTTGGGAACATTCTTCTTCTTATGTAGCCCGGATGCTTTATCTCAAACGCGGTTTTTACCAAATTGGTGAATCCCCAAACAAGAGCGGATTTAAAACTATTTATCTTGAACTCCAACTCGATAGCATTATCCATAGTGCATGAGGAAATTCATCTAGAAATTTTCTTAGAGGAAAAGCGATCCAGTGTTTCCTACTGCGATCGCCTTTGCTTTTGAGTCTAGAAAAAGTGATCCTTCCAGAACAGCACTCTTATCCACAGGCTCTCCTCAGAGAGTGAGGGAAGCAATCAGCTTCTTAGAGGAAAAGGCGACCGAGTGCGTAGTTTACGCCGTAGGTCTTACCCTGAGCCCTTCGACAAGCTCAGGGTAACACCTGCGCCGAAGGGCATCGCCTTTTTGTTCTGCTATTGTTTTGGTTGCCTTTGGTGTTAGCTAAGATTTTTGGATGGTGACAAGCGGTGAAGCAATACCCAAGATTAATTCACAACGCTGGCGATCGCAAAGCGCCGACAATCACGGTTCGCCATCTGTTACAACCGCTGTAACCCCTATTTTTCCGTTCCGTCTTTTTTCTAACCGCCTATAAAATGAGCGAACCGGGAGTGATCAACGCCTGAAATTGTTCATCTGAACGAATATTATCAAAATCTGAGTCAGTTTTCGCCATATCTTGGTATTGGTTAGGACTCATATTGATAGCTTGTTGTAGGTTAAAGATTGCTTGCTTTATATTAAGCAATTGGGCATAACAGCAAGCCTTACCATAAAAAGTCGCGGAGTCGTCTGGACGGATTTCGTTACATTTATCATAGCTGGCGATCGCCTCTTCAAAGCGTTTGAGAGTTAACAGTGTATTGGCTCGGTTATACCAAGCTTCTGGTAAATCTCTTTGAAATTCAAGGGAGCGGTCGATGCTAGCAAGCGCCTCTTCAAAACGCTCCAAATCCATTAAGGCAATACCCCGGTTACACCAAGCTTGGGGAAAATCATGCTGGAATTCAATCGCTCGCTCGTTGGAAGCGATCGCCTCTTCAAAGCGTTCCAATGTCAACAACACAATACCTCGGTTATACCAAGCACGAGAGTTATCTCTTTGAAATTCAATCGCTTGATCGTAAGAAGCTATTGCTTCATCATAGCGCCCCAATTCATCCAAAGCAGACGCCCGATTCTCCCAGGCTGCGCTCAAGTCACCTTTAAGTTTCAGGGATTGCTCGGTGCTAGCAAGAGCATCTTCATAGCGTTCTAAATTTAATAAAGCAATGCTGCGAAAATACCAAGCGTCAGAGTCATCAGATTTGAATTTAACAGCATTGTCGAGATTAGCAAGCGCCTCTTCAAAACGCTCTAAAGTTAATAACGTAATACCTAGGTTTTCCCAAGCTTCATGCAAATCAGGCATGAGTTTCAAGGCTTGATCAAACGCTTCGAGCGCTTCCAAGTTACGTCCTAAAACCCTTAAAGCAATACCTCGATCGCACCAAGCTTCATGAGAGTTCGGCTGGAATACCAGCGCTTGATCGCAGGCAGCCAGAGCCTCATCAAAGCGTCCCAAATTTAACAACGTCCAACCCTGATTAACCCAGACTTGATAATTGCCAGGTTTTAGTTCATTGGCTTGCTCAAAAGCTTCGAGAGCGTCGTCAAAACATCTTTTGTTTAAAAGTTCAACGCCCAAGTTAAACCAAACTTTATCTTGATCTGCTTGAATTTCTGAAGACACAGTGCTGTTTTCCTAATTATGATCCGATGGAGATTAAAAAAATTTGTAAATGATTCTTTCTGAGGAATCTGGCATTTTTTATCTTATCGATTCTGACACTTACTACCACTTCGGCACTGGCAATTTCGGAAAACTGTGTTTGGCTCTAAAAATTTCCTCGTATCTAACGAGTTATGGTCTACGACCGACTTTATAGTCATCGCATTCCAGCAACTATATCCAAGAGAACTAAAAAGTGTAGGCGCTGTCTTGAACGAATGCTTTCCCAACAAAGGCTAACGCACCCCAAATTTCTTACTTTCCCCAGTTGTATTACCCTGGCCCTAGCGCTACAATCTGCCTGTATTAGAGGCATTTTTATCACTCGTGAGCAAAACCCGTATTATTGCGCTATTCAATCAATCAGGGGGAGTGGGAAAAACAAGTTTGACAATGAACTTTGGCTACCACCTCGCTCAAAAAAAGAAAAATCGCGTTCTTTTGATAGACCTTGACCCCCAAGCCTCACTGACGACCTTTATGGGGCTAGAACCGGAAAGTACCACCAAAACTGTCTATGAGGCAGTGGTGGGTGAAGAACCGTTAGCAATTCATCCTGAACTGATTCACAGTATGGGTTTGGTGCCAGCCAATATTAATTTAAGTGCTGCTGAACTGGAACTGGTCGCCGCCTTGATGCGGGAAATGCGCCTAAAAAATGCACTTGCTCCCATCCTAGACAACTATGATTTTATTTTGATAGATTGTCCGCCATCTTTAGGCATCCTCAGCGTGATTAGCTTAGTAGCAGCCACCCATGTCTTAGTACCTATTCAATGCCAATTCAAATCCTTTCAAGGAACTGATTTATTACTCAGAACTGTAGCCACACTCCGCAAAGGTGCTAATAAAACACTCGCCATTGCTGGCTTCATCCCCACAATGTATGATGCACGTACTGCCCAGGAAAGCAGAACGATGAAAGCTATCGCAGAACAACTTTCACCCTTGGCGACAGTCTTTGAACCCATTCCTAAATCTATTGCCTTTGCTGATGCAAGTGAGGCAAGCATACCTTTAGCACTATATAATCCCAAACACCCTGCCGTCGCTGTACTAAAAAAAATCGCCCTCAGTTTAGAAAAACTACAGTGAGCAAAAAAGAACAACCCTATACCAGCCACTTAAAAGGTGTAGCCGCCCTACTGGGTGAAAGCTTTAACCAAACTCAAAGTACTGCTAATTCACCAAATACTGTTGCCATCAACTTAATTAAACTACCTTCCTCACAGCCCCGCCGCTACTTTGACCCTAAAAAACTAGAGGAACTATCATGCTCAATCAAAGAGCTAGGTATCCTCGAACCTCTGTTGGTGCGACCCCTACCGGGTGAAGAGTACGAACTTGTGGCAGGAGAACGCCGTTTAAGGGCTGCCCAACTTGCTCTCCTAACCGAAGTCCCCGTGGTGATCCGCGAAATGGATGATCTCACCACCTCTAAGCTGCAGCTTGTTGAAAATCTCCAGCGCGAAGACCTAAATCCTGTAGAAGAAACCGAGGGAATACTTGAACTAGTGAGCATTGAACTCGGTGTTACCAAAAACGAAGTTATCTCCATCCTCAACTCTTCTGCCAATGCCAAAAAGCGAAACTTGGATTTGACGGAAAACGTTTTCCGTCAGATGGAAACTATTAAATCTGTCCTCTCAACCATCGGTAAATTTAGCGCTGAAAGTTTTCGCGTCAGCCGCATTCCTTTGCTCAATCTCCCTGCTGATGTGCTAGAAGTCCTGCGCTCTGGGCAACTTGAATACACCAAGGCACGAGCGATCGCACGAGTTAGAGATGAAGAAACACGAAAACAACTGCTAGAGGATGCGAAAGTCCTAAATCTTTCTTTAAACGAAATTAAGCGCAAGATTCAAGAAATTGAGTCTGCTGCTCAATCAGAGACTCCATCTCAAACAGAGACAGCATCCATAAAAGAGCGTGTTGATGATACGTTCCAACGCTTCAAGAAAGCTAAAGTGTGGGATGACCCGAAGAAAAAATCCAAAGTAGAAAAGTTGTTAGCTCAGTTGGAAGCATTGATGAAAACTGATAGCGAAGTAAAATAATTTGGGCATTAATTTGAGCAGATTTATGGCAAAAAAAAGGAGAGTATTGCTACTCTCCTAACATAATTGGAGGAAAAATTTCTTTTCTTAGTAATTCAAACGAGCTTGGCGTTGACGCAATTCATGAGCGCGTTGTTCACGAGCTTGGCGTTGACGGAATTCACGAGCGCGTTGTTCACGGACAACACGTTCGTGTTGGGTTTTGCTGTTATTAAAAGCTACAGTATTACGATTAAAATGATCATGCTCAGATTGGAATTCAGCAGCATTAGCATTTTGAGAAAGAGCCGCAATTGAAGCAGCAGCTAATAAGCTTCCAAGAAGAATAGATTTTAAGCGATTCATATATCCTTTAATCTGCCTTGCATTACGTGATTTGTATATTCTTAATGTAATCGTCATCATCAGGCACACGCCTGTATACAAAGTCATGTTAAAACGGTTACTTTTGTCACTAATACTAGGATTGATATTTAAATAAGTCGGAAGTCGGAAGCGATGCCCTGAGCTACGCCGTACCACTTCCCTACGGGACGCTACGCGAACGTGGAAGCAAGCTACGCGCAGCGTCTCCAAGAGTTGGGCATCGCTCCTTCTAGCTTGTCTATGGAAGGCTCTGCGAAAGCGCTTGCCAAATACAAGCGAACGCGAGTAGCGATCGCACGAGAGGAAATGTGAGATGTGCCTGGGGGGGTGTGGTGCGATCGCATTGAGAGCGTAGACGAAGCAGCAACAAGTCAAGAGACATCTCACTTCAGGAATCACCGTGCCAAAAAAGGTTTTTTGTACGCTAAGAAAATTTCAAGTGCCTGAAACGACAATTTTTCGTTCAAACTTGATCAAAACTAGCAGCATAACCATAATTCTTTCACCAATTTGATGAGAGAAAGCACTTATTGAAAAGCTTACCCCATCTATGTTTCAGTCTTAGCATACAAATTAACTGATTTGGCACGGTGATGCCAAGAATACAGAAGACTTGAAACAACAGCTTAAACTTTGAGATTATTATGGTTTATTAGTATAAAGGTCTAATAGTATTAATTGTATATGCAACAGCTTTCCTCTAAGAAAAACTGAATAATCATGCTCTTAACAGTAGCAGTAGTAGACATCGCCCTGCCACCGCTTGAACGCTTACTATTAACAGCGAGATAACTTTCATTATGGAGCAAGGCGGCATGAACGAAGACGAAAAAGAATATTTAGACTTTGAAAATGATAACCCAGCACTGTCTAAAGTCATAGAAAGGAACATTCGTACTATTATCCGCCTTCGGCTTAAGGCTGCTAATAAGCGAAACTTGCAAGACCGAATTGCCGATGTTATTACCTCTTTTTCTGGGCATATAGTTTTTGTTTATGTTCATATTGTCTGGTTTGGTGCTTGGATTGTTTTGAACACTGGAAAAATTGGTGTGCATCCGTTCGATCCATTTCCCTACGGACTGTTGACAATGGTGGTATCTCTGGAAGCGATTTTTCTCTCAACATTTGTGTTAATCAGTCAGAACCGACTGAGTGAAGAAAGTGAGTATCGCGCCAACTTAAATTTACAAATTGGGTTACTGACTGAGCATGAAGTTACACGAGTATTACAAATGCTCGATGCGATTCAAGATAAAATGGGCATTGAAAATGATGAAGATAGTGAGCTTGCAGACTTAGAAATGGATACCAAGCCCGAAGATGTTCTGAGTGAAATTGAACGTCTTCAACAGATGGTGCTTAAAAAGAAAAAATTCAGAAATCGTAACCAAAGATAATGACTGCGATGGTCGCCTTTCGTTCCGCCGTAGGCATCGCACGAGAGGAAATGTGAGATGTGCCTGGGGGGTGTCTGACGACAAGCCACTGCTTCGTCTACGCACTCTTTAACGTTTGTAATGGGGTGCGATAGCGTACCCGCCCGCCGCAGGTCTTACCCTGAGCCTGCGCCGAAGGGCATCGCACTTTACAGGATATGGTAAAAATGCTTGAGAAAAGCCCAAAATAAGCAATTAGTTGCTGGAGTTTCTTGCCTTTGTAGCCACAGTCAAGTAATATCAATGCTTTCGGTTACATCAATATATAAGCACCTACTAGTGGAAGGATAGAATTTCATCAAAAGGCGGCTCCTCAATTAAAAGGTTTATGGGCAGCATGGAAAGCAAAAGATTTAGTCAAATTAATCTTGACTTTTGATGGCAGTTTTGTCCCCCGCATCCCCGCATCCCCCCACTCCCCTTTATGTACTTCAACTTTACAAAAGTCAATAAAAGTTAAATTCTTGTCAGCTCAAGTAGCAGTAACCTAAGAATAAGTAACTTTACTACTCCGGGGTATGTGCTGATGAGAGCCTTACTACTCTGGCCGATAATGCCCAATTCTTTCTGGTCTTACCAAGAGACGCTCGATCTGGCAGGTTTACGCTCTACTAATCCGCCATTGGGATTAATTACTGTAGCGGCTATGCTGCCTAATGATTGGGAAATCAGATTTAGCGATCGCAATGTCTCCCTAGAGACAGATGCAGATTGGGATTGGTGCGATTTGGTAATCATATCTGCAATGATTATCCAGAAACAAAATTTTAGAGAGTTAATTCAAAAAGGAGTTGCGTTAAGTAAAAAGGTGGCGGTGGGTGGTCCCTTCCCTACCTCAGTACCCAACTTTGCTTTAGATGCCGGAGCGCATTATCTAATTTTAGATGAAGGGGAATACACTATCCCCATGTTTTTAGAAGCTCTGGCACGGGGAGATGAACGGGGAATTTTCCGTTCTCCAGAAAAGCCTGATGTCACCCAAACGCCAATTGCTCGGTTTGATTTACTCAATCTAGATGGCTACTTGGCAATTACATTACAATTTTCCCGTGGTTGTCCGTTCCAATGCGAGTTTTGCGACATTATCAACTTGTATGGACGCAAGCCCCGCACGAAGACACCAGAACAGATGCTGCGGGAATTTCAAGCTATCTACGATTTAGGCTGGCGGCGGTATGTGTTTGTTGTCGATGACAACTTTATCGGCAATAAACGCAATGCCAAGGTATTTTTACAAGCCCTCATACCCTGGATGGAAGCCCATGATTACCCCTTTGTTTTGGTAACGGAAGCTTCGCTGAATCTAGCTGAGGATGATGAATTAATTGCGTTGATGGTGAAAGCTGGTTTCACCCTGGTATTTATGGGTATCGAAACTCCAGACACAGACAGTCTGTTGGGGATTCACAAAGTCCAAAATACGCGCTCTTCCTTAATTGAATCTTGCCAGAAAATTACACGGGCAGGATTGCAGATTATGTCAGGTTTTATCATGGGCTTTGACAATGAACGTCCTGGTGCAGGAGAACGGATTCAAGAATTTATTGAGGAGACTGGCATTCCTCAAGCGCAGTTTAGTATGCTGCAAGCATTGCAAAACACCGCCATGTGGAACCGACTCCAGCAGGAAGGGCGATTGGTTGATGGTTTGGGAACCTTCCACCAAGGTGCAATTATGAACTTTACACCCACGCGCCCTGTGGAGGAAATTACAGAGGAATACATCGCAGCATTTTGGAACATCTATGAACCAATGCCTTACCTGAAACGTACCTTCCGCCACTTTATGATGATGAATGGGTGGCGTGGTAAAACCAAGCGTCCGATTACTTGGACTGAAATGCGTCTGTTTGCTGCAATTTGCTGGCGACAGGGTGTGGTGCGTTCCACAAGGTGGCGGTTCTGGTGGCAATTGGTGGCGATCGCCTTTGCTAAACCCCGCTTACTATATGATTATCTAACTACCTTAGGTGTTGGCGAACATTTCTTCAGCTACCGCTATGAAGTTAGAGCGCAGTTGCGAGCTAAACTAGCAGATTTAAAGCAGAAGCAACAACAAGAGAAAGCCAGTTATCAGCTAGAGCCTGTTAGTTAAACGGCCTTGCTGATTGAAAGTATGAATTAGTCGGGAGCAAAGGCGATAACACTTACACAGGAAGAGTTTCCCGCGTCGCTAAGGCGCAAAGAATCGTTTTTTAGTCATATCGAAAAATGTCAATTCATACTCTGATTCAGCAACGCCAGTTAAACATATAGGGGATGCCTATCCACCGGGGGTCTAGGAAGTGCGCTGTTTCAGTCGCAAGAACTTAACAGTCCTTACCAAGCACGGTTATTTCCGAACCAAGATGTGTCCGAAACACAAGCTTATATTCCGGGCGTGAGATATGACGATGGCGAGGGCGACATTTCGCTTGCTCTCCCCATGAACTCTTGCTTGCGGTTGGTGTTTTCAATACGTGTAATAAGAGTCTCAAAGTCTTCTCGATTCATTGATGTCCCCGATCGCCCACCCGCCTAAAATTCCTCCCCCAGCGCTGCGCTCTCTTGACCCAAGCCCAGCCACAGCCTGAAATTTCCTCTAAGAAAAAGGGTAAGGGACAGGGGAAGCGATAGCTACTGCGGGCTGTTCGGTGACGCACCCCAACTACAGGCAAACCACCATCTATATAAATAAGCAGATTGAAAAGCGAATGAAAGCTGCATTCTTAGAGGATGAGGTAGAGGACTTTTCCCAGTGGATTGAGGAACGGATCGAGGAATGGCTCAAAGGGCGTAAGCAAGGGTAAAAGCTGTGAAGTTACTAGGGCGTGTCTATCTAGAAGTGCAAGTACGCGAGTACTCAAATATTCGGATATTTGAATGTTTACATACTCAGGTATCCGCCATGATTATTACAGGTGCTTGTGGGTGCGATCGCTTGCCGCCGTAAGCATCGCTCTTTCTAGCTTGTCTATGGAGGGCTCTGCGAAAGCGCTTGCCAAATACAAGCGAACGCGAGTAGCGTCTCGTAGAGAGGAAATGTGAGATGTGCCTGGGGGAGGTGTCTGACGACAAGCCACAAGCGTCTATGCACTCTTTAACGTTTGTAATGGGGTTCGATGGCGTACCCGCCCGCCGCAGGTCTTACCCTGAACCTGCGCCGAAGGGCATCGCACTTTACAGGAGATGGTAAAAATGCTTGAGAAAAGCCCAAAGTAAGCAATTAGTTGCTGGAGTTTCTTACCTTTGTAGCCACAGTCAAGTAATATCAATGCTTTCGGTTACATCAATATATAATATATAGTTAGTAATTACACGTTTTGGCTCTTTTGGGAAAAAGATTAAAACATATTTTATGAGTCATCGTTACCTCCAGGCGATCGCGCCAGCGATTTAGTTTCCCATTGCTGAAGCTACTTGCTGTGAAACGCGACCTGCTGCTTTAATTAAATCGGCTCCTTTTTCGCCGATCATAATGGTGGGCGCGTTTGTATTGCCCCCGATCAGAGTTGGCATGATCGATGCATCAACAACCCGCAACCCCTCAACCCCATGTACCCGGAGTTCGGGCGAGACAACCGCCATTGGGTCAGTTCCCATTTTGCAGGTGCCGACAGGATGATACCCCGTAATACAAACTGAGCGGATGTAAGAAGAGAGTGCTTCATCGCTAGTCACGTCAGCACCGGGACCGACTTCTCTACCTCGAAACTGATCAAAGGCACTTGTATGAAACAATTGGCGCATAATTTTAACTCCTTCAATCACCTTTTGCATATCGGATTGACTTTGCAGAAAGTTCATCCGAATAATCGGTGGGTCTTTGGGGTCAGGCGAGGGCAAACTGACACTCCCAATGTTTTGGGGATGAGTCAAACTGACTGTAACAGTGAATCCCAAACCAGAGAGGGTGCTGCCAGGAGATATCCACAGAATGTTACCGAAGAAAAACTGTAAATCTGGCGCGGCATCCAGATTCCCTTCGGTATGTAAAAACAATCCGGCTTCAGCGTTACCATTACTGGTAATTGCTGGGTTTAATCCGGCAATTACTTGGTGTGCCACAGGAGTGGTAATTGTTGGGTGTAACTCGGCAATTACCTGGTGTGCTACAGGAACGAGAAAGTGGTCTTGGAGGTTTTGACCGACACCTGGCAAATCAACGATCGCACAAATCCCCAATTTTTGCAGGTGTTCTGCATCACCAATGCCGCTTTGCATCAGCAGCTTGGGCGAATCGAATGCACCAGCACTTAAAATCACTTCTTTATTAACCCTAGCTTGGTGCAGCTGACTATGGTGGATATATTCCACCCCAACTGTGCGGGTTCCCTCAAACAATAACCGCGTTACCAACGCTCCTGTGATCGTTGTTAAATTGGGACGCTGGAGAATTGGCACCAAGAATGCAGCAGCAGCACTGTGACGAAAACCATCCTTTACCGTCAACTGATAAATTCCCGCACCTGATTGCTGTATCCCATTGAAATCCGGATTGTGGTTATATCCGATTGCCACGGCTGCTTCTACAAATCGTTGGGATGCTACAGTAGGGGCTTGAATATCGGTCACGCTCAACTCACCATCAACTCCGTGGTATGGGTCGGCACCGCGTTGCTGGTTCTCAGATTTCTTGAAATAGGGCAATACATCTTGGTAACTCCAACCAGGATTCCCCAATGACTGCCAGTGGTCATAATCGTGATGATTGCCTCGGATATAAATCATGGAATTAATTGAACTGCTGCCACCCAAGACTTTGCCACGGGGACAAAAGATTTTGCGGTTATTGAGGTACGGTTCTGGTTGGGAGAAATATCCCCAGTCCACCTCCGAGCCGGGTAGGTTGGGGGATGACAACGGGATTTGAATCTCTGGTTTAGTATCCTCTTCGCCAGCTTCGAGTAATAACACGGTTGTTTCACCGTCTTCTGTCAAGCGGTTGGCGACGACGCAGCCTGCCGAACCCGCACCAATCACAATATAGTCATATTGAGTCATCACATCCTCGCTTGTAAATTCAACTACTTTAAGAACTGCAAATTGAAGATTGGTTAAAGCTTGAAGTTTAGGAATCTGACTATTGCATTACGAGCAACATAAAGATTTCTACTGAATCTCAAAGGCTAATTTTTTTACTGATTGTGCAAAATTCGGGTCAGATTTCATTACCTCTTGTAAGTAACCAACTACTTATCTAAATCAGCCCTTAACCCTTTTTCTACCTCTACAAAAGCTGTTGCTGCCTCTTACTTACCTCAAAGCTTGTTCCAAATATTGTCACGTAGCTCTTTTATCTTTGCTAGAGTTGCTTGTGTCAGCTTCTCAATTGTCTTTCCAAAAGCTACTTTCAAAGGCTTTGTTGCGATTGCATTCTGGCACTGCGCCTAGCGCAATCACACCAGCAGTTAGTGGCTGCATGTACTACCTCATGAGTGCAGTATATTTTACTGAATATACATGGTTTTTCAAGGGCATTCCACAACTCCAAAGAAATTTTTGATTACACATAAGGGCTATTACGTTTAATCAGAGCCTCAAAGTCTTCTCGATTCATTGATGTCTCCGATCGCCTACCCGCTCACCTAAAATTCCTCCCGCAGCGTTGCGCTCTCTTGACCGCGATCGTAGATCCGAAAATTCCTCCAAGAGCGCTCATACTGCGGTGCTGCACGGCATAACTAAGCTCACCCACAGCCGGAAATTCCTCTCTACGAGACGCTACTCGCGTTCGCTCGAAAAAGGGCTTGAAGCGATCGCGGATTGCGGTGCGTAGAGCATCACCTACGTCGCAGTCTGGGTATTACACTTGAAATTAGCGTCACCGTAAGCGTTGCGTTAGCCAGTCTTCTCCCAAGGGGAGACGCCCGCCGTAGGATGCCCGAAGGGCTGTAGGGCGTAAGCGTTGCGTAAAGCCTTCGGCATAGCTTCGCTTAGAGCGAGTCATCGAGCGTCACGAGCGTCACAGCCCCAAAAAGTAGACATCGCTTTGAACAAATGGATGGATAAGGCACAGCAAAGTTTAAAAGTCAAAAACGCAACAATTGTAAAAATTGTTTAACGACTTTAAAAGGTTCCGCTTTGCACTTTTCAGAATCGTATCGTTCGACAACTCCTATAGAACCCATTTGATATCTAGGTTGTAGCAAGCCGTTTGATCATCAATCGGATGAAGCAAAGATTAACTTTGGCTGTCGCATTGTCCTCTCTTTCTTTCAAAGTTCTTGACCAAGCTCTTACAGCGCTCCATCCAAGCATTCGACCGCTCAATCACCCAGCGGGTTGCGACCACCACAAATCCGGTTTTTCCTTGTGCCGCTTTTTCGGCTTTTGTCGGTTTGGGTGCCAGTTCAAACTGGATCTTAGTCATGATCTGCGGGTAAAGGGCTTGCAGGGCTGCGGTCAGCATCTCTGGGTGATACCCATTGTCTAACAGAATGGTGGTTTTTGGGATATCATCCGGCTTGGCACGAAAGTAGTCGAGGTTCTGGCTTAACATTTCGATTAAGCCTTGGTCATCTGAGACATTTGCTTTTGTACAGTGGGTGAAAAATGGAAAACCCAAGGTATCTACCGCCAAATGGCGTTTGATGCCATTAGTGCATTTGTAGAAGCAAAACCCTTTGGACTCAATACTGGCGTTGCAGGTATTCTTCACGGCTTGGGAATCAATCATTAGCAATGTTGTCCATTGGGCTTTTTTTTTACTTGTGCTCGCACTTGTCCATGTAACAGGCTCATCAGTGCATCCATGCTTCCTGCCTCTCGCCACTGCTTGTAGTGCCAATAGACCGTTGAATAGGGCGGCAAATCTTTGGGCAAATCTTGCCAATTGCAGCCATTCTTCAGTTGATATAACATGCCATCCAAGAGTTCTCGTTTCGTCCACTCACAAGGTTTCGTTTGCTTCTTCAACGGCAATATCTGGGGCAAAAGGGGTTCAAGGATTTCCCATTCTTCGTCTGTGAGGCTACTAGAATATGCCATAGTTTTCGGATATGTCTTTTGCGACACCTTAATTCATCGCCTTAAAAGATGTCAAATGGGTTCTATACAGCACGGGTGCATTGGGATTGTGAGTGCGGTTGGATGGATGACTCGGTGTAGGGCGAACTGATAACGCGCAGCGCTCACCCGTGCGATCGCAATAGTATGGTTGATTTTCTTTCACTTGACTGTTGAGATAGCTAGAAGCTTTGGTTATTTTCAGGCACTAGCGGGTGTAAAATCTGCAAAGTAATCATTTAATTACTTATGCAGGGCTTTTAATGAAGACGTTTATCAAGCAGGTTATCTCTACCTTTCTGATATTTGCATCGGTCTTATGGCTTGCAATACCTTCAGCATACGCAGATGAAAAGGTTCATTTTTATGATTGCACAGGTAAAAAAGACGGCAATTATACACATCCTTTCGAGTGTACTAGATTTATCTCTTGTATTGGTGGGGCTTACGCCTATGAGAGGGATTGCCCTGTATGTCCGGGTGATCCAACTAATTGCCCAAAGGGGCGTTTGCATTACCAAGCATCGACTGATAGTTGCGAATTGGATAGTGTCGCTGGATGTGTTACTGACCCGAAATCAAGGATTAAGAGTTTTTTGAATGATTCGACTGCATCGGTGGCTAGTTGTAGCATTTTTGTTGCTGGTGAGCGTTGGTAGAGAAAGAATTGAGAGGCAGACTACGAGTTAATTCCTCTCATTGATGGAACTTTGGGAATTTGATTGATCAAGTGTGTAGATATATTTATGACACTATCACAATAGTCAAACAGCACTATGTCTAATTTCACAACAGCGCTTCTAGTAGGAAAACCAACTCAAGCCAAACTCTTTTCCAGAAACCCGTCTCAGCGTCCTCATTACCACATTCTTGTAGAGACAGAGAATCAGCAGTTCGATATTGCAGTCAATATTGCCTCAGAAGACCCAAAATCTGCTGATGTTAGGGTTTTGTATGCACTCAAGCCAAATATTACGCCTCCGCAGGTGGAGGCATTACTGAGCTTGAGTAATGGAATGTTCAACCTGCCAGATCAAGGAATCGTGGGGATTGACTTTGTGCGTGATCAACTGGTGACCAAAGAGCAGATGCAGCTACTCCCTCTGTTCAATTCATCACAGCCGATTGAGGATCAGGGGGAACCACAGATTAAGCAACTAGTGGAGCAAGTGATTGCTGAAAAAAATGCTGTGCTGTATGCTTTTGGGCATCGATACGAGCAACGTTCTGCTCAGCAGACTACTTCTAATCAGGCATGGGGATTTCAGCCAGACGATGGCATTCACAATATCCACATGAATCAGGGTAATTCTAGAGGCAATCACGACGACGAAAACGGGCGTGGGGAAGATGGGGCGCTGTTTATATATTTAAGAGACAGTAATACCTGGGTCGGTGTATATGTCGCCTTCCAAACGCAATCATTCGACAATGATTCTCATGGCTACCCTCTAGATGATTCTCAACATACTATTGATATTAGCAATCCTCAGAATCCTAGTCCCCATCGCCACCATCACCACAATCAGCAACAGTCGCCCTGAGTTTGTTAATGGGGTTGAAGGCGCTTGGGTGTTTATTGGGGTGCTAAAAACACCCCATTAACAATTTCATCAAGAAGGGCAGAGGGCATTTCCGTGAAGGGATAAATCCCTTCACGGAAATGCCCGAACTGTCTGGGCGATCGCCCCCGTAAAATTCTTAGAGGAAAAGCCAGCTTCAAGAGCGATCGCTGTTTTGTGACAGTACACTGGTACTATGAAAATCCCCGACTGCGTAGGCGTAGCCCGCCTTCGGCATCGCTGTTTACTTTACTCACATGATCCTCACCTCGTCTGTGCCGTACATCCAGCAGGGCCACAGGGGGATAGCTGCTTGGACTTTCGAGAAGACCCCAACGCCGAACCAGTAGAACTGTGGGAACCGGAGGGGGCAAGCTACTACAATGGCGAGTTGATTGTGCAGCCCCGCCAGAGATGGACACCAGAGGAACAATTAGAATTGATTGATTGGCATCCGATGTTTACTGGCAAATGCCCTCAGTGTGGCGCATCCTTTGACCGGGATTATACAGCGCGGGTGCATTGGGATTGTGAGTGTGGATGGATGGATGATAGCGTGTAGAGCGAACGGACAACTCGCAGCGCTCACCCGAACTTTAAGCTTGGTTATCGCCATTCGTAGTTGGATGTATGTGTTGTCCGTTGTTGGAAAATTGCTCGAGTAATTGTGGCGAAAGTCCTAATGTGCCAGAACGCAGATGCAAATCTATTTGCGGAAAAGGAATCTCTATTTTTTGTTGCTGAAGCACTTCGTAGATGTTGTAATACAAATCACTCTTGAGCAAAAATTGCTTATTAGGTTCCGCAGTCCATACCAATAGCTCAAAATTTAGAGAACTATCGCCAAGACCGTTAAATAGGACTAGAGGAGATGGAGTCTCTAACACACTACTATGCTTCTTCGCTGCCGACAACAAAGCAGCTTGAACCGCTTTTGGATCAGAACCATAAGCAACACCAACGGGAAGATGAATCCGGGAAATGGGGTTGCGGTGGCTCCAGTTAATCACTTCTTTTTCTAAAAAGCGAGAGTTGGGTACAATGATGGAAACGTGGTCGAGGGTACGAATCTCAGTACTTCGTGCGCCCATCCGCTCAACAATACCTTTATATTCGCCAACTTCTACAAAGTCTCCAAGTTCAATCGGACGCTCAAAAACTAGTACTAGACCACTACCAAAATTCTTCGCAATATCCTGTAAGCCAAAGCCAATACCAACACCTAAGCCACTGGCAAGGATCGCCAGAGAACTAATATCAAGTCCCCACAGTTGCAATATTACCAATGTACCAATAAATATCAAACCATATTTTGTAATAATTGCGATCGCTTCTTGAGCGCTGCGATTAATGCCAGCAAAATTCAACAGGCGAGAACGTAAGAGATTGGTTGCAGTTCCAGCAAAAATAACTAAGCCAAACAACAGACCAATCAAAATTACTAACTCGGTAATCGAGTAAGGATTTTTGCCAACTTCAAAGATCGGCGACGTGAAGCTTGTTACCAGAATATTTGTAATCTGGTAGCTCTCTTGACGAGTAAAAGGAAATAAATTGGTAATGTAAAGAACAACTCCTACCCAAAGACCGATGCGGACGATCGCCAACACCAATTGGAAGAAAAATTCTAATGCTTTGATGCCTCCAGAATCTGATGCGCCCTCAGTGGGGGGAGTCAAACGTTGCAATGCTTTTTGTAATAAGTGATGCTTAATCCATCCCAGCAACCAACTCAAAATAGCAGTCAGCAGCAAAATTCCTACTGCTACCAGAGTTGTTCGTCGGAGATAAGTTGTAGTTCTCTCAAACTGTGCTTGCTGTAATGCCTGCTGAATTTGCTCTGACCAAATACTTGCCTGCTCATTAGCTGTGCTGCCTAAAACTGGATCTTGTTCTGTAACCGTCAACAGATAGCGGTTATTTAACAAAATGGTTGGTAATTGGTTGCGTTGCTCAATTTTCACCTGAATCGGTTGGTCAAATTGAACTGCATTTTTCAGCTGCGAATTAATCAAATTTGCCCGCTCAAGAGCGCTATACTGACCGGAATTGCTGATTTGAAAAAGCTGCCGTCCATCTAAAACAATCGAGGCTTGGGCTGGTGTCTGGGCGATGACTGGAGCTAGCCATAACCCCAAAACTAAAGTGAGGATGAGGACAACAGCATTGAGATACTTTGACAAAGGTCTAAAACGACGAGAACGACACATGGAGATTCTAACAATATAAGTTTTCTTTCTTCACTTAAATTTTACGCAAAGCTATACTTGGTTTTTGCTGTTCACCAAAGTGTTTCATTAACAATTT
The DNA here is from genome assembly GCF_017115085.1 of Nostoc sp. NMS7. Lineage (GTDB taxonomy): Bacteria > Cyanobacteriota > Cyanobacteriia > Cyanobacteriales > Nostocaceae > Nostoc. The sequence goes on along the minus strand of NZ_JABXKJ010000024.1, from coordinate 261 downwards.
GGTACTACACTGAATAGTTATCGAATTACCCAGGACTTACGCAACTGGCACAATGCGATCGCTAACAAATAGTACTCTAGTACTATAAAAATGCACATGAAATGAACTAGAGTACAAATGTAAACTGTTCCTTTTCACACCAAACTTTTGGGCTGCTGCTCAGGCTACTGTAAGGAATACTTTTGAATATGAAGTTTACTAAATTAGTATCCGCTCAATAAGTTGCGGTAAGCAAAAATTATTAGCGATTGTTGAATCAAT
>NZ_JABXKJ010000224.1 GCF_017115085.1 Nostoc sp. NMS7 | reverse complement strand
CGTGTGCCTGTATTGATAAAGAACCGTTCTGCGGTGAGTAAGCGAGTGGTGTCAAGAGCCGTTGTCACTTCAATCGTTTTGGATGATACAAACCGTATCAGAGGCGCTGAAGGAGCAATTTATATTTCAGGAATTGTGAAAAGTGCTATTAGTCGTAATTTATCAAAAAGGTTGCCGAATGGATAACCTTTGTACAGGACTCATTGATGAATTACTTAGCAGTCTTAGCAGTCTTTTTGATACCTTGCCATCTTTCTCGCAGTTGCTTCAAGTTAGGCGTATGACCACCATAACGCCAACTAACATAGGCTTGGCTAATCTCATCTATTACCTCAGCAGTTGCTAGGGCATGATGCTGGTATGAGACTCTGGCATACTCCAAGGGTGTTTGGGCTGGATGTTTGCCTAAACCTTTTTGGGTTGTCCATTGCAGCATTTGTTGATAAAGGCTTTCCATTGCTGGCAATTTCTTTAACCATCGACGGTTCCGCCACTCTCGCCACTGACCCCAACCCAGCCAACTGAAGAAAGCTGCTATAGTTGCCAAGATTAAGCCAGTCAATACGCCAAACCAACCTTGAGAAAATAAAGCTAAAAACCAAGCGATCGCTCTAATTATCCAACTCAATATTGTCCCAAATACATTATTTAACAAACCTGTTACCGGAGAGGGCAACCATCCAGCAACCCAGTGCCACAACTGGCGCAACACACTAAAACTGTGAGTGTCTTCAACAGATGGTGGTATCAGAGGATGATTGGGAATCGGGTCAAAAGCAAACCAACCATATTTAGGAAAATACACTTCCGTCATCGCATAAGCGTCAGTATTACGGACAACATACAGCCCTGTAAATGGATTAAATTCTCCGGCACTAAACCCCGCCACTAACCGCGCTGGGATGCCAATGGAACGCAGCATCACCGTCAGAACTGTAGAGAAATGGTCTGGATAGCCTCCTTTTTGCTTAAACAAAAAAGTTTCTACCAAGTCTTCTTTTTCACTCAAATAGGGCAATCCTAAAGGATTTTGGGGAACAGAGTAGTGTTGCTTCAGGTATTGAGCTAAGTAGAGAGCCTTTTCATAAGGTGAATCTAGGCTTTTAGAAGACTTTGAGACTTTTTCTTGATTGTAGTTAGCAAAAATTTCTTCGGTGCGTTCCCGGACTTTTTCGGCAATTTCGGGAGGAATTTGCAGATAATACTTTTTAATATGTTTTGGATAATTAGTAGAAGCTTCACCTAATAAAGTGCGATCGCGGTATGGTACTGCGGAAATTACTGTGTAAGTCAGTCCTTCTGATAATTCCACAGGCGATCGCAATCCATCTTCTTGATCAACAGCGATCAGTGGTGTCGGAAAATAAACCTCCTTGGGATAACTCATCGCTGGAATTAGGTTAGGCAAATCCGACACCATTGTATAAGTTTGTACTACCTCTTGGGTTTTACCAGTAAGCACAGATGGGTAAAGAAAAATTTGGGAAGACCAAGGCGATCGCCTGACAGTCGTAACATCTTCATTCCGGGAAACCTCCCATCCCTTACCTGTATAACGGTCAAATCCTAATACTCGCCAAAAACCCTCAGCTTGCGATCGCACCCGCATTACAACCTTGGGTTTCATCTCGCCGCGCAGATTTTGGTTAATTTGGCTATTAAAACCGTAATAAAAGTTATCATCTACTTTTCCGGGTTGACCAGTTTGGTTTTGCCCCGTACCACTACCTTGATTACTACCTTTACCTTGACGGACATAACCAGGATTAATGATACTACGTCCTGTGAAACTACCTTTTACTTGAATAGCAGAACTTACCGGAAAATTCCGTAATTGATAGCCAGGGAATCTGGGTAAAATAGCAAAAATTGCCAGCCCCAGACCGACAATTAGCAAAAAATTCAGAATTAAAAATTTAAAATTAAGAGTTGAGGAATTTTTCTGATGGGATTTTTCCTTTTGAGTTTTTAATGGCTGCAAACCCAAGCGTGAGCGATAATCTAATACTAAAGTTGGGAGAGCGATCGCTAAAAATAACAGCAGCACAGGTGCAAATGCTAAAGTCTGACTTAGCGTTGCCGCCACACCTAATAAAATCACTCCTATAACAATCGAATAGCCCAAATCTTTGCGGCGGGGCGTATCAAAGCTGTGTAACACCTGTAGTTGAATTAATAACTCTGCCAAACTCAACCGCGTATCATTCAACTCCCCCACCAACCGCCCAAACAAAGCACCCAGTGCTGCTAACATTCCGATGGCGATGCAGAACTTAACGGCAACATTAGCATCGCGGCGACAATAATAACTCCAAATTGCACCTACTGCACTCAGGGGTAATGCCCAAAAACTGAATGAAGTCTGGGCGGCGATATCTGTCGCCACAATTCCCAAAATAACCAACGCTAGCACCAGCACCCGCAAGAAAATTGAATCTTCCACTTCTATCAAACGCGACCCGTGCGGATTTCGCCGCCAGAAATTACCTACAGGCAGAGGCCAAAACCGATTTATTCTGGATAAGTTAAACATTTGATGCAAGGGACACAATACCAAAGACGTAATTGCCTACCTTACTACTATGTCAAATAAAAAATGAAATGATTGATCGGGGGAGATATGCTGAGAAAACAAGACGCCAGAACGCGGAGAAATTATTAAATACTCTCTCCGTGTCCTCGCGTCTTTGTGTCTTTGTAATAACTGCTTCTCGTAGACACCCTAATGACCGCCTGTTGAAAAATAAGATAAGCTTCAAAAGCCGCAAAATCCTCTTAATATATATTGGCGTTGCTCGACGTAGTGTGCTAGCGGTGGCAATTTAAACTAAATCGTCAGACTAATGACAAACAGCAACGACTGTTGGTCTATTTCTGGAAACTCAACTTCCAGGGTATAACTTGGGTGAAGTTGTTCGCAGCCTAACTCTACAGTTAAGTATCCCGAAGTCGAAGATGTTGTCATTGCTAAGGTGCCACTTCCCCGCAACGTCAAAGTTCCTTTAACGGGTAACTCAGCTTGAACAAGTAACTTCGTAAGTTTACCTAGAGACTGGTATTCTACTTTGATGTTCAAAGTACCAACACTGGTTAGCCATTGTCTTTCTACCACTGGGCTGGTTGCTGAAACTGGTAGAGTCAAATTTTCTAGCAGTTGTTTAGCTGCTAGCAACGACAAAGCCATCTGTTGGCGCGGTTGTAAATCTGAGTAATCGCTCTGAATATTGGGCAGTGTCTCCATATTTACAGACCGATAGGTGCTTCTTAGCACCAATCCCGCTATATCGTTTAGTGCTTGAGAGTCGTTGGGAAAAAAGTTCTCCACCGCCTGAACTAATTTTGCCCCCAGAGGCACTGAAGATGTAACCAACGCCTGACACTGTTCTAGCAATTGCCGGAAAACTCTCTCCGGTAAGGGACGCGGCAGGTTCAACTGAGACTGTTGTACCATCCATCCCCAGGTAGGGACGAGTGTCATTGACGGCTCATCAATAAAATCGGGATACTCGATTAAGTGTGTTTCCCAAGGAAACAACGGTGGGTGGTCTTGGACTTGGATTTGTAACCGACGCTTAAGGACGGCTTGGAAACGATCTTGCACAGTAGGAATTTCTCCCAATTGAAAGGTCTGGGGCATCCCTCCCAATTCTGGCTCACTGCTTTTTGAAGCAGTGGCTTCCTTGAGGAGGTTTTTTACCCCGTCATTTTCCTCACATTCTACCGATTCCTCGTTAGTTTTGACATTATCTGTCAATAACCAATCGAGACACTGGTGTTGTAAGGATTCTGAGTCACTATTCATGAGTAGATGCACCTGATCCGGATACTAATGAGTTACGAATTTCCCAAGCTTGTTCAAGAATCTTAAACCACCGTTTTTGAAGTTGTGCCATTGACAACCCTAAAGTTTTTGCTATTTTTTCATCAGCTTGTCCTTGTTGCTTCAACTCTAGTAAAGACCGTTGCTTATTGTCCAGCTGTGCTGTATATACTTGCCATTGCTGGGGAGTTAAGCCCAAATTGGTGTGCAAAGAAGCTTCCAGCCATTCGTGAACTAATTCCCAACGGTGCAACAAGGCAAACCGAATTAAATGATACTTAAAGCGCTGTTGCAAATAATCTCTCTGACGAGGGGTTAAACCTAAAACCGACTCAATTTCCTGTGCTGATAAATCCTGGAGGCGCAAGGAAAAGTAATCAGCGCAGTCAGATTGTTGCCGTTGTTCGAGATAAGTCATTAATTCTGTAACGACAACGGAGCGCAAGGTGTCTTCTTCGGGTTCGGGTTCGACTTGGGTTGCCATTGTGGAGCGCAATTGGTAAACTGCTGGTTCTTCCCAAGAACCGTCAGCTTCACTATTGCTGCCTTCTGCGGCTTGTTCTATATCTACGCTGGTTTCTGGGGGCTGGTGTTGGGAAAAAGTTTGCGCCCGCAGGATAATTAGCTGCTGCTGACGGCCTGGTAAGGGAATGCGTCGCTTGCCGTAGCGCTCGGTAAATGCCATATACTCGGACAATTCTAAAAGTGTCTGAGGGCGATAAGTGGCATCAAGTTGATTTTCTCGCCGGAAAGCGTTCAATGCCTCTAGATAAAAACTCTGGAGAAAATCTTCAATTATAGTCAGCCGCCCTTGATAGCTCAATTGCTTCTGAGGGGGATTAATGTATCGATAAACGATCGCACTCAGAGTACTGTGTAATTCTACCCTGCCCCGATTTGAACCCAACTGATAGTACCTGAGACACTGTTGCAGCCGATGCCGAGCTAGGGTCATCGCCGAGCTTTCTACAGTTCCAGAAGCTTGGATACGTTTGCTTTCATGACAAATCCGGTAGACTTCGGTGGTAATACGTGTTGCGACATCGTGGCAATTTTGTGCCGAAGCTTTGGTTGACTGCTGAAACTCCCTGGACAGGAGTTGAAAGATCACCTCCACGCCTTGAGAATTTTCTTCCAGAATATTTGCAGATAGAATAGTTGCGGTTGCGGCTGAATTCATAGTCTCAGTTTTCAAAAAACCCTAACGTTTTTAAATACAACCTGTACGACTGTGGGTATTGGCTTTTTTGGTTTTACGTATAAGCTAAACGCAGACCAATCCTACATTTAGGATGTGGCTGATTTTATTATTCCCAACTTTCATGGGATTGTTCACACTTTGATAGATGTTATTGCCATTACCCAGGAGCCGTATACAAGTCATTATGGATTTAGAAGCACAAATTCAATTGCTGATTGACAATGCACCCCGCGATGGTATGACACCACATCTTGTTGAAGCAATTGCTCCTGCCCTTAGAGCGATCGCTCAAAAATTACGCTACTCCCACTACTATATTCTCCAAAATTCGGAGGCAAGCTGGGTTTTAACTACATTAAGCAATCGTGCTAATCCAGGATTGGAAAAGCGTGTTATCTACGCTTTCCCTACCATACAGGATGTCTCTCTAATTTCCCCTGCTGGGCTTGACCCTCAAATGCTAGCTGAAATTGTTCCTGTAACCCATATTTTGTTCCAAATGGTGGCATTAGAACCCGTAGATAGTATCGTTTTTTTGGAAACGCCGGGTCAGACCACCCATACCGTTGAAGTTCGGCGAACAGAATTAGAAAAACTCATGCAACAACAGTTGCGACAACAGCGATCGCCTAAACAGATACCCCCTGATATTGCATAGAAAAATTTTGGATGTAGGATTTTTTAGATACAATCCCACATCCAAAATTTTAAATCTCAAATTCCTTTAAAAAAGTTTTCTAAATCAGGGAAAAAATAAATTTTTTCTTTCACTTACACCACGCGACTGGCTAAACTCTTGCTGAAACCTAAAATTTTTTAAAAAACAGTTCTCAGTGAACATTTTTCCGTTTTAAAATTTTAGTTTCCCACTGAACAGAGTCTCAGACTTAAGAACTTCCAAATAAAATAATCTCTCTCCTCTTAGGAAAGAGATTATAATTTTCTTTCCTCATGCCAATGCTGAAGCTTGGGGTTTAGCAAAAATCATCCGTCCTGCTGTAGTTTGTAAAGCACTGGTGACTACTACCCGCAGTTCACCACCCACATAATTGCTACCTTCTTCAACAACAACCATTGTGCCGTCATCTAGGTAGCCAATGCCTTGACTGGGTTCTTTACCTTCCTTGAGAATTTTCAAATCAAGGTTGTCACCAGGTAAATAACTCGGACGGACGGCATTCACTAAATCATTTACATTCAAAACAGGTACTTTCTGAACACTGGCAACTTTGGATAAGTTGTAGTCGTTAGTTAGCAGTGTGCCGCTAATTTCTTGGGCAAAGCGCACTAACTTGGCATCCACTGTGGGAATATCTTCGTAGTCAACTCCATTAATCAGGATGCGATCGGGATACTCTTCCCGAATGCGGTTGAGAATTTCTAGTCCTCGTCTTCCCCGCACCCGCTTTTGGTCTTTGCTAGCATCCGCTACTTGTTGCAGTTCTTGTAAGACAAACTGCGGCACGAGAATTTGCCCTTCCAGAAACCCTGTTTCTAGTAAGGCTTCAATGCGACCATCAATAATGCAACTGGTGTCTAAAACTTTGGTATTGGCGGGTTTTAGCGTTCCTTCCACTACCATCGATTCCACAGTGTTGGGATTAATGAACCGCAATAAGCCTCGCCCGTGGGTATCTGCCAAATTCATCCCAGTCACGGAGAGGATAATACTGCCGACAACTGCCACCAGTGGCTTAATAAATCCAAAATTTGCCGGTATAGGTAGTAAAAATAGCGGGGCTAGCATCAGGTTAGCTAGCAATAGCCCAATCACTAAGCCAATGGCACGAGTTAAGATCACTTCCAGAGGCATTTCTTTGATTTGTGATTCTAAGCGACGATATGTCGTCTGGAAACTCAGCCCGATCGCACCACCAATAATCGCGCCAAAGACGGCAACGACTAAGCGTAAAGCTTCAAGATTTGTTACCTGATCTAGCGTGCTATTGGGTAGTAGTTCAATGCTGTAGAACCCTATTCCCGACGCTGCTAGGATAAATGAGAAAATAATAATGGCGTCAAGCATGGTTGTCTTGTTTTCCTACAACTGTGTTAACCGATAAAGTTAAGTATTTTTTATTTCATCGGTAAGATAAACTAATCAATATTGACCCTTCTCTAGGAGACGCTACGCGAACGCTCAGGGTCAACAGTGAGCGAAGCCGAACTGTTGACTTACACTAAGAGTTTAGTAGGGCAATATCTGCAATTATTATAACGAAAGGCTTTTATCTTAATATTTTTGAGCATTTTATTGTAAAAGGACAAAAACTTGTAAATAAACGACTCATTTTCATTGTTTCTAATTCACAGTTGGGTTAACTTAAAACTTTTCTCAAAATGAGTCAAAAATTTAGGATTTCGGGAATTCCGAGTTCTGCTTATGTGCATATTCCCTTTTGTAGACGGCGGTGTTTTTATTGTGATTTCCCGGTGTCTGTTGTGGGCGATCGCTTGCGGGGCGAAACATCTGGTACTATCTCCCAATATGTTGAGGTGCTATGTAAAGAAATTGCCATGACACCAGCATTTGGTCAACCCCTGAAGACAATTTTCTTCGGTGGTGGTACTCCTTCCCTGCTATCAATAGAGCAGTTACAAGGTATAGTGACAGAGCTAGAGAAGCATTTTGGGATTGCGTCTGGGGCAGAAATTTCTATGGAAATCGACCCAGGCACGTTTGATTTAGCACATATCGCAGGCTATCGCAGTGCAGGCGTGAACCGCGTAAGTTTAGGTGTACAAGCCTTTCAAGCAGAATTATTGCAAACGGCGGGGCGATCGCACTCAGTTGAAGATATCTTTGTAGCTATGGAACTAATCCACCAAGTCGAGATTCCCGAATTTAGTTTAGACTTAATTTCCGGGTTGCCGCATCAGTCTTTGGCTCAATGGCAGGATTCCCTAGCAAAAGCGGTGGCGCTTGTACCGACTCACATTTCCATCTATGATCTTACCATTGAGCCAGGTACAGCCTTTGGTCGTTATTACAAACCTGGTGATACTCCTTTACCCACGGATGAAGCCACAGTCAAAATGTACCAGATGGGGCAGCAGATTTTGACTGATGCAGGTTATGAACATTATGAAATTTCCAATTATGCCCAACCTGGTCATCAGTGTCGGCATAATCGAGTTTATTGGGAAAACCGCCCTTATTATGGCTTTGGTATGGGTGCGGCGAGTTATGTTGACGGGAAACGCTTCACACGTCCGCGTAAAACTAGGGAGTATTACCAGTGGGTGCAAGCTGGTGGTGCAATTGATTGTGATCTGACTCCCCCGAAGGAAGTATTGTTAGAAACGTTAATGTTGGGGTTGCGTTTGGCGGAGGGTGTGAGTTTGGCGGCGTTGGCGGAAGCATTTGGGGAAGAGAAAGTAGAGGAAATTTGCAGATGTTTGCAACCATACGTTGATCAAGGTTGGGTGGAAGTTGGTGGGGGAAGGTTGCGTTTGATTGATCCACACGGTTTTTTGTTTTCTAATGTGGTGTTGGCGGAATTGTTTGAAAAGTTGGGGTGATGAATTGCTTATGCAGAAGAATAAAGTTAGAAAAGCTGTGATTCCGGTGGCTGGTTTCGGGACTCGGTTGTTTCCAGCTACCAAAGTTGTGAAAAAAGAACTCTTCCCGATTATTGATCGAGATGGTAGGGCGAAACCTGTGATTATCGCAATTATTGAAGAGGCAATTAGTGCTGGAATTGCAGAAGTTGCGATCGTGGTACAGCCGGATGACAAAGAAATATTTAAAGATTTATTGAAAAATCCACCCAAAAAAGAACTTTTAGATAAACTTTCACCGCAAAATCAAGAATATAGCCGATATCTCGAAGATTTAGGTAACAGAATTACCATCTTATTGCAAGAGGAGCAATTGGGCTATGGTCATGCGGTATTTTGTGCCAAGGATTGGGTACAAAATGAGCCGTTTATGTTAATGTTGGGCGACCACATTTATGCTTCTGACATTGAAAAATCTTGTGCTAGTCAAGTTTTAGATGTTTACGAACAAGTGAATCAAAGCATTGTGAGTTTAACTACAATGCCAGCAGAAATTATTCATAAAGCTGGGTGTGTAACAGGAGTTTGGCAAGAGTTAAACTCGATTTTGTCAGTAACACAACTCTATGAAAAACCTAGCATTGAGTATGCACAACAGCATTTGTGTGTAGAGGGAATGGCAGAAAATGACTTTTTAGGTATATTTGGCTTATATTTACTAACGCCGAAAATTTTTGACTTGATCGCAGAACACATCAATAAAAATTTCCGAGAACGAGGTGAATTTCAGTTAACATCCTGTCTGGAAAGATTGCGTCAAGAAGAGGGAATGACAGGATATGTTGTTAAAGGTAAGTGTTTTGATACAGGTTTGCCAGATGCTTATCGTCAGACAATGATTGATTTTAGAAATTTCTAGATGAATCTTAGTTCAAAAAGTATTGGGCGAATAGAATTCGCTACTACACAAGCAAAGTCCACCTCTGTGGACTAAGAAAATTGGAGTTACTAGTAGCCATTAATTACGAATTATGAATTATTTTGCAACGGTTGCTCGCGGATTAGAAACCCTCGCGGCTCAAGAGTTAGAGCAACTGGGTGCCCATTCGGTAGAGCCAGGGTTTTGCGGTGTAGCCTTTGAGGGCGATCGCACTCTACTTTATCGCGTCAACCTCTGGGCTAGGCTACCATTCCGAATCTTGGTGAATATCCATGAGTTTCCTTGCCAAGATGCTAAGGATCTCTATCGTGGAATTCAAACTATCGATTGGGTAAACTATTTAACACCAGACATGACGCTGGCGGTAACTACCACAGGTAAAAACGATCGCCTCAACCACAGCCACTTCACATCTCTCCAGATCAAAAATGCGATCGTAGACCAGCAGCAGGAAAATCTAGGCGATCGTTCAAATGTAGAGCTTCATGACCCAGACGTGCGGATTAATGTTCATATTGAACGCGATTTTTGTAGCGTCAAACTCGACAGTTCTGGAAATAGTCTACACCGCCGAGGCTACCGTCCTGCGGTTGGAGCAGCCCCTCTCAAGGAATCTCTAGCTGCTGCTCTAATTCAGCTTTCCGGCTGGCAGCCAGACCAGATGTTCTATGATCCTCTCTGTGGGTCTGGCACCTTACCCCTGGAAGCCAGCTTAAAGGCACTTAACATCGCACCAGGGCTATTTCGGGATTGCTTTGGATTTGAAAATTGGCTCGATTTTGACCTGCCCCTTTTAGAAAAACTGCTCCAAGAAGCTAAAGACAGCCAACTGGATACCCTAACTGCGCCTATTTGGGGAAGCGATCGCGATGAAAATGTGATTGATCAGGCGATTAACAATGCTCAAAGCTGCGGCGTTGATAACCATGTCTGGTTTTCTCAAATGGAACTTGCCGATGTTGTCGCCCCCGCAGACAGTGGGGTTTTATTCTGCAATCCACCCTATGGCGAACGACTGGGGCGAGATAGTGATTTAGGGGCGTTCTATAAACTTTTGGGCGATGTACTAAAACAACGCTTCAAAGGCTGGACTGCATTTGTGCTAAGTGGCAACAAGGAACTATCTCAATCGATTGGACTAAAATCATCCCAGAGGATTGCAGTGTTCAATGGAACCTTGCCCTGTCAGTTAATGAAATATGACCTGTACTAAGGGAATCCCAAAAATTGAAGTCCTCAATAACTGATTTAACAAAGTTTAGGGGTTTAATTCCCTTGCCTCTACAGGTAGCAAGTTTTGTGGCGGGGTCTAAATCCCCGTTGCAAAACTTAATTACGAATTACGAATTACGTTAGCGTAGCGGTAGCGAATCCGCGTACTCTTACAGAGAAGCAAGCTACGCTTTTAGCGTCTCGTAGAGAGCGTCATTACGAATTACGAATTATTTTAAAGCAGGCGACTTAGTGTGTACTCAGCTATGTTAATTAATGCCTGATGGGATTCTGAGGGTGGGAGAACTGCAAGATGTTCAATTGCTAACTTAGCATGGTCAGCAGCTAACTCTCGCGCCTGCTGTATACCTTCACTATCTTTAATTAGTTCCAGTGCTTGCTCTAAATCCCCTTCTTGGGCAAACTCTCGATCAATCAGCACTTCCAAAGATGGTTTTTGGGCTAAAGCAAATAAAACGGGTGCAGTCAGATTACCACTTTTGAGATCCGACCCCACTGGTTTACCCAAGGCATCTGTTGTACTAGTAAAATCTAGAATGTCATCAACAATTTGAAATGCTATACCAAAATGACGACCGTAGCTATACATATGCTCAACAGTTTCTCGTGATACTTCACTGAGTAACCCAGCAGCTTTAGAACTGTTGGCAATTAACGAAGCTGTTTTGTAATAACTCTTCTGGAGGTAAGTTTCAATAGAGATACCAACATCAAAACGATTTAGTCCCTGCTGGATCTCCCCAGTAGCCAGATCCATAATCACTTCTGAGAGCAGTTTCACCACCTCCAAATTGTCCAAGTTTGCTAAATACCAGGACGATTGGGCAAAGAGAAAATCTCCTGCTAATATCGCAATGCGGTTCCCGAACAAACTATGAACCGTGGGAACGCCTCGCCGCACGTCTGATTCATCCAGCACATCGTCATGTACCAAGCTGGCTGTATGAATCATTTCCGTAATCTCAGCTAGGCGGCGGTGACGCGGCGTAATGTCTTGTTCTAACATTGTTGCGCGCGACATTAACAGGACAATTGCTGGTCTGATACGCTTTCCCCCAGCTCCGAATAAATGTTCGGCTGCTGCAAACAAAATGGGGTGGCGATTTCCAACTAGCTGTTTGAGGTTATCTGCTAGTAGTCGCAGGTCTGTTTCCACAGGGGTAAACAGGGAGGTGGCTGGGGTCATGGATGGGCGGACTCTGGCTTAGGTTACGAAAGTTTACATATCCTACACTCATTTTAAGATAACGCTGTGCCAGTGCAAAGTTTTCATAAAGTAATCCCATATTTATGAGTATATGGGTGATAATTAAGCTTGATGGTGGTTATGTCAATAAGCAATTATGCTTAATTGTTGGAAATTCCGGTTTTAAACTAATTTAAAACATGAATTCTCAGTAGATGGAAATAGATATAAGCTTAAATTGTGTTAAGTAATTTCCTAGTCCACGTTTCCCCCCACAGATCAAAACGTAATTTAAGCAATATTACTTATTGAGAAAATGGATACAATTTAAAATTTTCGCCAATGGGTAAGACTAAATTTCTCCAAGACTGAAGTGCAGCTATTCAAAAAATTTTAAATTTAGCATCAAACTGGGCTTAAAATTCAGAGTCATTGTGTTAGGCTAAAATATAGTAATTTTAAATTTTTCAGATATTCACACCCCAAAGTTAAGTCAGCTACTAGTTGATTTTATGGGCTTGGTGATCTAAGTCTAAAATAACTACTCGTAGCTTAGATTAAGGAAATAATTCCTTTTATTTTTCCTACGATCAGCGAAACTCCTGGTTGGGAGCTATGCGATATCCCTATGGAAAGCCGTTACACGTCTTCAGCGCACGTTTAGCGCAAGCATTGCTCTTTTCACATCAGTTTGAGCAAAAATAAAGCAGATAAAGTAGACAGATGAGAATCGGAGTTTTAGATTGCCAAACGGCAAGCTAACTACTGTGGTATCTATGGTCTGCAAGAAGTCGCATTAGATAATAAATTCTCTGTCCGTAGATAATCTTATCTCTACAGGTAATTTTACCATAGTCAGCTAGAGCCATCAAGAATGCACTTGCTTGGCTGAGGTTCTACTAATTTTATGCAATTTTATATTCGTTTAAAAGGTGCTAATAGAACAATGATTTACGGAAGTATGTCTATGATGATTTTTATTTTAGCGTCTGGATATTTGTTCACAGTCTACCTGTTATTAGCACTGGCAAAGCGAACGGGCACAAAGACTATTCCTACAAGTTTGCCTTCATCTGCCAAAGGTAAACACAAGCAGGAGATATCAGTAAGGACAAAGGTGACTGAAGTATTTAGGAGTTAGGAGTTAGGAGTTAGGAGAGACGCGATTAATCGCGTCTGTACAGGAGTTAGGAGTTAATAATTTAAAACTCCTAACTTCTCATTTTTTAAGTAGTTTTATTGGAGTTGAGAAATAGCGGTATTAGTGAAGCAAACCTCTTCAACCACTGGGGTATAGCCTAGCCACTGCAATCCTGACTGGGAAAACTGCTGTGGACAACCGGTGACAGCGAAGCGAGTTGGTAGTGGTGAGTGGGTATTTCTTAAGCCTAGTAAGTCTAGCTCTTGGGCACAAGCTGCCGCAACATGCACAGCTGGATCAATCAACTGGACTTGAGAGGAGAGGAGCGATCGCAATACTGGCGTAAGGTGGGGATAATGGGTACAGCCGTGAACTAAGGTGTCAATTTCCTGCTTTAATAAAGGCTCTAAGTAGGCTCGTGCGACTTCAGCAGTGTAAGCATCGTGAATGCGGTTTTGCTCAATGAGCGGGACAAACTCTGGACATCCAACTTGCCAAACTTGGACATTAGGATCAATTTCGAGTATGGCGTGCTTATAAGCATTACTCTTAGCCGTAGCTGGAGTGGCAATCACACCAATGCGCTTTCCTTGCTGTACTGCTGCCCTTGCCCCTGGTAAAATCACTCCCAAAATGGGTATGTTGAATTCTTGACGCACAGTTTCTAGGGCTAGGGCGGAACTGGTGTTGCAAGCCATAATCACCATTTTTACCTGCTGCTGCTGTAGCCAGGTAATAATTTCACGGGTAAATTGTAAAATTTCTGCTTGTGAACGAATTCCGTAAGGAAGTCGAGCTGTATCCCCAAAGTAAACAATTGATTCATTGGGGAGTTGCCGATATAGTTGTCGCAGTACTGTTAGTCCACCCACACCACTATCAAAGATGCCAATTGGTGCGCGTTGGGGTTCTTGATTTGAAAAATTGCCAAGATTTCCTTCAAAGATGGAAGATGGATACACAGGCAGATATTGATTTAGGTTTTTGGATATAAAATAGAGAATCTAGCAGAGAATTGACTAATTTACCACTAAATTCTGCACGGAAAACAAGTCTTTAGACAACCTCTTAAATAAGTAATTTGTACTATATTAGCGGTGTAAGTATTTGAGGATGCCACGAGCGATCGCTTCTGCCATCCGATTTTGATACTGTGGTGTTCCTAATCTAGGATTATCCTCGTAACCAGTCATATAGCCTGTTTCCACTAAAATCGAGGGTATGGAGTTTTTCCTGAGAACGTAGAATCTGGCTTTGCGGGTTCCCCGGTTTTTGATAGTACCGATGTCCTGGAGGATGGTATTGCGAACTACTTCCGCCAGCGCATAACCACTGTCGTAATAATAGACTTCTAAGCCATTGACATCAGGGCGATTATCAACCGAATTAGCGTGAATGCTAACAAACAAAGTCGCATTAACTCGTTTGGCAATCTCTACCCGTCCCTGAAGTTCTACGAAAAAGTCAGCATCCCGCGTTAGTACCGCTTGTACACCATTTTGCTCTAAAATTGCTGCTACCCTTTTACCAATAGGCAGGATTACATCCTTTTCTAAAAGTCCACCCAGACCAGGAGCGCCTGAGTCTTTTCCACCATGTCCTGGGTCAATAACTACTACCAATTTCCCTTTGGGAACCGCGGAGTGTGTCCGTGGCTGGGAAATTGTCCGGGGATTATCTATGGGGTTTGGGAATTGTCCTGAGTTTACCGATGGCAGGGGAGGTAAAGCAATGGGGGGTGTGATGCTACTAGAGCGTTGTAATTGTAGAGCTAAAAGCTGATCGCCAATCTGGTTGAGTTCCCCAATTTGCACATCGGCTGCTGGTTGAACCAAGACGACGACACTATTGGATTCTGCTGGTTGGAGGCGTACCCGCAAGATAGGGCTATTAGCACTAAAAGCCGGACCTATGACTTTTGGAGCTAATTTAGCATTGTTAATAGTGATGCGGAACAGACCAGAGGTTGTATCCCAGCCGCCTGTAGCAGATAAAGTTTGGTCGGCTCTAATCAGCAGTTGTGTGCCATTATTAGCCAGTTCCACAGACTGAATACTCGCTGTTGAGTTGTTAGCGGGTTGTATAGGCCGTACACTGTTACCTCCAGGCAACTGGGCAACGCCATTATTGGGTAGAACCACAAAACCATCAACACTGCTACTAGTTGCTCGCCAATTTGGACTATTTTCATCCACCTGTAAAGTCAGGCGAACAACAGATGGGCTTGTTTGCAGTTGGGTGAACTGGATACGGCTGACACCATAGCGATTAATCACCAAATCTCGCTGCTCTAGATTTGGTGATAAAGTTGCGCCAGTGATGTCGATGTTGATTGCTTTCTGATCGTTGCTACGATTTACCTGAATCTGAGGATTACCACCACTTGTAGTGATGAAAAACCCATCACCTGTTACCCGTAAGTTCTCAATTTGAGTAACCCTGGCAACAAGCATTCTGTTGTTAGGTGGATTGAGAGAGCCAGTTCTGACCACATTGTAAATATTCCTTGGGGAGAACGTTGGTGTAGATGTTCTCGGTGAAGTTTCTCTGGCGATAACTTCTCCTTGCTGCCCCTCAGTATTTTTTGCGGGGACATTTTCGGCTTCTGGCGTAGGTAATTGCACTGTCCAGCGTTCGCCAGTTGTGGCGAGAAATTGGACTCGTTTGGGGTCAAGAGTATAACCAGCAGTCAATTCAACGACTATCCGCGTTGTTTGTTCGTCAAACTGCCCAACCCGGATGGAACGAATTCCCCCGCCCACCTGTTGGGTTAGCTGCGGACGTCCAAATGTGGTTCCCGGCAAATCAATTACTAAACGGGTGGGGTTAAAAATTAATTGTGCTTGGGGTTGAACATTCCCTAAAGTATTAATTTCCAGCCTGTTTTGATTGCCATCAAAACGCCAAGATTCGAGTTTCGCGGCCATTGCCGGCGACGATAGCATGAAGATAGTTCCAATAGTACTGGATAGTAACCAGTGTAATTTCACAGTCCTTTCTCCTGATTCACATTCATGGCAGCCGTCAACATCTCAACATATTGGCAAATCCTCACACCATCACCGCACACACTTTAATTTTGCGCTGTTATTAACACACAGCTAATGGCGTAGAATATAGCACGCTCCTCTGATTTTGCCATGCCATTAGCCCATATAAATTTGACTGCAAATTTTAGATTTTAGATTCCCAATTGAAGAAAAGCCGATTTTAGATTCATGCTGAACTAACGTCCCGCTACGCTAAGACTCCTTGTGAGTGACACAAATCGCAAATCTGCTTACTTGCAAGGTATCAGACGACAATAACAAAGAAGCTACTCTTGCTCCGCAGGAAGAATACTTAAATTGTTTTACTACTAAAGTTGGATAAAAATGGTAAAGATTAGATGTATTTACTCAATAATTTCGACTAAATTACTTATCTTCTCTTTAGATACTGAAGCACGCCACGAGCGATCGCTTCTGCCATTTGATTTTGGTAAGCTGAAGTTCTCAGCCTAGCCATATCCTCTCGACCAGTCATATAACCAGTTTCCACTAGAATGGAGGGCATAGAACTTTTTCTGAGAACATAAAATCTGGCTCGCCGCACTCCCCTGTCTTTGAGAGTACCAATACTTTGGAGAATGCTACTGCGGACAATGCGAGCTAGATCAAGACCACTGTCGTAATAATAGACTTCCAAGCCATTAACATCTGGACGACTCGCACCTGCTGAATTAGCGTGGATGCTAACAAACACATCAGCGTTAGCTCGTTCTGCTAATTGCACTCGCCCCGGAAGGGTAACAAAATAGTCAGAATCCCGCGTCAGAATTACTTGGATACCATTTTGCTGCAAAATCTCACCAAGTTTCTTACCAATAGGCAAGATAACATCCTTTTCGCGTGCCCCCCCAAGTCCCAGCGCTCCTGAGTCTTTACCGCCATGTCCGGGGTCAATAATCACTACTACTCGCCCATTGGTAACTCGGCGCTGTGGTTGTAATCGGGGCTGGGGATTGGGATTATTTAGGTCTGGGAATGGCCCCCGGTTAGGCGGTGGTAGCCCAGGTAAAGCAAAGGGGGGTCTTCCGGGGAGGGAGACAACTCGCCGAGAGGCTTGTATGGGTAGAGACAAAAGTTGGCCGCCGATTTGCTTGGGTTGCCCAATTTGGACTCCGGCTGCTGCTTGAACTAAGACAATGACAGTGTTGGGTTCTTGGGGTTGCAGACGTACCCGGAGAATTGGGCTATTGGCAGCAAAGGTAGGTCCTGTGACTCTCTTAGCTAATTTGGCATTGGGAATTGTGACGCGGAACAGACCAGATGATCTATCCCAGGTTCCGGTGGCAGATAAAGGTTGGTCGCCTCTAATTAGCAGTTGTGTGCCATGATCAGCCAGTTGCACAGACTCAATTGTAGCTGGCTTGTTGGCAGATGGTCTGTTGGGAAGGAAAACGGGTTGTGATTGATTGTCCAGTAGGTTGTTTGAATTACTACTTTGCGGCAATCTGACAACACGACTAGGTAGAATTACCAAACCACTACCGTTACTATTAGTTGCTTGCCAGTCTGGGCTATTTTTATCTACCCGCAAAGTCAGACGGACACCAGGAGGTTGGGTTTGTAGTTGGGTGAATTCGACGCGGCTAAGACCATATTTGTTAACGGGTATATTATTCTGTTGCGCCAAACGTGGTGATAAAGATGCGCCAGAGATATCCATGAAGATGTTAGCGCGATCGCGGCTGCGAATTACCTGAATCCGAGGATTACCACCACTGGTGCGAATGAACAACCCATCGCCTGTTACTTGTAATTTCTCAAGTTGAGTCGCCCCGGGTGTAGTAGTGGCAACCCTTGAAACCCCAAGTTGAGCCTCAGAGTTTGGGGTAACAACACTGTAAGCACTTCTGGTAGATGAGGCAACTTTCTCAACTTCTGGTCTAGGTAATTGCACTGTCCAGCGATCGCCAGTTGTACCAACAAATTGGACTCGTTTGGGGTCAAGAGTATAACCAGGAGTCAGTTCGACAACTATACGTGTTGTGTCTGTATCAAACTGCCCAACACGGATCGAACGAATTCCACCGCCCACCTGCTGGGTTAGCTGCGGACGCCCAAATGTAGTTCCTGGCAAATCAATTACCAGCCGAGTCGGGTTGAAAATTAGTTGTGCCTGGGGTTGAACTGCTCCTACAGTATTAATTTCCAGCCTGTTTTGATTGGCATCAAAGCGCCAAGATTCAAGTCTCGCGGCCATTGCTGGCGACGATAGCATGAAGATAGTTCCAATAGTGCTGGGTAGTAACCAGTGTAATTTCACAGTCCTTTCTCCTAATTCACGTTCATGGGAGCCGTTAATATATCAACTTATTGGTAAATCATCACACCGTCACCACCTAAACTTGACCTCTGATGCCTTTTTTGATTTTTAAGCTGTGTATTACAGCACTCCCCATTCCCCACTCCCAATTCACCGTCTCAGTAGGACTCTAAATAGCTGAAAACTGCTCTAAGACAAACTTAAATCAGTTATCAGGTTTCATATTAAGTCTAAATCCCCATGTGAAACCTTCCACCTGTAGAGGTGGGGGACTCTGACTCCCAATAAAACTAGAAAACTGATAACTGATAGCCGTTCACTGATAAGTGTTTGCTCTTTGTTGCGATTGATGCACTGAGTAAATTATTCCCATTCCTGTGAGATGATCTAGCAAGATTTATGGGTATTACTCCCAATTAGCTGGAAAATATTCAGATAAAGTCAGGACTTACGCAAACAATAGCCGAAAAGAATGATTTTCTTCTTAGGGGCAATTCATGTAGCTTTAGCTTCCCGCAGGGTATTGCCCCTACCGTATGTAGCTTTGCGTAAGTCCTAAAAGTTCCACAAGCCGAGGACTGACAACTAAGACGGAAATAACTAACATTCTGAATGCTGGTAGAAATTATAAACAAACGATTATTCTACAATCACACGGGACGGAGATTTAGGGAGAGAAGTTTCCACTGCACAATGGCAACGTCCCAAGGCACTTGAGATAGCCTTTGGGAGATGAGGGAGATGAGGGAGATGGGGGAGATGAGGGAAATAACCAATGCCCAATGCCCAATGCCCAATGCCCAATGCCCAATGCCCAATGCCCAATG
>NZ_JABXKJ010000197.1 GCF_017115085.1 Nostoc sp. NMS7 | reverse complement strand
GAACACCAACTTCTAAGTTCCGAACACCAACTTCCAAGTTCCGAACACCAACTTCCGAGTTCCCATCTCAAAACATGGGGATCTGGACTTGACTAATGAGCAATACTACCTCAAAACCAGTTTTGAGTATGCTAACTCTACATCAGAAAGCTATATCCCGCTTGCGAGAGTGTGAGTTGTTCACGTAAAATATAATGCCATTGTTGCAGCAGTTCTCATGACCTCATCTGCGTCGTTTGACACATTAGAGTTTTTACAGGCGGATATCGCTGAATTGATCGCTCGTTTACCGACATTAAAAAATCGGCAATTTATTCAGCAAGCACTTGCGACTATTCTTCGTCTAGCTGATAGTGAAATTGAGCGTCTCGATTGGAAAATATTGTCGGCTGCGTTAGCAGATATGGAGCGCGGTTTCCAGCTTTTTTATGATTACCGACACGTTCGCAAAGTCACCATCTTCGGTTCTGCTCGTCTCGCTACAGATACGCCAGAGTACCAAATGGCGGTTGAGTTTGCTCGCGCTGTTTCTCAATTAGGATTTATGGTGATGACCGGCGGTGGCAGTGGAATCATGCAGGCAGGTCATGAAGGTGCTGGGCGAGAAAATTCCTTTGGATTAAACATTCAGTTACCCTTTGAACAGCAAGCAAACCCGTTTATAGAGGGTGATCCCAAGCTAATTCACTTCAAATATTTCTTTACCCGCAAGCTGTTTCTCCTTAAAGAAAGTGATGCTGTAGCCTTGTTTCCGGGAGGTTTTGGCACTCAAGATGAAGCTTTTGAATGTATGACATTAACCCAGAATGGTAAATTTGGCCCAGTACCTCTAGTTTTAATCGATCGCCCTGGTGGTGATTACTGGCGGTCTTGGAGCGAATATATTGATAAACAATTAGTGCAAAATGGTCTTGTCAGCCCTGAAGACCCCAGCCTTTACACGGTGACAGACAACTTAGATGTGGCTTGCGACGCTATCACCCGTTTTTACCAGGTTTATCACTCCTGTCGATATGTAAGCGATAAGTTAATCATCCGCCTGAAGACAGATATATCAGACGCTCTGGTAGAGCAACTCAATGCTGATTTTAGCGACATTATTATTCAAGGACGGATTGAAAAAAGTCAGGCATTACCTCAAGAAGCACAAGATGAAACTGTTGGACTACCCCGGCTGATTTTGTACTTCAATCAACGCGACTTGGGACGCTTGTATCAGATGATTGCCACAATTAACCAGATGGGTACTCCTTCACCAGAAGATGCAGCGCATCCAGAAAGAAAGTAGCTATTAAGAAAGGGAAGGGGATAATTTTGAATCACTTTCCCTTTTCTTACTTCAAGGAAAATTAAGGATCGGATTTGAGATATTCCTGTAATTGTTGGGTACGCAGTTTTGTAGTATTTGCCAGACAAGCAAAATAAATCGTCGGGGCAATACTTCCTCCTTCATTTCTGCTTCTTTCAAACTCACAATTGCTATCTCGAAACTTGATCCATATTACCTGTGCAGCAATCAATTTCTGTTTTCTAGAGCTTTCTAAGGTTGATAGCAATTGTTGATAAACTCGATTCAGTTTTTTATCTGCATTCTGATAAGATAACTTCGTGCATTCATTAATTGCTGTTTGAGTTTGAGGATTATTGCAATTGAGCTTTTGAACTAAGCGCATCTCGGCTAAATCAGGCGTTGTACCTGCTATTGTCATCGTGGGAGTATCTAAACTGCTGAGAGTTAGCATACTTGCCAAAACTAGTAATAATTGATGCATAGCAAAATTTTTATTGTTTACAACTATTTTCAGATAAATAGACCACGCGGTAGGGGCACAGCATACTGCATTGGTGTCAACTTAAGCTTGAAACAGCCTCTCTCATGGCTTTGTCACCCGCCTGGGAATGAATTCCTTTGGCTTTTAGCTCAAGTCTACTGAAGTAGACTAAGGATTTGGAGAGATATTTAGTCATCTTCAGATGACTTTTGCTATGAGCAAGGAACTTCAGTTCCTTGTGGAACATGGGTTATACGTTAAGTTGACACGTATGAGCATACTGTGCCCCTACGACAGATGTGGTTCAAATACATGAAAACTGCTGTAAGTATAGGAATTTGAGATTTTAGGTAGCGTAGAACTCAGATCAGAGCTAACACACCCTACTTTAACTTTATATTTATTACATATATTCATTTTTTATTGCCGACTTACTTGTTGCACTATTAGTGGTTTATACCTGACGGCAACCTAGCCGCAAGAGGGAAGTTGAAATTTTAGAAGAATGCTATAAAGAATATTTTAGTGACCTAAGTTTAGCTTTTATATTTTATGAATCGTTCCGCCTGCCTCATCTTCAATCCAGTTGCGGGTCAAGGAGATCCAGACTTAGAACTGGCAGAAATTCGGGCAATATTAGAGCCAGATATTGACCTAGATATTTATCTCACAACTGAAGAAATCGACGCTGACGAACTGGCCTATGCAGCAGTAGCGAGGGGGGTAGATGCAATCATTGCTTCGGGGGGAGATGGCACCCTCTCGGCGGCGGCGGCGGCTGTAGTAGGTACTGAGATTCCATTTGGGATCATTTCTCGAGGAACAGCAAACGCTTTTGCCACAGCTTTAGGAATTCCTGACACGATCGCAGCTGCATGTAACACAATTCTACAGGGTGGAATCCGCAGTGTAGACGTAGCCTATTGCAACGACCGGCCAATGGTACTCTTAGCAGGTATAGGTTTTGAAGCTGAAACTATAGAATTGGCAGACCGGGATGCAAAAAATCGCTTTGGGATGATGGCCTACGTTTTGGCAGGAATTCAACAACTGAGAAGCTTAAAAATTTTTGATGTTGAAATTGAAACTGAAGACAAAATAATTAAAACTAGTGCCTGTGCAGTAACAGTAGCAAATGCCGCGCCTCCTACTTCTGTCTTAGCTCAAGGGCCAGCAGGTCTGATTTATGATGATGGGTTACTAGATTTAACGATTGTAGCTCCAGCTAACAAGGCAGGAGCGATCGCAGCGACATTTCATCTATTTCAAACGGCTTCTACAGGTAACGCTGTAGAACGGGATGATATTGGCTTTTTACGAGCTAAACAATTTAAAATTACGACTAACCCACCACAAAAGGTTGTTTTAGATGGTGAAATAGTCGGCACAACACCAGTAGAAATTAAGTGTGTACCAGCAGGCTTGAAAATTTTTGTGCCATTAGTAGAAGAAGTTGAGCCTACGGAAAAACTAGAGGGACTTCCTAATCTAACTATTGAGATGAAAGATAAAGTAGAAGAATGAGGGCATTGGGCATGGGGCATGGGGCATGGGGCATTGGGGAAAGACTTGCTGCAAACTTGCTCCTCTGCTTCCCTTCAATTGAAGATTCAGGAGTAGCTTGCATTGAAACTTGTATCTGATCCAGCGATCGCTAACAAAATTCGTAAAATGAATCAGCGAGTGCGGTGGCAAGATCCGTTAATTGTAGAACGGAACATCGACCAAACTCGGCTGGTGTTGGAGGATGGTCAAACAGACAATTCGGAGTTCTCATTTTTGGTTGTAGGTGATAGTGGTTCGGGCAAGCACCGGGGACACAATCCCCAGCGACAGATAGCTGAACTCATGCTGCCTCATCACAACGAATGCCGCTTTATGCTGCATACCGGAGATGTGATCTATTTAGTGGGGTCGAGTGAATACTACCAGCAAAACTTCATTGAGCCTTACCGAGAGTTTATCTTGGGCGGAGAGCATCCCAGACAGATTGCCTATAACCAGATGATTTTTAAGCTGCCCATTTTACCTGTACCGGGAAATCACGATTACTATAACTTGCCGATTTTATTGAGCTTGGCATCCTTAACAACATTACCCATTCGTGGCCTGTTGCGATCGCGGTTAGACCTAGATGTGGGCTTGCATGGCTCAGGAACCGGTGATGCTTACACACGGGCGTTTTTGGACTATCTTAACGCCTTTCAGCTTCCCGGAGAGTTAGCCAGCCACTTAGAGAAATATTACACAGCCAAGACAGATACAGGTAGTTGTCTTTGCTATCAACCTGGGCACTTCACCCGCCTTCCCAATCGTTACTACACTTTTCGCTATGGTGGGATTGATTTCTTTGCCTTGGACTCTAATACATTTAACGATCCACCGCCCCTACCTAAAACAAAAAAAGGTGATGTGGATCGCAAAGTATTAGAAAAACGCCGTGAAGATTTAGAGCAAGAAAAGCTGGAAATTATTGAAACTTCAGCCAAGCTTCGTCCCGATAACCCTACTGAAGCCGACCAATTAGACGACTTCCACGCCAAGCTGTCACAAATTGAAGAAATTATTGTTGATATCGAGAAGCAACTAGCGACTAATAAAATAACGTTGACTGATACTGAACAATTAGACTGGCTCAAACAAAAATTAATTGAATCTTGGAATAATCCTGAAGTTCGGGGAAGGGTGATTTATTTCCATCATCCTCCCTATGTAACTGAGGCGACAAAGTGGCAACAAGCTCAAACTCTGATCATTCGCGATCGCCTCCGTGGTGTGCTGGATGCGGTAGCTAAAGAAATAGGTTCCCTAACTCAGGGGCGTCCTTTGCTTGATTTGGTATTAAACGGTCACGCCCACTGCTTAGAACACTTAGAAACAATGGATACAGGACACGCTGATTCTCATATCCACTGGATAGTTTGTGGCGGTAGCGGGTTTAGTTTGCGACGCCAGCGAATTGAGGGAGCAGATTTGATGGAGACTTTTGGGAATGAAAATAGATTAGTGGCGCGATCGCATCTCTTCATTGGTCGCAACGGTCAAGGTTTTCAGAAGCGACGACCTTATTCAGGTTTACGCATTGACGTTAAAGGCGAAGGACAGCCTAAGTTTATTGTGCGTCCTTTGGTTGCCGAATGGCATCAGCGAAAATGGCATAATAGTGAACTTGAGCCGTTAATCATTTAAGAAATGGGCTTTTGTTCTAACATGGATTACCACAAATTCTTACAAGCCCAATTTATCAAAAGCTCAGAAATTCGTAAAAGGGACTGGAGATTGGGTAATATCATGTTCGGTTGAAGACTTAGTAAATAGACCACGCTGTAGGGGCACAGCAATGCTGTGCCCCTACAATATATGTGGTTCAAATAAATGAAAACTGCTGTAAACGGATGCGGGGAGCTGAGAGTTTTGAATAATAAGTGATTAGCCGGACATAATATTATTTAGCCATACATATAAGTAGAGACGCAATCATTGCGTCTCTACAAACCACCTATTCCGCCTTCTGACGTGTAATTGCACCCAGCAAAAATACTTGTGAATTAAATTATTCCTGGGCCTCTACCGCGTTTGTCACCCTTTTCGGTCAACTTGCCTTCCTCGTCCTGATTAACTTCTCCGAGTTCTTCAACACGTTGGGCAGTTTCTTCTGCTGCTTGTTTACGTGCATCACCCGGTTCTTCGTAATACATTTCCGGTTCAACTGCATAGTTGTTCAACAAACCTTCTTTGTCCACAGTATAACCGTCAGTGGTGCGTATACTATCTGGATCGGTTTGGTCATCCGTAGCTGCATCTGCCTCCCTTTCTTCTGTGGGGACTGTTTTGTACAGATTTCCTTCTCTTTCCATTCGAGCAGCTGTTTCAGCTGGGATAATGCCGCGATCGTATGTATCGGATTCAGCTCGATCGGATGAATCTGTACCTTTGTTAACTCCTTCATTAGCCATAAATTATGTCCTCGTTAAAGAATGTATTAATTGACACTTTCCGCTTTCAATAAACGGAGATTCTTAAAACATCACTGTTTTGATATCCTGATTTCTCAGGTTCCCAGGCTGACCACGTTTGCACAAAAAAGCGCGTAGTCATATCTCCTCAAGGTTGTTTCGGGCATGACTTTCCCCCAGTCCGAGGGTAGGTTTTTTAATCTTATACTGATCTGAGTATACTACCATGTTCAATCACAAAATTGACTTAAGCCTAAAGGCTTTTGCCCTTTTCATCCCTTGTATAAAGTAGAGATGTATTGACCTTAGGTCGGACACATCTTCAAGTGTTTTCAAGCAGCATTCTTATAACTTCAAAAACTAGATTAGGCTTTTTTTCATCTTTGAGCGACTATCTTGAGAGGTGATTAAAATTTAAATATAATGTTATACTCTCTATCTTTTGATGTATTCAAAAGACTAATCTGAAATCCGGTTAAATACCGATAATTTACGGTTATTGGGTAAAACAAGGGTTTTGACTGAAGGTTTACACACTAGTTTAATAGACTTCTTGCATAAATCAAAAAAAGAACCCCTCCCCGCCTGCGGGTGGGGTGTTAGGGAAATTTTGCAAGAGGTTTTATGGGTTAGAAATTTATTCGCCCAGAAATTGGTTTTTCAGAAATTGAATTTCATCGGCTAATTCTTGCCGACTAGAAGCCTTCAGTAGATAACGGAAAATAAACCAACTGGCGTAACCAATTCCAATTAACTCAAAAAGCGGTGATAGTAGTGGAATATGAGTGATTGCATCCAGTACTGCAAATACTACCTTAACTGAAACAATCGCCGTCAAAATTAAAGCAACGGTTATTAGAGGCTGCTTGTAATCCTTAAAAAAGTTACTTAAGTATTGGGGCAGTTGCTCTAAAAATTGAGTAACTTGTCTGCTAATTTGCTGCCATTGAGATTCCGGTTCAGGTGCTGGTGACAACCTTGGCAAGTTTTCAGTATCTGTACCTTCAAGTGCTAGCCTACCTTGTGATAAGGAAGCATTGATAGATTTATCTTGCTGTTGTTTGGTTTCCATAGTTTTGATTTTCGCTGATTACAAAAAGATTCAATAACTGAACTGAGCATCAATAAATATAATTATTAAGGTCATCAGTTGTCAATTCTTAGTGGTCAGTAATAAGTATAACTGACCACTAAGATTGAGCAGGAGGATCGGAATTTATTTCTGCCTACCTACTCACTTGGATTTGTTGTTAGCTGCCTTATTTTTTGGGTGTGAGAACAGTTGCTTTCACAACTACACTTTTGACACCTTTAATTTGTTTAGCTAAAGGTTCAATTTTAGCTAACTCCTTCTGATTGGTGACAGTTCCTGCTACAGTCACAATCCCACCTTCTGCGGCAGCAACTGTTAGTACACTCTTAGGTATATTAGCCTCTAACTTGGAGCGAACTTCACTTGATAAATCGCCTTTAGCTCTTGTTGTATCGCCACCAGTGGTATTATTGCGCTGTTCGCGGGCTTTAATATCCGCGTTTAGTTGTTTTCTGCGAACTTCACTTTGTGCGTCTTGTTGAGAAGCTTCTGTGGTTTTTGCGCTTGGTGTTGCGGGAGCGTCATTAGGATTATTGGGTGCAGATTCACTTGTTTTAGAAGCGTTATCACAAGCAGCAACACCAAAAACCAAAAGGCAGCTAATTAAAAAGGGGGTTAGCTTTTGCATATGTTTAATTCGGAATCGAAAAGTGAAATTTGTTGATATTTACGGCAGGAGTGAGAAGCAAGTTTTTTTAGTCAGGAGCAAAGTTTCCAAATTTTTGCTCCTACAATTTTGTAGAATTAGTCTGAATGACAACTACCTTAGGTTAGAGTATTTCATCACGACGGTCAACAATGACTACGGCAGGATCGTCAGAATGAGTCGCTGTTGAGTAATTGGGGCGATCGCTATTAGTAACTGGTGTGTTGCGCTCTGTTACTCTGTCCAAACCTGGGCGATTTGTGCCTGAATCATTGGCATCATAGATTGCAAATTCTTCAATACCCCGACGTTTGAGAATCGCTTCCGCTTGGCGAATTTCAGCTTCGGTACCATCGATAATAACTAAATAGTCGCCTTTGGTGAAGCGATCGCTATAAACTTGCGCCCTGTCTTCAGGAATTCCCAACCCAGCGAGTCCGCCAACAATACCCCCAGCTGCTGCACCGATCGCACCCCCGGCGGCTGTTGTCGCCAAAGCTGTTGCTATTGCACCACCTGCAATCACAGGGCCCACTCCCGGAATCGCTAAAGTCCCAAGACCAACTAATAAGCCAGTCAAGCCGCCTAGAACACCGCCTGTAGCTGCTCCAGTTTTTACGCCATCGTCTGCTTTATTACCTGTACCGACCTTTCTATCTACATCTACACCAGCGATCCCTTGAGCGTTCGTATCTTTGGCAATGATCGAGACTGTATTTAAAGGAAAACCCGCATCTTGTAATTCTGTAAGCGCTGCTTCTGCATCTCGACGATGAGAAAAGACCCCAATTGCCCGTCTAGCAACACCACTACGACCCGCAGGCGGAGTTGGAGCGGCATAATCAGTGGCAGTAGGAATTGGAGTTATATAATCAGTGGCAGTAGGAGTTGGAGCTACATAATTAGTGGTTGTATTTCTAGCATCTGGGTTGTCGTAAATCCCAAACTCTTCCACACCCTGACGATGTAAAATTGCTTCTGCTGTAGCGATTTCTGTATCTGTGCCATCTACGATCACTAAATAGTGTCCTCGCTTGACGCGTTCGTCGTAAACTCTGGCTCGTTCTTCGGGAATTCCTAAACCAACTAATGCACCAAGCAAACTACCAGCTACTGCACCAATACCTGCGCCAGCGAGTGTGGTTGCTAGAGTAGTTGCTGCGGCTCCAGCTAACATAATTGGCCCGATTCCAGGAATTGCCAAAGTCCCAAGACCGACTAACAAACCAGTTAATCCGCCCAAAGCACCTCCTGTGGCTGCTCCGACTTTCGCGCCTTCGTCAGATTTATCACCGACGCGATCGCGCACATCAGCACCAGCAATCTCGTCTTTGTCTCCATCCTGCGTAATCACAGACACTCTGTCCATGTCAAAGCCGGTGTTTTTCAATTCATGTAGCGCCTTTTCAACATCTCGACGATTAGAAAATACACCGACACCGCGTTTATGTACACCTACAACCATTATCTTATCTCCTCAGCAAAAATCAATTATTCAGTCATTTATAGCTCGTAATCACCCTTATTAAGACATAATTGTGTTTATTTTCCATCAATCCCTTGGAATAATTTTTATCTCTATCATTAGACATAGGTGTTTTTATCTAAATTTACTAAAAAATCTCGAATTATAAAATATGATTTGTTTGAGCAAGCTGAGATATTAATTATTTTAGTTTACAGAAGATTCTCTAAAAAGTTAATTTTTACTTTAACTAAATTGCTGCCAAACAACTATCTAAACCTCGTCCATTTGTCAACCTAGAGTAGTGCCGACATCTTACCCCCTACTACCAGCAGGTAACAAGATGCTCCCACGACTTTTGAATAGGACTTACGCAAAACTACACACAGTTAAGACTGCTACCAAATTAGTAAACACATATTATTTTATTTTATTAAAAATTAATAAAAATATTTATTTTTTGTAAAATACGACTTTTGGCAAACAAAGTTATTACCTAAGAAAGTGTCATCTGAATATAACTCATAACTAAATTTAGAAGTAAGCCATTTGATGAATGGGTATTTAATTGAGTGCAAGTGAGAACATCTTATGTTTCAAGGTCTTTTAAGTATTTGGGGATGGAGCGGGCTGCCTTTTGGATTAGCGCCGATAACTTTAGCCCAGGAAGTAATAACTCCAGAAGAAGCATCAGTTCTTTTTTCTGGCCCGAAATTCTTGGTAGCATTACTGGCTGGTGTCTTAATGGCATTTGCCTTTCAATTACTATTCACAAACTTTTCAGTTGCTATCGGAATTTCATCTTGGGAAATTGACTCAGATTCTGATGATCAGCCAGAAAGCTTAGGTAGTAAAATTCGTGAAGTGCAAGCCAAGGTTGGTGCTTGGGCGTTGATAAGCGCTAGCATTGCATTATTTATTGCTTGTTTTCTAGCGGTAAAACTTAGCTTAATCGAAAGTGCATTTTTAGGAGCAATTATCGGTGTAGTCATCTGGTCTGCCTATTTTTCCCTGGTAATTTGGTTAGGTTCATCGGCAGTTGGTTCTCTAATTGGTTCTATCGCTAATACTGTCACCTCTGGTTTTCAAAATCTGATCGGTACAGCAACTGCTGGTATCGGTGCTAATGCTGCGAAAAAACAGTTAGTTTCTACTGCTGAAGATATTACAGCCGCAGTCCGGCGGGAATTTACTTCAGGTTTTGATCCTGAAGGTATTAAAAATACGCTCCAAAGTTCCTTAGGTTCTCTGCAATTACCAAAGCTGGATATCAAAGATATTCGTAATCAATTTGACCAGCTTCTTAAAGACACAGATTTGCAATCTGTTGCTAACAGCGACCTGTTGAAAAATATAGACCGCCAAACATTTGTTGATTTAATCAGCAGCCGCACAGATTTATCTAAAGAAGATATTAATGGCATTGCTGACCAATTTCAAGGTGCTTGGCAACAAGCTTTAAATCGCAAAAATCCCACGGAGCAAGTAATTAATTTGCTGAAGTCGGCTAGTCCCGAAGAACTGAATTCCGAGCAATTAGGTGAACGGCTGCAACAACTGGTTACAGTCGGAGGTGGTAATGGCAACCAAAGCAATACTGTGATCAATCAAGCTATTCGATTGGGCTTGAGCGCCGCCGCCCCCGCAGTCCTGGGTGGGGTAAATCTTTCTAATATCGATGTGAACAAAATTACCACTCAGTTGCAAAAGCTGAAGGAGAAAGTTCAAGATGTCGATGTCGAGCAAATCACAGAACAATTCCAAAAGTTTAGAGAGCAAGCAACTAAGCAAGTATCTGCAAAATTCCCAATATCACTGGAAAACACGATTAAGGCAGATGTAGAAGAATACATATTGAATTCATTTCCTTGGCACTTTAACCGAATTACGCTAGTAGATGAATTTCCAGAAGTCATCTATGATGTAAATGCAGATCCGACAACTGTGAGACGGGAGTTGGAAGAACTAAATCAAGAATATTTCACCAACTTGCTGAAGCGGCGGGATGATATTAATGAAGCTAGGGTGAAAGAAATTGCCGAACAAATGGAAAGCGATCGCCTGAAAGTTTTAGAAACTGTAAAACAGGCTCAAACGCAAGAAAAAGGACAAGATTTCCGCACCCGCATCGAAGATTATCTGCGTTCGACGGGGAAAGACGAACTCAATCCTGAAGGTATTAAACGGGACTTTGGCAAGTTGCTGGAAGATCCAGAAGCTGGTTTTGAAGATTTAACTAGCCGCTTCGGGCAATTTGACCGCAACACTTTTGTACAATTGGTCCAACAGCGTGAAGATATCAGCGAAGAAGAAGCTAATAATATTGTTAGTCAACTCGAACAGAACCGCGATAATCTCTTGAATCGTGCTAGAGAATTGCAAGAACAAGCAAAAGCGAAAGCTGATGAACTGCGTCAAAGAGTTGAAGATTATCTGCGGAATACTAACAAAGATGAACTAAATCCCGAAGCAATCAAACGCGAGTTTGGAGTTTTACTAGACGATCCCCAAGCTGGAATCAGCCTTTTGCGATCGCGCCTATCGCAATTTGACCGCGATACATTGGTGCAATTGCTCAGTCAGCGTCAAGATTTGAGCGAGGAACAGGTAAACCAAACTCTGGATCAACTTGAAGCAGTCCGAGATAATATTTTGCAAGTACCGCAACAGGCGAAAGAACAGTATGAAAAAACTACAAAAGCGATCGCCGAATATCTCCGCAAGACTAACTTAGAAGAACTTGATCCAGAAGGGATCAGAAACGATTTGGAAAAATTACTCAATGATCCCAAAGCCGGAGCATTAGCACTGCGCGATCGCTTATCTCATGTTGATCGAGAAACCTTGGTTAAACTCGTGAGTCAGCGAGGAGACTTGAGCCAAGAGGAAGTTAATCAGATCATCGATCGCGCTCAAGATGCAATTGGTGAGATTGTGAGAGCGCCACGACGTTTAGCCAAGCGTACTGCTCAACAAGCTTTAGATTTTGAAGCCACTCTTGAAGAATACCTGCGTAATACTAATAAAGACGAACTAAATCCTGAAGGAATCAAACGCGATTTGCAATTGCTGCTATCTTCTCCCCGCGCTGGAATTGGGAATTTAAGCGATCGCGCCTCGAAATTTGACCGTTCGACAATTGTGGCGCTGTTATCTCAACGCGAAGATATCTCAGAAGAGGAAGCTAACCGGATTGTGGAGCAAATTGAATCGGTTCGCACTTCCATTGTCGAACAATTCCAGCAGATTCAGCAAAAGGTGCAATCAGTGTTGGATGGAGTTTTTGCGAAAGTTCGCAACTATCTCAACTCGCTGGATCGTTCCGAACTCAACTATGAAGGCATTAAACAAGACTTTGCGAAAGTCTTTGACGATCCCCAAGCTGGATTTGAAGCATTGCGCGATCGCCTCAGTGAATTTGATCGTGACACCCTAGTTGCTGTGATCAGTTCGCGTGAGGATATTTCTGAGCAGGATGCTAACCGGATCATCGACCAAATCGAAGCAGCGCGGGATGGCGTATTGCAACGAGCCGAACGCATCCAGAAAGAAACCCAAAAACGTCTGAAAGCGATCCAAGAGCAAGCTAAAAAGCAAGCCGAAGAAAGCAAAAAAACCGTTGCAAATGCTGCTTGGTGGATATTTGGGACAGCGAGCACTACTCTTTTTGCTAGTGCGATCGGTGGTGCGATCGCTGTCACTGGCATAACAATAACAACTCTACCTCGGTAGAATATCTGCGTCATCAGGAATTTTGATATAATACAAAGTGGTATTCAGTGTTTACAAATGAATCCCACTTTTTTTTATAAATAAAACAAACTACCCCCCAGAGTAAAGAGTTGGTGCTATTAAAGTTAACTATGTAAAGTTTTATAAAGATTCGGAGATCAGCTTGAATTCAGCTTAGTTGCTGGTTTACATACCTTTACATCGTTTGGTTTTTCTTCACCAACCTACTTACGATCACGACTTTATTATTCCGATATAGATTAAAAAGCCCTATCTGAATCAAGGTTTTCAGATTTTGTTCTGGTGAGAGTAAAAAAAGAGGGTTAATTATTCTTTCTTATAGATAGAAAAAAGTACCCTTGAAGGTAATATCATAGTCTTGTGATTCGGAATACAGTAAAAACGTCCAAAACCTATGCAATTCCGTATTAGAAAATCTGCTTATTCCCTAGCAGCCTAGTACTGGAACCAGTGAAGACATCAGGCACAAGGATATAACATGACTCTTGGCACAATCATTTTGATGCCAACATCATCAATACATCCAGTGCTTCTCAAATCTTCTCAAGTCTTCAGACTTAACAAAACAGAATTCAGGAATCGGTCAACAAGAAAGTGGCGGGTCTAAGAAAAAAGTAACGCTCCTGCGTCGCTAACAAATCGGCCACCGAACTTCTGTTCGCCAAAAATCGGCGCTCAGAGTCAAGGGAAGCCGCAGTTCAAATTTTCTGCTGAATCCCCCACTATCTATATTGATTCACAATTCTGAATTCAACAGCAAAGACCTATTCTAATCAGGTCTGATTTAGTTATGTCTTCCTACTCGTTATTTCTCCACCTTGTTTTGTTAGCGTTGCTTAATGAAAGTATGAAATTCAAAAATTTAATGTTTAAAACTGTTTCCTTTGCGCCTTTGAGGGAAACCAAATTCATACTCTTAATCAGCAACGCCGTTTTCTGATGGGGAAGTGACGAGGTAATTTTTTTACCCTCTAAATTCAGGAGAAGCTCATTAATGGCAATCTATAACGGTACTAATTCCAGTGACATTATCAACGCTCGTAGCACCAACGATATCTTGAACGGCAATGGCGGCAGCGATATCCTCAACGGTGGTGGTGGCAACGATACCATTAACGGTGGTAGTGGCAGCGATGTCCTCAACGGTGGTAGTGGCAACGATAGCCTGATTGGCGGATCGGGCGACGATATCCTGAACGCCGAGAATGGCAACAATACGCTTATCGGTGGTGATGGCAGCGATATTCTGAACGCTGGTAATGGCAAGGATATTCTCAACGGTGGTAATGGCGACGATATCCTCAACGCCGGCAATGGTGACGATATCCTCAACGGTGATAACGGCGACGATATCCTCAACGGTGGTAACGGCAAGGATATCCTCAACGGTGGTAATGGCGACGATATCCTCAACGGTGATGGTGGCAACGATCTCCTGACTGGCGGATTGGGCAACGACACACTCGTTGGCGGTGCTGGCACTGATGTTCTCACTGGAGGACCAGGTAATGATGTTTTCAAATTCAACTCAGTTTCAGATAGTACTCCTGGTCTTTCACGGGATGTAATCACTGACTTTGTTGGAAACGGTAACTTGCCAGGAGACCGAATCGATCTATCTCGCATCGACGCCAACTCGATTGTAGGGGGCAACCAAGCCTTCACTTACATTGGGGCTGCCGCATTCACGGCACCCGGTCAGATCCGTTATTCAGGAGGTATTCTGCAAGGTAACACTGATGCGAATCTGTCGGCTAACTTTGAGATTCAGCTTGCAGGCGCACCACAACTAGTAGTAAAGGATATTATCCTTTAATTTCATAGACCTGCCTTGAAAATAAGGCAGGAGGCAGAATTCTAATAATTGAACAGTCGAGAGGAGAAGACAAGCTAAACTTACCTCTCCCTTTTAGAGTGCAATACGCTTGGGTTAAGGCTAAAAACTAAAACTAGTGTAGGTTGAGTTTCGCTATTGCTCAATCCAACCTACTATTTTTCTTAACCCAAGCTTATTGTTTTATAGTGATTATTATTATGCAAATTGCTCGCGCCGCTATGCATGAGAAAATCAGATAATATATTTGTTCTACCGAAAGTAATAAAAGAGGGTTAATTATTCTTTCTTATAGATAGAAAAAAGTACGCTTCCGGGTAGTATCATATTCTTGATTATTCTAAAATACAGTCAAAATATCCTAAAAGCGATGCAATTCCGTAGGAGAAAATCTGCTTATTCCCTATCAGCCTTGCTTTACTTAATCAGGTGTAGTTCAGTTTATCTCTTCTTACTCATTATTTCTCCACCTTGTTTTCTCGGCGTTGCTGAATGAAAGTGTGAAATTCAAAAATTCAATGTTTAAAACTGTTTCCTTTATGCCTTTGGGAAAAACCAAATTCATACTCTTAATCAGCAACGCCGTTTTCTGATGGTGAAGTGATGAGGTAATTTTTTTACCTTCTAAATTCAGGAGAAGCTAAATATGGCAACCATTAACGGTACTAATAGCCCTGACAATCTTTCCGGTGGAGTTGATTTTTTTAGTTTCGGTGATATCATCAACGGATTTAATGGCAACGATACAATTAAGGGCGGAGACGGCGACGACACACTCATCGGCGGTGCTGGGACTGATATTCTGACTGGAGGATTCGGCTCGTAGGAGCGCCACAACTAGTGGCAAGCGACATTATCCTTTACGGCACCTCTAACATTATCTTTACTCCTAATGGTAGCAATATCATCTTCAATCCCTTTGACGGTTCGGTTAGCGGTAGTACCGGAACCGGTAGTATTAACATTTACGGTGAGGGCAGTGCGTAAATTCTCCGAAGCGGAGAGAGGTTTTGAAAGTTTTTCTCTGTTTGTATGAAACCACCCTACGACCACCCACGGAATTTTGTTAACCTAAGTTTGTAGCTTAACTGAGCAGTATTGTTGCTCATGCGCGATCGCACCGCCCAGACATGAGAAAATCAGGTAATACAATCGCAATCCAAGCGATGAGGCCAGGGAAGGAAAAAAGATGTCAGAGAATTTGAGAAGCCAAATTGTAACGCAAGGGGTACAGCGATCGCCGAATCGAGCTATGCTGCGGGCAGTTGGTTTTAAAGATGAAGATTTCAATAAAGCGATTGTGGGCATTGCCAACGCTTACAGCACGATTACTCCCTGCAATATGGGGATAAATCAACTGGCACAAAGGGCAGAAGTTAGTATTAAAACTGCCGGCGCAATGCCACAAGTGTTCGGCACAATTACCATTAGCGATGGGATTTCGATGGGAACTGAAGGGATGAAATATTCCCTAGTGTCGCGGGAAGTCATTGCAGATTCCATTGAAACCGTCTGTACTGGACAAAGTATGGATGGTGTGCTAGCGATTGGCGGTTGTGATAAAAATATGCCTGGGGCAATGCTGGCGATCGCCCGGATGAATATCCCGGCTATCTTTGTTTACGGTGGCACAATTAAACCTGGTCACTACAACGGACGCGATTTAACTGTTGTGAGTTGTTTTGAAGCTGTTGGTCAATACAGTGCCGGAAAAATTGACGAAAAGGAATTATTAGAAGTTGAAAATCGGGCTTGTCCTGGCGCTGGTTCCTGTGGGGGAATGTACACGGCTAACACCATGTCTTCAGCATTTGAAGCACTGGGGATGAGTTTGCCCTATTCTTCGACAATGGCGGCGGAAGATGCCGAAAAAGCCGACAGCACAGAAAAATCAGCCTTTGTCTTAGTCGAAGCAATTCGCAAACAAATCTTACCCCGCCAAATTATCACCCGCAAATCTCTAGAGAATGCCATTTCTCTAGTTATGGCGGTGGGTGGTTCGACGAATGCAGTATTGCATTTATTAGCGATCGCCCGCGCTGCTGATGTAGAGTTAACACTAGACGACTTTGAAACTATCCGCGCCCGTGTTCCGGTTTTGTGTGATTTAAAACCAAGTGGTAAATATGTCGCTACAGATTTGCACAAAGCTGGTGGTATTCCGCAAGTCATGAAGATGCTACTTGTGCATGACTTGTTACACGCCGATAGCATTACCATTAGCGGTCAAACAATTGCAGAGATATTAGCAGACATACCAGAAGAACCATCCGCCAATCAAGATGTGATTCGGACTTGGAATAACCCGATGTATCCCCAAGGACATTTAGCCATCCTCAGAGGTAATCTGGCAACAGAAGGGGCTGTCGCCAAAATTACTGGCGTGAAAAAACCAGTAATTACCGGGCCTGCACGGGTATTTGAATCGGAAGAAGCCTCTTTAGATGCAATTTTGGCGGGTAAGATTCAAGCTGGTGATATTCTAGTCATCCGCTACGAAGGGCCTAAAGGCGGTCCTGGGATGCGCGAAATGTTGGCTCCCACCTCAGCAATTATCGGTGCTGGTTTGGGTGATGCTGTGGCATTAATTACCGACGGGCGCTTTTCTGGCGGTACTTATGGCATGGTGGTTGGTCATGTTGCTCCAGAAGCAGCAGTGGGTGGGGCGATCGCTCTTGTAGAAGAAGGCGATAGTATTACTATTGATGCACCCGCTCGTTTATTGCAATTGAATATATCCGAAGAGGAATTGACCCGTCGTCGTGCCAACTGGCAACCCCCCGCTCCGCGTTACACTAAAGGCGTGTTGGCGAAATATGCCAAATTGGTATCTTCTAGCAGTATTGGTGCTGTTACAGATTTGGACTTGTTTTAATTAACCTAACGTAATAGACATCTCCGAAAAAGAATGTAGAGACGTAGCAGTGCTACGTCTTTTTGATTTCTAGTAATTTTTACCTAAATTTTATGAGTTTTTGTAAAAATCTTGAAAAAGTTTCAGGAAATTTACAGAGCAGATATGATGTCAATAGAGAAATCACGGAAATATAGTTAACAGTCAACTGCCTAAAAACCGAAAAGGGTACAAAATGAGTTTTGAATCTAACGTCAAACTAACGATCACTCTTTCTAATCCAGATTTAGATGCAGAAGATCAAGAACGGGAAACGCGAAATCTGCTAGGAGAGATCAGAGATTTAGATGTAGAAAGTGCTGAACTTGTAGCAGTTGCAGAAACTCCTTTAGGATCAAAGGCGTTTGGAGGTTTTCTGCTGGGAGTGTTGCAGGCAGAGGTGAGTATTGCCAATTTTAAGAAATTGTTGGGATATTTGGGCGATCGCTTGGGTGGTAAATCGATTGAATTGGAAGTCGAAGCCAACGGTAAAAAGCTGAAAGTTAAAGCTAGCAGTCGGGAAGAGTTAACCGCCGTCATTGAACAAGCACAAAAGTTTGTCGCAGGCAACTAGAGAAATTCCAGCAGCAAGGAAGAATAACGAGATGGCGAAAGTAGCACTGCTAATTGGAGTCAGCGAGTATGAGCCTGGTCTTAACCTATTACCTGCGGCGACAAAAGATGTCGAGGCAATGGAGCGAGTTTTGTTGCATCCAGACATTGGCGGTTTTGATCAGGTAACACCGCTGGTAAATCCTCAACGACAAGTAATGGAAGAAGCTATCGAAACCTTCTTTGAGAATCGTCAAAAAGATGACCTCTTGCTGCTATTTTTTTCTGGACAGGTTAGTGATGATATCTCCCACCAGTTATGCCCAAAATCTTACCAGTATTGGCAACTATATCTTCCGCACTGCTCCTAATGTTAAATCCATAGCAGATAGCGTCTCTAATTACGCTATTACAAGAGCGGGTAAAACCAATTTTCTTATCTGTGTTGATTACCAAGGGATGGATAATCAATCGTTTAACAATGAGTTTGTTAAAGCAATAAAGGCTGCTGGCGGTCAGATTAATTCTATAGAGTGCGATATTTCTGCCCGTGACTTTAACCCTAGTGCTGTCATTTCTCAAGCTGTACGTAGCCGTGCTAATGCCTTGGTGTTAGGTCTTTATGTAGACAAAATAAAGCAAGGTCTAGCGGTGGTACAATCTAATCAAGGGCAGTTGACTGTATTTGGTAGTCCTACACTTTTCACTGACGAAACCTTAAAACAGGGCGGAGGTATCAACGGACTGATAATCTCTGCACCTTGGTATCCCGCAGCATTTCCTAATAACATCTTTCCTCAAAAAGCCCAAAAACTTTGGGGTGCAACTGTCAATTGGCGAACAGCTACGGCTTATGATGCAACTTTGGCGATTATCGCAGGTTTACAACGAACCAACAAACGCGATGAATTGCAAAAGGTGCTGCACAGTCCAGATTTTTCAGTCGATGGTGCAACAGGAAAGATTCAGTTTTTAGCATCTGGCGATCGCAAAGACAATCCCATCTTCTTAGTCAAAGTTCAACAAAAGCCTGGCACTGATACCTATGAGTTTGTGCCGATTCAACCTTAGTTTTGCAGCTTTACTTAATAGCGATCGCACTTACCCATTCTGATATTTCCAAATAGCGATCGCATCCAGTCTTTTGTTTACAACATATCTGGATTTTCCCCCAGTTCTCTCAATCTAGCCGCTAAACGAGCCACCTGTACAGCAGCCGCTTCTTCTCGTACAG
The DNA here is from genome assembly GCF_017115085.1 of Nostoc sp. NMS7. GTDB lineage: Bacteria > Cyanobacteriota > Cyanobacteriia > Cyanobacteriales > Nostocaceae > Nostoc. The sequence goes on along the minus strand of NZ_JABXKJ010000197.1, from coordinate 890 downwards.
CAGCAGCTTCAGCTTGTGCAACAGCAATTTCCGCCTGCGTGACTGCGACTTGTGCTTGTGCAGCAGCAGCTTCGTCTGGTAACAAAACCAAATTCCCAGCCACATCATAAAACCGCAACCATATCGCCATTTCTCTGTCTATTATTCCTTCATACGTTCCCAACCATAAACCTAACTTTTGACACCACAACCAACCACGCTCATTAGGTGTCAAAGATTGATATTGCTGATTATGATCTAAATGCCACCCTTGCAAAGAAGTCGGATCAAAGGGGTCATAGACAAAATAATCTGAAGTATGAAAAGTTTGTTCGTAAAGGTCTTTCTTAACAGTCTTATCTATTTTCGCTGTAGATGGTGACATTAATTCTACAATCACATCAGGATAACGACCGTTTTCTTCCCACACTACCCAACCTTGACGAGAATTAGTCCCGTCCACATTCAGGACAGCAAAGAAATCGGGGCCACGGAAATCCTGGTTACGTACTTGGGCGCTGCTGTAATAAATAAACATATTGCCACCAGTAAAAAAATCATTCCGGTCAGCCCAAGCTTGCTGCAATGAGCGAATCAGGACATTCATTGCAATACGGTGGCGATTTGATTCCAAGGGTTCTCCGTCATCAAAAATTAAATCTGTGGGTGGTGTGGGGTGTTCCCAGTCTAGAATGGCTCTTGGGTTGTTTTCGGTAGTCATGAGCGATCGCCTTTCTCAGAAAGCCTTAGATTTTTATCATAAATTATTCTTAACCCAATCTCGAAAATTACGCATAGCTTGACTTCTGCCAGAAATGTTGAATCCTAATACAAAACTTTACATATTTAATTACACTAACTCTAAAAAGCCTAAAATAGTCAACATGACATCATCTCCTCAAACCAATGAA
>NZ_JABXKJ010000171.1 GCF_017115085.1 Nostoc sp. NMS7 | reverse complement strand
GAGTCACTGAGAAGCCCCCGCCGTCCTCGAAGAGGCGGCGCGGGGAGTATGTCACTAAACTCACTACTGATGGTGATCACAAGAGTTTAGATTCATTGTGTTTCCACTGACTATAAATCTCAGATTTTAGTTTTCGTCTCAATTCAATATAAAATCTAATACTTAAAATCTCAAATCAACATGGCAAACCTGACTCCGAATTCTAGTTTTAGTTTGACGCTGCGCTTGCAGATTCCCAATCGCGTAGGGATGCTGGCATCGATAACCCAGGCGATCGCAACTAGTGGTGGTAATCTCGGTGAAATTGATTTAATTGACCAAACCCGCAAAGAGTCCACCCGCGATATTACCGTTGATGCTGCTAGTACCGAACACGCTGAAACCATTGTGCAAGCAGTCAAAGCATTGCCAGATGTGAAGTTACTCAGTGTCTACGATCGCACCTTTAATTTACATCGCGGCGGCAAAATTAGCATTGTCAGCCGAATTCCCCTGAAGAGTGTGTCTGATTTAGCAATGGCTTACACGCCCGGAGTCGGTCGAATTTGTACAGCGATCGCTCAAGATCCAGAGGAAGTTTACAAGTTAACCATCAAACAAAACACTGTTGCCATTGTTACCGATGGTAGTGCCGTTTTGGGATTGGGAAATCTCGGCCCAGCAGCCGCCCTACCAGTCATGGAAGGCAAAGCAATGCTGTTCAAGGAATTTGCGGGGCTGGATGCTTTTCCCATCTGTCTAGCCACCCAAGATACAGAAGAGATTATCCAAACAGTTAAGAATATCGCTCCGGTGTTTGGGGGCGTGAATTTAGAGGATATTGCTGCACCTCGCTGCTTTGAAATTGAAAAAAGATTGCGCCAAGAGTTAGATATTCCCATATTTCACGATGACCAGCACGGTACAGCAATTGTCACCTTGGCGGCGTTGTTTAACGCCTTGAAGCTGGTAAATAAGTCAATGGCCCAAATTCAGATCGTGATTAACGGTGCTGGGGCGGCGGGAGTGGCGATCGCTCGCTTACTGAAAAAAGCTGGCGCAGAAAAAATCTGGATGTGCGACTCTAAAGGGATTATCTCTACTAGTCGCACCGACTTGACAGCAGAAAAACTTGAATTTGCTGTGAAAGCTCAGGGAACGTTAGCGGGTGCAATGCCAGGAGCAGATGTGTTTATTGGTGTCAGCGCACCGGGAGTTTTGACACCAGAAATGGTACATTCGATGGCGAAAGACCCAATTGTGTTTGCAATGGCAAATCCGATTCCAGAGATTCAGCCAGAATTAATCAGTGAAGATGTGGCTGTGATCGCTACCGGTCGCAGTGACTACCCGAATCAAATCAATAACGTCCTCGCTTTTCCTGGGGTATTCCGTGGGGCTTTAGATTGTCGCGCACAGACAATTACCACCGGCATGTGTCTGGAAGCCGCAAGTGCGATCGCCTCCTTAGTCAAGCCTTCAGACTTGAATCGGGAACATATTATTCCTTCAGTCTTTGATGTGCGTGTCGCCACTACTGTTGCTGCTGCTGTGCAACGTGCAGCGCGTGAAGAAGGTATTGCTCAAAATTAAACAAGAGAATAATTCTTCTTTATTTACTATCCTCCAGAAGCCGCTTTGGTAATTAATAGCAATTGTTCGTAATCCTTTGGTGTATCAATATCGATATCCCCTAGTGAAAACGGCATGGAAAATACTTCATTGAGGTTATTATTAATAACTCTTTTTGCTCCTGAAGTTTCTTTCAACGCAGCCAGTTCTGAAAAAAATCTCTGACTAAATAGAGCGGGTACACCTAATGTACCCGCATATTCACAAGCAATAATCGGTTTTTTCGTCGAATAATATGCATCAACAAGTTGATTAATAATTTGATGAGAAACAAATGGCTGGTCGCAAAGTGTAATAACTACAGCTTCGATTTTTTCAGGAAGATTATTTAACAATTCAATACCGCTCTTGATTGAAGAACTCATTCCCCAAGCCCAATCCAAGTTATTAACTACTTTAACGGTAAGTTGCTTAATTTGAGGATGAATCTGTTCTGCATTTGCTCCAAGTACTACTACCACAGGTTGACAAACTGAAGCGATCGCCATTTCTGTAATCGATTGCAAAAAACTACGTCCTTGGTAAAGCAATAGTTGTTTAGGTGTACCCATACGAGTCGATGCACCAGCAGCAAGAATCATAATCGCTATGGTTGATTTTTGATTGTCTATTTCCTCAGTGTTAAATACCATAAAAACTAGGTGGTAAGCAGGGGCACAGCATTGCTGTGCCCCGACAACAGATGTGGTTTAAATACATGAAAACTGCTGTATGGTTTCATAAGATTGATGAATTGGTTGATGGCGATTTCTTAAAAAACTCCCACTGCGATTTGTTAGCACTGCTTGAATTTCTGCAATAATTGCGATCGCTATTCCTTCGGGTGTATCTGCGCCGATGTCAATCCCAATCGGCCCATGCAATCTTTTTAATTGTTCAGTAGTATAAACTATTCCTTGCAGGTGTAAATCTTCCAGGAATCTTTCAGTACGCAGCTTTGGGCCTAAAACCCCGATGTAGCGTACAGGAAATGGCAGCAACATTTTCAAAATTTCCAGGTCGTCAAGGTAATTATGCGTCATCACCACAGCAACTGTGTACTCATCTATAAATACCTGTTTATCTACAATTTCTCGCCGACTAAGAATCACATCACAAGAAGCAGGAAATCGTGCTTTAGTTGCCTCATTAGCTCGACAATCGACTACAGTAACGTCCCAACCTAATGCTTCAGCAAACTTTGCTACAGGTACAGCGTCATAACCTGCACCAAATATTACTAAAGGCGTGGGTGGTTGGATAACTTCAATGAAAACTTCCACACTGCCTAAAGGTAACTGATAGTTGCTTACGCTTGACTTTTGATTAGCCAAAGCTGCTTGAGTATCTGCAATCAGAGAGGGAATTAAATTTGGATCTTTGATGTCAGTGATAATTTTACCATTTGGATACAGCAGTAAGCGTGACCCAAGTTTAACGTTTACTGCGCCTTCAAAAGCAAAGACTGTAGCAATAATACCCAAATGTTTTTTATAAAAGCATTCTTGTGTAAAAGCGATCGCATTCGGTGTATTTTCTCTCTTAAGACGTTCGATCAGAACTTGCACTATCCCATTGCACCCCAAACCAAAGCCCCAAAGGATATCTTCAGAGGCGGTGTTATCGTAAGTAACAACAATTGGTTCGCCGTCTGACATTCGTTGTTGAGTATGCTCAAATACGTCGTTTTCCAAACAACCAGCGCTGATTGTGCCGATCATTCGACCTGTATTTGTCATCAACATTTTAGCACCCGGTCGGCGATAGGTTGAACCTTGAGTTTTGACTACAGTCGCAAGGAAAGTGATTTCACCACTATTTTGACTTGACTCAAAGCCTTCTAAAATTGCTTGTAATTCGTTCATTTGATTGCTTATTTTTCTGTTTCTAGGAGTTTGTTAGCTTGAGCAGACAGTCCCAGACTGTGCCATTGTGCATCGCTGCTAGTGTCAAACACTCCTTTGATTTGCCGCCCGTTAACAATTACAGTCTATGCATTCGACTGACAACGAACGCGGTGTTGTACTACTCAAGATAAGCGAAAATACCCCTGAAATCATGCCCCACAGGATAGTTGTCAACTTGAGCCATTTATCTATCATTAGAGTTAGCACGGAATACTGATTTTCCGTAACTGACAGTGAATACTCTCAACCACCCGCAAGATTACAGAATTTTATGTTATCTTTTGTGCCGCAGGAAATGAAAGACCCTGCTCCTTATCATCTTTTGACAAGCATCGTTGCTCCTCGCCCAATTGCATGGGTGTCTACAATTAGTGCCTCTGGAATTCCCAATCTCGCCCCGTATTCGTTTTTCAATGCAGTCGCAGGTTTTCCACCAACCATTATGTTCTCAGTTGCATACCATAGACGTGAGCCAAAAGAAAAAGACACATTACGCAATATTCATGAAGTTGATGAATTTGTGTGTCATGTGGTGGATGAAACACTATCTCATGCAATGGTTCAAACAGCAACGGAATTTCCCTATGGAGTTAACGAGTTTGAAAAAGCAAACTTAAAAGCTATTCCTGCTACAGATGTCAAGCCCCTGCGGATTGAAAGCTCACCTGTGGCAATGGAGTGTAAAGTCACACAAATAGTTCCAGTCCAAGGAAGCAATAATGTGATGGTATTGGGTCGAGTTTTACGATTTCATGTGCGTGAAGACCTATACCGCCAAGATTTGGGGTTAGTTGATACTGTAAGGATGCAGCCGATTACGCGCTTAGGAGGGCCAGTTGAGTATACAAAGATTGGGAAATTATTTGAGATGACAACTCCAAAGGTTTAGCTTCACTGTTGGACATTAGGCAACAAGAGTGCGATCGCATTTCATCAGAAGTCTTTTCTCAGTTCGTGCTTCTTGAGATTAGTGAGCATAAATCATGTGAGAAATAACCGGGGGTTCATTGCCTTGATGAAAGGCAAAAACCTTTTGACGAATCTCTCGATCTGTCACTGTAAACCGTTCATACTGACGTAAATGATCCACCCAAGACTCGACGATAAATGTCTCTAAGTAGCGATTCGGCTGAGATGTATCATGAAAGATGCCCCAGCGAATTGCACCATCTCGTAACCGCACCACTCGCAGGGCATTAATTGCCTCAATGAATTCCTCTGCTTGATCTGGGTCAATACAATATTCAAGTGTGACTAAAACCGGGCCTTGTTCTGGTTGCAATTCAATTACTACCAGAGGTTCCGCTCGTCCTAATGCTGGAGCTAAATCAAGTTTTCCTGACAGCAAGTGGTAACGCCGCGCTGTGAACGTTCCCCCCACTAAACCAATCGCAGCAACAAATAAGGCACTCGGCGTTCCCCAATGTTCTGCTGCTGCACCCCAAACAATACTGCCAATTGCTGAACCTCCTTGAAATACCATTTGATAGGTTCCCAGCGCCCGCGCCTGCACCCAAGCCGGAACAGCAAGCTGGACTGTGATATTCAAGCTGGATGTCATAGTTGTCCAGGCAATCCCAGCCGCCAGCAAAGCCAGCAACACCAAAGGTACATTGTGAATGAATGCCAGAATTAATGTAGCGATCGCAAACACAAGAGTTCCTGCAATCACAACTCCATCAATTGTGAGATGTTGCCGCACTCGTGGCATCAAAATCGCCCCGACAATCGCCCCCAATCCAAAGCTACCGAGTAGTAAACCATATCCACCTGCTCCCTGTCGCAAATCCTGCTGTGCCACCAAAGGCAGCAACGCCAACAAAGCACTCGTGCAACTGGTTAAAACAGCCGCTCGAATTAACACGGCTTGGAGAGCGGGAGAAAAGCGGACGTAGCGAATACCAGCCCGTATAGAACCTAATACTCGCTCTGCGGGTAGGGCGCTTTGGTAAAGCGGTTTGCGCTGCCAACGGTAAAGGATGAAAATCACCGCCAGAAAGGAGAGGGCATCAATTAAAAAGACGACTCCGGCATTTGCTGCTACCAAAATCAAGCCAGCGATCGCCGGCCCAACGGCTCGTGCAATGTTAAACCCAGCACTATTTAAAGCAATGGCTGCCATCAGTTCCGATCGCGGTACTAGTTCTGGTACAATTGCTTGCCAAGCTGGGCCATTCATTGCCGCTCCTAAGTTGAGCAAAAACGTCAGCGCTAGCAGTGACCACGGTGTAATCGTACCAGCAAAAATCAATCCACTCAATATGAGTGCAGCAACCAGCATCCAGACTTGCCAAAATAGCAGTAACCGACGGCGATCAAAAATATCTGCCGTTGCTCCGGCTGGTAGTCCTAACAGCAGCACCGGCAAAGTTGCGGCTGTTTGCATGAGTGCCACCAACAGGGGAGAGGTGGTGAGAGAAGTCATTAGCCAAGCTCCCGCCGTGTCCTCCATCCAACCCCCAATGTTGGAGACAATTGAGGCAATCCAGCGATCGCGAAACAAAGAGTTACGGAGCGGACTCCAAGCAGAGTTTGTCATGATGCGGTATGCAGCTATTTACTTCAGCGTTCTGGGAGCGGGGCCACGAGTGACATCCAATCCTGACATCCGAGGTAGAGCGATCGTTTTACCTGTTTGTGCGGCTTCGTAAATCAACGCGAGCAGTTTTTGGTCTTGCAAACCTTCTTCACCAGGGGTATGGGGTTGCTTATTTTGAATCACACAATCTGCCATGTGATCAATTTCTAAAGCGAACTGGTTCTTCTCACCCATCCGCACTTCACTAGTGTTTTCTGCCATCTTGTTGGTGGGCGATTTGCGTGAAATCATCATCCGCAAACCATTGTAAGAGAACGCCGGATCGAGTTGCGCCCAAGCATCAGAGCCGAAGACGCGAAACCGCCGCCCTTCGTGAAAACCGTAGCTGGTGGAACAAATCGCTAGTATCCCACTGGGAAAGCGCAGCTGGAAGGTAGCACTTTCTTCTACTTCTTTGAAGCGCGGATCGCCAGGAGTGCTGAAGATTTGGGCGCTAATTGCGATCGGTTCCTCTCCTGTCAAATAGCGAGTTGCATTTAAGCAGTAAATTCCGACATCCGGTAAACAGCCACCTCCAGCTAACGCGCGTTTCAATCGCCACTGGTTTAAATCACCGCCTTGGTTTTGGCCGTTGTCTGCCTGAATCACCTTGATCGCTCCCAATTCTTTGCTGCGGATGATCTCAATCATGGCGCGATGGTGCGGCTCATATTGGCAGCGATAAGCAATCATCAGCTTCCGATTGGCGCTTTTGCATGCGTCGATCATCTGTTGACAATCTTCCACTGTGGTTGCCATTGGCTTCTCACACAAAATATGTTTACCAGCTTTCGCACCACGCACCGTATATTCCCGGTGCATACTATTGGGCAATACAATATATATTACATCAACGTCGGGATTGTTGCGGAGATTGTCGTAATTCTGATAGTTATAAACGTTCTGCGGTTTGATGCCATATTGCTGTGCAACTTGATTGGCTTTGGCAGCATCGCCACTAACTAATGCAGTTGGCTTGGCTAGTTTAGATTCTGCAAATGCTGGCATGATTTCTTCTAATGCCAATCTGCCCAGTCCCACGATCGCAAACCCCAAACGTCGCTCTGGGGGTAATGCAGTTGGTGGCCCCCCTGTTTCAACTTCCGTTGATGCCGAGATCGGCGGAAACTCAATCTGAGGCGGTAAGGCGCCTCCGCGTGGGGTGGCTTGTTGAGTTGGCTCTTGGGCAGCAACCTCTTCGCCCATACTACCAATTGCTGCGGCTGAAATTGCTCCTAATCCAGCAGTAGTCAAAATCTGACGACGAGAAAATTCTCCTTTAAACAATTTAGACATCGTGGTTCCTTAAAATTTTCCTTTAAACAATTCAGACATCGTGGTTCGTTAATGGACTTCCAAATAAAAAAATACTCAACAATTTCTTGTGGGGTGGGCGTCTCCCCCGCCTTGGGCTACGGTATACACACAAGTCGTAAAAACCTAGCTTTATGAGGCTTGACTCGTTCCCAGTCGGAGACTGGGAATGCATTCATTGAGGCTCTGACTCAATTTTGACTGGAGGCAGAGCCTCTAATCAGCCATTCCCATGCTCTGCATGGGAACGAGAAATGGTCAACGAAGAGGCAGGGGGCAGTTCTTGCAGGGGGGGAATGACCCCTGCAAGAACTGCCGTGTAATGAAGGGGGGAACAGGGATCTGAGTCCCCCACTTCTACTAAGTGGCTCTCGTTCAGGTGGGGTCGAATCCCTTTCTGTTCTTTCTCCCCTGCTCCCTGCTCCCTGCTCCCTTGCCTCTTGGTCAATATAGTTATTGGAGATCCCCCTTAGTCCCCCTTTTTAAGGGGGGATTGAGTTTTAACCCAAGCGTATTGCCTTACGGGGTAGTGGTTGGAGTTGGGGTACTAGTTGGAGTTGGGGTGCTAGTTGGAGTTGGAGTATTAGTTGGAGTTGGAGTGCTAGTTCTAATTGGAGTTGGGGTGCTGGTTCGAGTTCCAGGATTAACAATAGAACTAGCCTCTCGCAAGTGTTCTTTGAGGGTTGGTAGGGCTTGAGCCGCAAATGCTTTCACATCGGTATCTTGTCCTTGTTGAGCTTCCTTCTCAAATGCAGAGACATCCTTTTGATGATCTTTAAGCATCTGATTCATATATTCGCGATCAAATTTAGCACCAGAAAGTTGGGATAAGCGTTGCTTCACTTGCTGATTTTGAGTGCCGATAGTAGTTGGCAGCGTCACACCTTTTTGAGTCGCCAACTGTTTGAGTTGATTATTCACTGGGGTATGGTCTTGAACCATGTGCTGTCCAAACTCTTTTACCACCCTACTAACTGCACGTTTTGATGCCAGTTGTCCTAGTTGAACTTCTGCTAAACCACCTTGGGCGGCTTCCTTGATAAACTGTTTGTCTGAAGAACTGAGGGTATTTTGCCTTGATGCAGTTGGTGATACTGTTGCGGATGGACTCTCAGTTGCTTGTACAGGTAGAGTTGTCGCAGGTGGAGCTTCAGATGTATTCTGGTCTTTGGGAGTAGTTGGTGTGCAACCACTCGCCAGAGATAAAGCGATCGCTACTATACCAGTAGAAAGTATTTTGAAGTTGGACATAATTAATGCTCTCCTTAAGTAAAGCTATATTTTGCAACGTCGAATAAAAAACAAGCGCGATCGCACAGTTGAGTTTGACCACTAATGCTGAAGATGCCAAGTTAAAATTACAAATTACAAACCAAACTAGAGGAATGAGCCGTATAGTACCACGATAATCTAGTACAAAGACTCTAACTAAGGTGTGTTTTAAAACTTACTTCGTAAGATGCCTTGACAATGCAAGCCGATGCATTGGCAATGCAAGCCGATGCATTGGCAATGCAAGCCGATGCATTGGCAATGCAAGCCGATGCATTGGCAATGCAAGCCGATGCATTGGCAATGCAAGCCGATGCATTGGCAATGCAAGCCGATGCATTCACAATGCTTACCTTTTGTTTAAACTTGCCCAATTTAAAACTTTCTCTTACTGATAGATTTTTAGTGACAATGGGTACATTAAATGTATACACTATATTGGTAGATACATTTATGACTATCCAAGATACAAACCGCCGTTTGCGCCCTCAAACCATTAGTCAAGATATTAGCTCATTGCATGGTTTGCAAACCGTCAGCAACTATAACACGACTCGTGCTGATGCTTCAGCTGCAAAGTTACAGGAAGTTTATCAGGTGATGTTGATTTCTCAACAAACTGAAACCGAGAAACTAACTTTATACCGTGCTGCTGCTGATGGTGCCCGATTAGCAGAATGGGAATATCATAATAGTGTATTAGCGATGAAAGAAGTTGTGCGCGGGCAATATGGTTCAGATAGCGATCAAGCTCAGGCTGTGGGACTGAAGAAAAAATCAGATCGCAAGCGTCCTTCTCGGAAAAAGCTAGTTGCGATCGCTAGTTAAAATAATTCCTAATATCATGTCCGCCAAATTATCCATAATAAAAGAACCCCACCCCCAACCCCTCCCCGCCGGCGGGGAGGGGAGTTAAAGCGTAGCTTTGACGGGGTGGGGTTCTTTCTTATTTTTGATTTATGCAAGAGGTCTGATCTACAGCAGCTTGTCTAATGTAATTGGCAAATCACGGACGCGCTTACCTGTGGCATGATAAACTGCGTTAGCGATCGCCGCCGCAGTTCCAGTAATCCCAATTTCGCCAATTCCTTTGACACCAAGCGGGTTGATATATGGATCGTGTTCATCAACAAAGAACACCTCAATCGGGGGAACGTCTGCATTCACTGGTACGTGATATTCAGCTAAATCGGCATTGACAACACGCCCCCGATGAGGGTCTGTTACTGTGTGTTCCATTAACGCCATGCCAATACCATAGACAATCCCCCCAATCAGCTGACTGTTGGCTGTTTTAGCATTGAGTATGCGTCCCACACCAAAAGTTCCCACCCAGCGCGTTACTCGCACTTCGCCGGAATCCGGGTTAACGCGGACTTCGGCAAATTGCGATCCAAATGCGTGCATTGAAAACTTCTTTTTTTCCTCTCCAGGCTTGGCATCTGCACGCGCTTCGATCATTTTCATTCCATGCCGTGCCAAGATTGCCTGATAAGTTTCGCTTGCGGACGATTTATTTTTTAAGAAAAAGCTGCCATCTTCGGCAATCACATCTTCAGCCTTTGAACTATAAAGCGGCGATTTTTGATCGGCAAGTGCTAGTTGCAAAAGCTGACTCCGAGCTTGATTTCCGGCTAAATGCACCGCCGAACTCACACTAGCGGCAGTTTGCGAACCACCGGAAACGGGGGTTTTTGGCATCTTAGTATCACCTAGTTCAAAGCGGACTTTGTTAACTGGGAGACCGAGTGCCTCAGCCGCGACTTGAGTCATTACAGTATAAGTTCCTGTGCCAATATCTTGCGAACCGCTCTGCACAACGGCTGTACCGTCTGCCATAATCTGAGCGATCGCCGATGCTGGAGAACGGTTGGTAGGATAAGTAGCTGTCGCCATACCCCAACCGAGCAAATAATTGCCATCACGCATCGAACGGGGCTGAGGATTGCGCTTTTGCCAGCCAAACTTTTCTGCGCCTAATCTGTAACACTCTTTAAGTGACTTGCTCGACCAAGGTATTCCTTTACTGGGATCGACATCAGCATAGTTACGCAGACGCAGTTCCACCGGATCGATATTCAGCGCATAAGCGAGTTCGTCCATTGCCGATTCTAAGGCGAAAGACCCTGAAGCTTCGCCTGGCGCCCGCATAAAGGTTGGTGTTCCTTGATCAAGTTGAACCAGATGGTGGCTAGTTTCGATATTTGGACAAGCGTAGAGCATCCGGGCGCTTTTACCAACAGGTTCAATAAATTCATCGAAAGTTGAAGTCTGCGATGTGCCGGCGTGTCGCAGAGCGGTTAATTTGCCGTCGCGGGTTGCACCTAAAGAAACCTGTTGAATTGTCTCTGGTCGGAAGCCCACAGGCCCATACATCTGTATGCGTCCCAAAACTAATTTCACTGGGCGATTAACCTGCCGGGCTGCGATCGCAGCTATTGGCACATGCGACCAAGCCGATCCTTTGCAGCCAAAGCCACCGCCCACAAAGTAAGACATAATGCGGACTTTCTTTGGCTCAATTCCTAATACCCCGGCAACTTTTTCTTGAGTGGAAAAGATTCCCTGAGTTGCGTCATACAGCAGCAGTTCATCGCCTTGCCAAACTGCTGTTGTGGCATGAGGCTCCATTGGATTGTGATTTTCGATTGGTGTAGTATAGGTTTGCTCGACGCGGACAGCAGCCGCCGCTAGTCCCTGGTTGACATTGCCGTGAGCTAAATCGGGCGGCTCTTCTCCAGGCATTTTACCTTTAGGTAAGTATGCCTTAGCGAGGTTGTCCCGCATATTAATCGTCGGTTTCTCTTCGTCATAGCGAACTTGCACCAGTGAGGCTGCGTACATAGCTCGTTCAAAGGTATCGGCAACCACGACACCAATATGCTGACCGCTATACAGCACAATGTTATCTTGCAGGACTTGCACCTTGTGACCGCCGCCCTTTTCGCCCGATGCCTTGGGTGCATTCAGGTGGGTAATTACTGCTAATACACCCGGTACTTGTTCCGCCGCCTTTGTATCAATTTGGGCAATCTTCCCTTTGGCGATCGTGCTTTGAATTGTCACTCCATAGGTAAGCTTGGCAACCGGAAATTCAGCTGAATAGCGGGCGCCACCAGTTACCTTCAGGTGTCCATCAACTCGATTTAGCGGTTTGCCGACAACTGTATTTTTATCCCCTGTATTCATGCCATCCCTCCCACGGTTGCCAGCGCCTTCACAATTGTGCGTTTAGTCAGTTCCACCTTAAAGCCGTTGTATTTTTGAGGTTTAGCTCCGGCGATCGCCGCGATCGCTGCTGCTTGAAATGTTGCCTGATTTGCGGGCTGGTTCAAAAGGGCTTTTTCCGCTTCGTAGGCACGCCAGGGTTTTGTTCCCACCCCACCAAGAGCAATACGTGCGGAGCGAATGATCCCATTTTGAATATCTAATGCTGCCGCAACCGATGTCATGGCAAAAGCATAGGAGGCGCGATCGCGGACTTTTAAATAATGCGATCGCTTCGCAAAGGTTGAACCCGGTAAATCAACGCCAACAATTAACTCTCCGTGTTCTAAAACTGTCTCTCTTTCGGGTGTATCGCCCGGTAGGAGATGAAAATCTGCAAGCGGAATACTCCGCTCTCCTTTGGGTCCGCGTGTTTGCACAACTGCATCAAGTGCGATCATTGCCACCGCCATATCGGAAGGATGGGTGGCTATACAGCGATCGCTACCGCCGAAAATTGCGTGAATGCGGTTATAGCCCTCGATTGCCGGACAACCTGAACCGGGAACGCGCTTATTACAGGGGAAGGCTGGATCACGGAAGTAGTAACAACGGGTGCGTTGCAGCAAATTTCCGCCGACTGTCGCCATGTTTCGCAGTTGCGGTGATGCCCCAGATAGCAAAGCCTCCGATAGCACCGGATAACGCTCTTGAATTAGGGCATTATATGCAACGTCGCTATTACGTGCCATTGCTCCAATCCGCACACCGTTACCCTGCATTTCTATCTTGGTTAGCGGTAGGGGGTTGATATCTACCAACTCTTTTGGCGTCTGTACATTCAGCTTCATCAAATCAATTAAGCTTGTACCCCCTGCCAAGTAAGCCGCTTCCACCTCTGGAGTTACCAACGCTACGGCATTATCCACTTGTCCGATTTTCTGATAGCTAAACGGCTGCATCTTTTTTCCCCTCTAAGACATCGCGGACAGCAGCCACGATATTTGGATAAGCACCACAACGGCAGATATTCCCGCTCATCAGTTCCCGAATGTCAGCATCGGATTTAGCGTGTCCCTCGTTCACCAAACCCACCGCCGAACAAATCTGTCCGGGTGTGCAGTAGCCGCACTGAAACGCATCGTGTGCCAGAAACGCGGCTTGCATCGGGTGTAAATTGTTTCCTTGCTCCAGCCCTTCAATAGTTGCGATCGCGGCGTCGGTGTGCATAATCGCAAATGTCAAGCAGGAATTAATCCGATGTCCATCAACCAGCACCGTGCAAGCACCGCATTGACCGTGATCGCAACCTTTTTTAGTCCCAATTAGCCCAATATATTCCCGAAGTGCATCAAGTAAAGTCACACGCGGTTCAATCTGCAAACTATGTGCTGTTCCGTTCACTTGCAGCGTCACTTTCATCGTTTCCGGTGTCGAAGTTCCCAACATTGGAGTAGTTTTTTTTACTTGAGTTTGTCCTACAGCTTTTCCTACAAAATTACTAATCGTAGCCGCTACTGTGGTGACGATCATCAATTGACCCAATTTGCGACGTCTGACGACAAACTTCATCTATTTACTCCATTCTGTTTTTGTTGGTAATAATATTGAGTAATTCTCTTAACTTAAATTGAGATAAAATCACTTTTTCTAACAAGCATTTTCCTTAAAATGACATTGTTAACAGAATACAATTTCAGCTTGTTATCGTCTCTCTATCAGAAGATTTATGCCATAAGTATCATCTCTAATTATCAAAGCAGAATAAAAAGTCTGTATTGACGTTTACTCTTCTGTTTATCTTTAATAAATTGCAATCTGGCATTTTCCTTGTTGAACCATTGATATTGAACGTTTAGTAGTAAAACTTACGCAAAACTACATGCGCGGGCAATTCATCTAGACGAAGACTGACCACAGGGTACATTGGTGTCAACTTCAGCCAAAACTCCTTTAAAACCTCGTTTCTAGCCTCTGACTAGAAATGCTCCTCATTGCGCCTCTGCCGCAAGTCTTGAGGCGGCAGCCCTCACTATGCGTTGGTAGGGGCACAGAAAAAGCTCATAGGTGTCAACTTAACGTAAAAGCCATGTCCCGCAAGGAACTGAAGTTCCTTGGCTTTTAGCGAAAGTCATCTCAAGATGACTAAATAATCTGAAAAATCTTTAGTCTACTTTAGTAGACTTTAGCTAAAAGCCAAAGAACTTTAGTTCCAGGCGGGCGTGTCAGCCAACAGATAAGTTTAAAAGGGCGGTTAGAAACCGCACGCCAGTTGCTTCTCCCCCTGGGAGACGCTGCGCGAACAAGTCGGCAAAGCCGGACGCCAGTCGCCTCAAGTCGGGAAACCCGCCCACAGCGCTGGCTCCCCAACGCACTGGCTTGTCTACACGAGGCTTAACCCACCTCCGTGGGTTAAGAAACCTTGATTTGACCCTTAGTCCGCGCAGGCGGACTTCGTTTGTGTAGCCGCGAATTCTATTCGCCAAGGCTTAAGTTGACACTAATGAGCATTGCTGTGCCCCTAGGAGAAATCTATATGTATCAGGGTTTGTGTGAAATGGTATCAGCTATTGTTTGCCTAAGTCCTGATACCATTTCTTTGTGAGGCTGTACCAAACCTTTTTAACTTCTTCCAATACGCTTGGTGTTAGACCTAAAAACCTTAGACTGCGTAGGTTGGGTTTAAAACTTGGTTTACTCAGCAAAGTTATTCTGGTGGACGACTAGGGGCAGCTACATATTTTGTAAATTGGACAGGATGCTTAACATACAATAATAGTGCTATACCTTTGTAGTTGAAAATTTTAATAAACCACAAAGCCAACTTTTGCAACACAACCCTATTTGATGGCTAAATCAAATTTTTCCACAAAACAGCTCGGCAGCCGGTTAATCCAGTGGTTGCTTGAAGAAGACGGACGCAATAAGGAAGGGCCTTACCGCAAGGAACAACCACATCGCCAACATTCTTGGTGGGAGGTGATGTGCTTGACTGGTGTAGATTATTTCTCAACTCTTGGCTATCAACCTGGGATTGCAGCACTGGCGGCTGGCGCTCTTTCGCCTTTGGCTACCCTGATTCTGGTTTTGCTGACACTCTTTGGCGCATTGCCAATTTATCGGCGCGTTGCTGCCGAAAGCTCTCAAGGGGAAGGGTCGATCGCAATGTTAGAGCGTTTGCTCCCCTGGTGGCAAGGTAAATTACTTGTGCTGTGCTTACTTGGCTTTGTGGCAACCGACTTTATTATTACTATTACTTTGTCAGCTGCTGATGCTACAGCCCATATCATCGAAAATCCCCTGGTTCCAATGTGGGTTCACGGTCAGACGCTCGCGATCACCCTAGAATTAGTCGCATTACTAGGCGCAGTTTTCTTGAGAGGTTTCCGAGAAGCGATTGGGATTGCAGTAGTTTTCGTGGGAGTTTATCTGCTGTTAAACTTCATTGTCGTTAGCGTCGGTCTGTATCAGATTTTAACTCACCCGGCAGCGATCGCTAACTGGGAGACTGCACTTTTTGCACGCGATTCCAACCCTTTGATGCTAGTCGGCATATCTCTTTTGATATTCCCCAAGCTAGCGCTGGGATTGTCAGGCTTTGAGACTGGTGTAACCGTTATGCCCCTGGTCAAAGGTAGCAGCAGTGACACTCAAGAGCATCCCAAAGGGCGGATTCGGAATACACGTAAGCTGCTCACCAGTGCTGCTGTGATTATGAGCTTCTTTTTGCTCACCACCAGCTTTATAACTACTCTACTGATTCCAGCCGCAGAATTTGCATCTAGAGGCAAAGCTAACGGACGAGCCCTTGCTTATTTAGCACATCTGTATCTAGGCAATGGCTTTGGCACAATTTACGATTTAAGTACTATTTTCATTTTGTGGTTTGCAGGTGCATCTGCAATGGCAGGGCTACTGAATATCGTACCCCGCTACCTACCACGCTATGGCATGGCACCCAATTGGGCACGAACAACACGACCTTTAGTTTTAGTCTATACAGCGATCGCTTTTGTTGTCACAATTATCTTTCGGGCAAATGTGGAAGCTCAAGGTGGGGCTTACGCAACTGGTGTGCTTGTGTTGATCACCTCAGCCGCTTTTGCCGTAACCTTATCAGCCCACCGTCGTCGAGAGAAGCGGGCAAAATTCATTTTTGGCATTATCACACTGTTATTTTTATATACCACTGTTGTTAATATCATCGAAAGACCAGAAGGCATTAAAATCGCTGGGTTCTTCATCGGTGCGATCATTTTTACCTCGCTGGTTTCTCGTGTTTGGCGTTCAACAGAATTGCGAACAGAACGGATCGAAGTTGACGAACTTGCTGGCCAATTCATAGCAGAAGAGAGCCAGGGAGCAATACGGCTAATTGCCAATCGATTGAATAAGGGCGATGTCCTAGAGTATTTTTTAAAAGAGAAAGAGGTACGCGAGGATAACCATATTCCAGCCAACGATCCAATTCTATTTCTAGAGATTCATGTATCAGATGCTTCGGAGTTTGCGGATGTGATTAAAGTAAAAGCGGTGCAAGTTGGTGATTATCGCATTCTCCGGGCTGAAAGTGCAGCAGTACCTAATGCGATCGCAGCTTTACTGCTCTATATTCGTGATCAAACAGGTAAGATTCCCCATGTCTACTTCGGCTGGGTTGAAGGCAACCCCATACAATACTTACTGCGTTTTATCTTGTTTGGGGAGGGTGATATTGCTGTAGTCACTCGTGAAGTACTCCGTCGAGCTGAAAAGAATCCCCACAGGCGTCCTGGCGTTCATGTTGGGGGTTAATTAAGCATCACGGATTAATAATAACCACAAAACTTTTTTCCTAGAGGTCTAATGAATAATTCCTACAAGAAAAATGTTGTCATTATCGGAGGAGGTCCGGCGGGGTTAGCCACAGCTTTAATGTTAGCGAAAAGAGGCTGGAAAGATATTACAATTATTGAAAAAAGACCATCAGCAGATTATTACGAACCAGATAAATCTTTTAGTTATCAAATTGATGGTCGAGGGCAAAAATTAACTGATTTGTTAGAACTAACTCCCAAATTAGCTGATTTGAGTGTTCCTAGTACTGAATTTTATTGGACTCTCATTCAAAAAGACGGTACACGCAAAACAACAAAACTACCCATCGCTGATTCTAAACGCAAGACTGCCTACTGGCTGCCAAGAGCATCTTTTGTGGAGTTACTTTACCAAGAAATTCATCAACATTGGCAAGATTCGATTCAGGTCTTATTTAATACTGATTGTGTAGAAATTAAACAACATATAGAGCATTTAGAAGTTATTACCCAATCTCAATATCAAGAAAAATTGAGCTTTATTCCTACTCTGCTTGTAGGTTGTGATGGCTTCACCTCTATTGTGCGTCAAACTCTTCATCAAATGGAAGGTCAATCACATTCCTTTGAAATGCAAAAATTCCCTTCTGCTAGTTCCGGTTTAAAATACAAAGTTCTCACTTTACCTCCTCAATTTCCGTTATCAGAGTCAGAAGAAGATTTAGCAGAAACTACAATGGCTTACAGCATTAGGTCTACTTTTAAAGGGCGTAAAAAAGCAATTTCTCTGGGGTTATTACCCTTTAAAAATCCTGATAAACCAAGAACGGCGAATATTATTACCTACCCAGATCATCAAATCTGGCAATTAGAAACCCAAGAAGAAGTTAAACAATTCCTCACACAAGCATTTCCTCAGCTTCCCCTAGAAAAAATTATTTCTCCTGAAGAAATAGCCAGATTTGCATCTAGTGACGGCGGTAAATTTCCTATTCCTCAATATTGTTCAGGGTTGTATCAAATTTGGGGAAAACCTGAAGAGAACCAAGGAACAGCAGTAATTTTATTGGGAGATGCGGCTCATTGTTTTCCTCCCGACATTGGACAAGGCGTTAATTCTGCCTTAGAAGATATCTATGAAATCCATGAAATTTTGGCAGCAACTCAAGATAATCTCTCTCAAGCACTTCCTCGCTATGAAAGCTTACGCCAACCAGATATTAAAGCCTTAATTCGCTTAGTCCAAATTAGTTATCCTTGGCAATATAATCAAGATCCTCTACAGAAGCAATTATGGAGTCTTAACTTCTTTGGGCGCTTACTTTTGAATCGTTTATTCCCTTTTCTATTTAATCCCCATTCCATATTACTAATTCAGAATCATCAACTATCTTACTCAGAAATTCTCGCTAAAAGTAACAAAACTACTCAAGTTTTAGCTATTTTAGGAGGATTGGCAATATTGACTTTAATAGTGAGTCTTATGACTTAGAAATATTTTTCTGCAATGGGGGTAAGACCTTGAATAGGCCAGGGCTATTTTGTTCTAGACAGAAAACGCCCAGAACTGAAGTTCAGGGCTAATACCGTTAAAACGGACTATAACCTTTTCTTAGTCGTCTTTAGACGACTTTCGCTATTAGACTCAGAATTCATTCTGAGGCGGACTAGATGAGAATGAAATAGCCCTGATTCTCAGGCGGGACTAGATGACAATGAAATAGCCCTGTTAAGTAGGCTTTTCTAGAAAGGGTAAGTTTAACCCAAGAATCCCACAGCTTTTGTTGAAAAAGAATGTAGTCAAATTTTCAACAGCCCTGAGAGTGTTAAAAAATTAATTTTCTTAGTGATGGCTTACTTTTCTGTTCGTCGGTTAACTAGGGTAGCGCTAGCTTGGTCAACAGGCATCAGCACAACTTCATTAATATTGACATGGGGCGATCGCGTTACACAGAAAAATATCACATCAGCCACATCATCTGCTGTCAGGGGTGTAACTCCTTGGTAGACTTTGTTAGCGCGTTCACTATCTCCGTGAAAGCGCACCTCGCTAAATTCCGTTTCTACCATACCAGGGTCAACGGAAGTTACACGTACCCGCGTTCCCAACAAGTCTTGTTTTAAACCTTCAGAAATTGCCCTGACAGCAGCTTTAGTCGCACAGTAGACATTGCCACCGGGATAGGTTTGATGTCCGGCAATGGAACCTAAATTTACCACATGACCGCGATCGCGACTCACCATTCCCGGAACGACATAACGCGAAAGGTAAAGTAAACCCTTAACGTTAGTATCAATCATGTCTTCCCAGTCTTGAAAACTGCCTTCGTGCAACTTGTTTAAACCACGACTTAGACCAGCATTATTAATCAGAATGTCGATGTCAGCCCAGGCGGGGGGTAGAGTCGAAATAGCAGATTCAACAGCGCTGCGATCGCGCACATCTAGCTCCAATAAATGAAATTCAGTACTAAAATCTTTACTGAGAGTATCTGCTAGCTGCTGCAAACGTTCTAACCGTCGTGCCGCCAAGATTAGTTTTGCACCCGCACCAGCGAAGATTCTCGCACAAGCAGTACCAATACCACTACTTGCACCAGTGATCAAAATGATTTGATTTTTTAACGAGATCATTGTAAGTCAAAAGTCCAGTGTTAATTTCAGGACTTACGCAACTGGCACAATGCGATCGCTAACAAATAGTACTCTAGTACTATAAAAATGCACATGAAATGAACTAGAGTACAAATGTAAACTGTTCCTTTTCACACCAAACTTTTGGGCTGCTGCTCAGGCTACTGTAAGGAATACTTTTGAATATGAAGTTTACTAAATTAGATTATTGCCAGTATCTACTTAGTAGCCAAATTAATTATACCATTACCAATTTGGCAGAGCATTTAGAGAGTATTAGCCATGATACAATTAACTATTATTTGAAAAGAGAAAAGTTAACACCTCGTTTACTATGGGATAATGTGAAAGAGGTAGTTGAGCCTGATGACAATGGTTACATAATATTTGATGATAGCGTTTTAGATAAAAGGTATTCTGAAGAAATAGAAATAGCCAGAAGACAATATAGTGGTAATGAGCATGGTGTCCTTAAAGGCATTGGTGTAGTTAGCTGCGTGTATGTCAACCCTACACTTCAAAGATTTTGGGTCATAGATTATCGAATTTTTAATCCTGATGTCGATGGCAAAACCAAGATAGACCATGTGAAAGACATGCTCAAAAGCCTTGTGTATCATAAGCTTTTACCATTTGATACTGTTTTGATGGATACATGGTATGCGGTACACAGTTTAATGCTATATATTGATAGCTTAGACAAAATTTATTATTGCCCTTTAAAAGATAATCGGTTAGTTGATGATACATTTGGTCAAGCAAAATCTAAACGTATTGAATTATTAGAATGGAGTCAAGAAGAATTAGATTGTGGTAAGATAATCAAAATTAAAGGGTTCCCCGCTAATAAAAAAGTGAACCTATTCCGGGTTACTGTTTCTA
>NZ_JABXKJ010000094.1 GCF_017115085.1 Nostoc sp. NMS7 | reverse complement strand
TAAAAGAAGGAAGTCCCGCAATATTATCCAATGGCGACAAGTGGGGATACGAAGGCTAAGGAAAGGCAGGCGGAGGCAGTGGGGGAACAGGGGTTCTCCCAAATGGAGTATCTGCCTTCAGCAATACAGCACTTTTCTTCCGTTTTTTTCCTATAAGCTTTTTAAATCCTATAGCCTTTTTTAAATTATGAAATATTTTATTTAAATTCCGAATTAGATGTAATCCTACTTAATTTTATTTAGAATGATCAATACAAAATCAGAGATCGCTATTACTTCTTCTAGCCCTAGAGTAGATTTTTCGCTTCAAGATGCGGGGGTATTGGTAGGGATTATTGGTAGCCTTTTCGTACTATCTGGTGTCGCAATATCCATCATTACCAAAATCAATAAAATCGTCTTTATCGTTGATGGAATTCAGGAGACATTAAAATTGCATGCTAGCAATGCTGAAAAAATCAAGGATTTAGATAAACGGTTTGACATTCACCTTCAAGATTACGTGAACTACAAAGATGGGAATCTTCTAAGCCACAACGGACTGGAAGAGAAAATAGACCATAAGTGGCAACGCTCTGAAACCGAATTCAACACGATCAAGGTAAGCATAAAAGAGCTTCAAGGATTCTTGATCCGAACGAACGACTTTAAGATGCGCGAGTAACCCTCTGGGGTTCATCTTGAGAAATTTGATTAAGGGTAACAAATTGTCAAAAAAATACACACCTAGGAATGTTTGAATGCACGTTGGAGGTTGGAGGCAATGGTAGAGAAATTGCGCCTAGAAACTGGTATGGCACGTTAAGGGATTCCCTGTAACCCTTAACGTGTCTAGTTTGCAGCCGTTGCAGCACATTAGGGGATTTATTTTATAGCATTTGCAACGGATTTTAGTAGTGTTGCAAGTCGTTGAATCAGGCTGGAACGGCGATTTTACGTTGTTGCCAACGGGTTTGCAGCATCTTACAGGATTTCGGATACAGCGCGTTAGGGGATTGCGTGAACTACCCCAACTTACCGAGTACGGTTGAAGTTGGGGCTTCTGTAATCGCGGGGGAGTGCCTGAACTTAGACTTTCGCCCAAGAACAGGACTTACCTCCCCTCCTACAGCAGAGACGGCTGAACCTTCCGCCTTTATCATTCTGATGCCCTCTGCTCTAATATTTATTGCTGCGTTTCCATCCCTGTCATGATGAGTATTGCAATGAGGACAAGTCCACTCACGGACATCCAATGACAACTCACCGAGTTGATAAAAACTTAATTTGACTCCTCAAACCCTAATGCTCTCTGGACTCTAACTTGTTTGGCCGCAGCGATCGCTTTTTGTAAATCCTCTTTCACTCCAAATTCCTCGCTTTCTTCAAGTGAAGACAATTGAAGTTTCCACTTTTTACCAAATCTTAAAATAGCGTAGCAGTTCATGCAAATCGAAAAATCGCCTTCATCGGGTGAATAATCACCAAAAGCACCTGTTACTGAGTCTGTTCTATATCCACATCCAGCAGGACAATACTGGTTTTGAGTTTTAATGTGTTTCATGTTGCAAACATCTCCACTAATTTATCAGGATAAAACCAATCGGGAACCGTCACCTTCTGCTCTAAAATCAATTCACCACCATCATCATAAATCCCAGACAATTCAGCGTGTGGCAGTGGCTGCCGACCGTTTTTAGATTTACGTTTGATTTGTATAGTTTCCTGATCACGTAGTTCCTTAAATCCTTCAGCGTTACCCGTTGCTGCATTGGTGAAGGCGTGAGCAATGCAGATTAAAAATTCATTGGCCTTCCGAACATCTGTTAGGGAGTGCCGGACAAACTTTTTCACTTCACTCTCACACTCTGGCTGCATAGAAAGCTGAGTTAGTTCGTCCCAAAGCGATTGTATAGGTTTATCATTTTCAGTGCGATCGCTCCAACGTTGCACCGCTTCCATCATCCCGGTAGCGATCGCTTCGTAGTCGTTTCGCTCCCCTACCACCTCACACTCTAGGGGTATTAAATGCTTCCAAGCTTTGATGCGGTTTTTATGTCCGTGGGCATCACATACCAATTCTAGTTTTTGCCCTAAAAGGTGATAGCGACACAGTACGATCGCAGCCGCTAGAGATGACTTACCCGAACCTTGACCCCCAACAAGCCAAATGATTAATCCCTCACTTTTGATTTGACCTTATACGCTTGTGACATACTCCTACACTTACCGCTTGCGGTAAGTGTAGGCTTCCAACAGCCCGATGAAGGGTATGAAGGATTTCCTTCGTGGTACTATCGTCCATAGTTCCAACTATGTCCAGTTTCCCACTACGGCGTTTTATACTGGGGAAAATGCCCAACCCCAGTCTTTTCAAGTTGATTCCGGCATTAATATCACGGTCAACCATCAAAGTATTTTGCTCATCCCAATATTCTCTGATACTGCAATCAGTAAAAATAATCTCATTGCGATAACTAAGAACCATTGAAGTATATTGTGGGTTCTGTGAAATTGCTACAGCACCAGCTTTTGCGGCTATGCACTCCAGAATTTCAAAGAATTGTCCAAATGCACCATCAGCCCATGACTTATTCAGTCCTGACTTAGCAGATTGTCCATTGGGAAGATAGCTTCCATTGTCATCCTGCTTCGTTTTATTACGTCGGGTCAACCCCTTGAGGTTTAAATCCTCGTAGAAGAAAAACCTCTTTCCACTTCTGACAAGCTTGTGGGCTGTTTTGTATTGAAAATCTTTACGACTTCTAGCAATTTTTTGATGCTGTTTAGCTTCACGTTTTGCCAACTTACGCCGAGGTTTAGATCCGCGCTTACGTCTATTTCGTTTGATGGAAATACGGTCTAACTTGGCTTGATTTTTGCGTAATGGCTTTAAAGATGGAAGTTTTTCGCCCTCTGAAGTTGCAAGATAATCATCACCTTGCAACACAGCATCAATGCCCATTGAGTTGTCCCAATTGGGGATAAACTCGGTGGTTTGATTTGGGACGGTTACATCCTCCAATACCATCTGGATGTACCAACCATCAGCCTTTTTTGTGACGCTAACTTGTTTTAGCTTAAATCCGTCAGGTATAGGTCGGTGCATCCGAACCTTAAACATCCCCAATTTGGGCAAACGAATATATAGCCAGTTTTTGCGAATTAACTTTATCCATTCATTGTTGGCGGTTGCAAACGTCATGGTTTTAAAACTTGCCTCAGTTTTGAAACGTGGTTTTCCAGAGCGTTTACCGCTAGAATCCCCAATTACAAAACGCTCAAAAGCTTTATCAACTCGCTTGCAAACATCTTGTAGAACAGTTGAATCTACACTTTTAAAATCGAGTAATTCGCCTGACCATTGCACAACACTCAAGTCTTTTTTGATGATCGGCAACTGGAGCTTCTGACTGTAGTAGTTAGGTCGGTCTAGTAACTCAGGAAGTCTGGTTACAAAGATTGGACAACTATTTACAGCATGGCGGTTATTTTCCCACCAAGAGAAGCGTTCACCCAATTGGCGGTTATACCAGTACCGACAAATTCTCAACCATTCGTTAAGAATTAGTTTTTGACTTGATTCTGGTTCTAGTCGGTACTGGTAGGTTACTTTCATCCTGATAACTGAATGGGTGTTATGATTTAAGGCTAAACTGCTAGAATTTTGAAGCTGTGATAAGCTTATTACGATTATTTTATCGTTTTTTTACGACAAATGCAAGTAATAAGCACACAAGCATTCCTGAAAATCCAGCAAAGAGTTAAAAAGTTGACCGTTAGCGAGTTCTGCGAAAAATGGATACCGCTTTTGTACAACGTCTACCCCGATGACGTTAGATATCGTCGAGCCTGTGTCCAGGAATTGGCAAAGATTGCGGGAGATGCCACGACTTACAACAATATATATAGTAACTGGGTACTTGCCGACAATGAAAAGGGATATCCACGATACATCCGTCCCCTTTTAGAGTTTGCAGATAAGCAATATTCAATCATGCAAACCCTCAATGTTTTGCCTCAGCACAGGCTTGAGTATGATGAAAAAGATTAATATTGCATCGTTTTTTTACGATTATTCGTTGACCCACTCCCAGTAGTGGGTTTTTAATTGGGATATCAACACAGTGTCAACTTAGTAGCGCGATGGAGAAATGACAGCAACTCAAAGGCTGTTCGACATCGGTGCCGATTGGGTAGGCAAGTTTGAGGCTGAGTGCATCTTGGGCATTAGAGAAGCTCAACTGCGAAAAAACACAGCATTGTTGCTGGAGTTAGGAGTGCCTGGATTTGACTACATTCCTTACAGCGATCGCGGATATAGCCGCAAATCAATGGAATGCTTGGTTGAATTTCAAAAACTTGTCAATCTCAAAGGCCGGGTAAGAGCAATTTTAGAAATTTATAATCACATGGAGATTTATTGCAATGACTACAAGTAAAGAAAGGCAAGCGGTCGAGAATGCCAAAAGAGGACAGAGACGACAATCGGAGGTAAATCCGCAGTCATCAGAACTCCCATCTGGCGCGATGAACGACAATCTCATAGCGTTGTCGGTGGATATGAAACGGAACATCAAAAAGGTCATTGTCCATAATGCGATCGCAATGGCAATGCAAGACTTTGCGGCGGGCGACTACGGTGATATAGAAGATGAACTTTTTGCTCAATTCTCAGGGGAGATGTTATCCCCTTTGGAAGCACAATACCAAGCGCTGCTGGAGGGGCGGACACTAAAAGAGATAACGCTACAGCCAGTGCTGCCTGCCTCTTGTGGCGAACCAATTACCTCATCTTCATCCATCTCTTAGGAGTTGAGCAGATGCAGCATCCAGAAGTTGACCACAGCCAAGCCGTCATCGGATGGCAGCCAGTTTATTCCACATCTCACCAACCCAAAGTACAGCAAGGTGGAACGTCATTGTTGCTGTGGGGGGTATGTATAGCAGTCACAGTACTGGCGCTTGGCACAACAGGAGGGCTGCTGTGGAACAAAGCCCAGAAAACCGAAGCCCAAGTAAACGCTGAAATTCAACAGGCATTAGTAGACGATAGAGCGAGGATCTCAGAATGCATAACACAGACAGAGCCAGCGACCAAAAGAGGGCTGCAAACAACTGGGTACAGCAGCCGTCGGTAACTTTTGGCGATAACTATTACTCACCAGTTAAACCCTTTGGTCGCAGGCTCACCGTTCCAGGGGAGGGGATAACCGACAAAGAACGAGATCAGCAATTAGCTAAGTTGCAAAACGTTGGCAACGCTTGGCAGGTCGCTGGCAAACGATTTGAAGTACAAAAACAAATGCACAATGCTCACCAAAAACAATTTGAGGCGATGGGGGCAGGGGTAGCCGCAGCAACATCACTTACCAACGCCTCTACTACATGGAATAAATACCAAGTGGCGGTGGCTGATAATCGTGTTTCTCGCGCCGAAAAGAACACCGCTATCAAGGGCATTGCCATTGAAGTTGAGCGCTTCAATGTCGAGCTTGAGAAAAAACGAGTTAATCTCGACAAAGCCAAGATGGATTTAGAACAGGCGTTGACTGGTAACGCAAAGCAAAGGCTTTCTATTGAAGCTGACAGAGAGTTAGCGATGATTACTGGCACATCTGTCACTGTGACTTTGCCATCGTTTATGCAAGGGCTTTCAGGGCTATTACAGCCAGTGGAAGATATTAAGTTTGATGATTAAGTGCTGGGAGAAAAATTATGACAAAACGAATAATTAACCTTGGTGGGGGTTCTTACCATGCACATATTGAAGGTAATTATGTGCAAGGAAAAGATGGCGTGAAAGAAAGAAAAGTAGAAAAGTCTGCCCAGGTAAACGATGGAGAGGAAGAGGTAATTAATACCAATGGTGCTAATTACGTAGAAAATTTGGGCGGCAAAGTCATTGGTGGTGATGTAATCGTTGAATGATTAAATACTGGACAGCCCTATACCTTTGTTCATTCAGTAGTGCGATCGCTCTTGGCAGATTATGCCTACTACTTGACGCGCACTGGTTTTTAGTGGTGGTTTTGACAGGTGTAGGAATATTCTTTTGGTGTTGGTGGAACGCCAATTTTGGTAATTTACCCCCAATTTCTGACGCCGAAACAATCACCAAATTTGCAGTAATACCAACCGTAATACTTGGATGGATAATCGGCAGAATGTACGCCATTGGTTGATAATCAGCGCCTCAGTTGCGTCTATTGGTGCGGGATTGTCTGCACCAATTTTTTTAATTCCAGCCTCTATGATTGCTGCTGGCATTTCTGGTTGGCTACTTCGTCAAGTAACGGGACTACCCAGAAAATCAGATTTAGTTGCTCGTCAACACCGAGAAAGTTGGCGGCAAGGATTGGAAGCTCAATTTTCAGAAAAATCGGGTGTTCTCTTAACCACAGTTCAGCAGCGTGATGCCGTTGTGCAGCGCAAGGCTATAGAATTACAGTCCAAAGAGAAAGGGCTGATTGAGTGGGAACAGCAACTAGTCGCCGCAGAAGGCAAGCTTACATCTGCACTGCGGGAACAGGAGCAATATTATATTCAGCTTTTGGATGAGGTGCAGAAAGGGGCGATCGCAGAGATTCAAATGCGAGAAAATTCTATCCTAATGCTGCAACAGAAATTTATGGGGCTTGCTAACCGCCCAGATCCTAAGCAGGGGTTTGCGGCGTGGGTCGCACAGCTATTATTGCAGGGGTTGGAGAAGAACGAGGTATTTTGTCAATTAAAAGGATTTTACAAAATCCCAGGACTTCGGGAAGTGTCGGTCTGGGTAGAACTTCAGACAGGGACAACTGCTAAGAAACTAGAGAACATTTCTAAGGAAGTTGGTACCTGGGTAAAAATGGGTGAGCCTACCATCCTCTGGGACGCTGACGAGTGTGTGTATGAGTTTCGCTTTGCGCCAGAAGTTGATAATTATGAAACGAGCTATGAAATAGTCATTGACAATGAATCAGAGTTGCCGAGCGTAGCAGAACCAGACGATCCTAACTGGTTTGTAAATGCGGTTTGTGACAGTAAGTCAGTTCACTTCATGATTCACGGGCCCAGTGGTGGCGGTAAATCGGTGCTAGTGGATAACTTGATGTGCGTGGGAGGTGATGAGCTACACACCAAGACGGGTAAGCAAGTCCGCATCTTTATTGTTGACCCCAAATTTCCCGATTCTGAGTGGACTTATCGCGGTAAGCGACTCAAACCCCAGTATCGCCGTTGGGAGCAGTCCGTTGAGGGAGTCTTGGCAATGCAAGCCGAGGTCAACGACAGGCTTGACATTGCAGCCGAAGCAGCTGAGGCAATTCCACAACACTTATTTGAAGACCCAGACTATATTCTGCCGTTGCCTGAGCGTGACATTGATTTTTGGATTGTGGATGAAGCCGCAGCGCTGCACACTATTTACAAAGAGCAATGCTCAATGGCTTATCGGGGTGTGTTGTGGGTGGGACGATCCAGCCTAGTACGCTGCATTTTGATTGGGCAAAATCCTAATCCTAGTAATTATGGCTTGCAAATTCCCGATCTCAACAACTGCACCCGTTTCTACTTGGGTATCACTGCTCTAGAAGCTCTTGACCGATTTATTAAACCCCCACGAGAAATCAAAGCCAAGCTCAAAGGGCAAATATATGCCCGTCTGCGGATGGTGAAAATGAAGAAGTTACAAGGAATTGCTGAACCTCCAGAGCAGTACTTTGCTCTTGTAGTCAAGGCAAACGAGCCACCTTTTGTAGCACAACTCCCTCCGCCCAAAGCTTATGCTTACGGCGACGGCGAGGCACAATTAGTAGCCCAAACATCAGTTGATATTACCGACCTCGTAGAACGCGCAAGGGTCGAGGAATTAGAACAAAACTTGCGCGACCTTTTAGAATATGCTCGTCAGAAAGAAACGTGGGTTACAGGTAGTGAGTTCCGCCAAAACCGGAATCGTTACAAGCCCACGCAAACGGAAGTCGTCAACTCGTGGATCGAAGAACTTGAAACCAGAGGTTTTGGAGAGTGCGATCGCTCCTCCCGAACGCTCAAATATAGGTATCCCTGCGTTATACACTCAACCACAGAAACTTGATCCAGCGCCTCGTAGTGGTAAAGATTATTCCATCCGCTATGCTGACAACTGGACAGAGATATCCAGGGAGTGTAAGCGGCTTAATAACTACAAATGTTGTTATTCAGGCTGTTGTCAAAAATCCACCCAAACTCACCATGCACTTTACTTTGATAAACTTGGGAGCATCGCAGGTAGAGAAATCGCTGGAGTTCACATTTTCCCACTTTGTGACCAGCACCACGACGAGGCACATAGTAAAAGTAACTGGGTGCGATCGCATTCCAACCCAGTTTTAAATAATCGGAATACGACTAGATTCTATTTAAATTTACGTCAAGGATGGCAGGGGAGGTAAATTGACAATAACGATTAATCCAAAGTTTAAAGTAGGCGATCGCGTCCTCCACAAACGCAGTGGTAAAACTTACACAGTACTGGATCGTGTTCACCACAAAGCCGTTGCAACCCATGCAATCAAAGTTTATGAAGACGGCACAACCTCAACAAGCCCAACAACCATCGCTGAACATTGGATTTACAAATTAGATGACGGCAAAAGCTGGCGGTATGCAGAGAATCTGCTGGAATTGTGTTAAAACGCAAAAAGGAAATTAAACAATGTACTTACTTGACGGTAAAGTTTGTAACTTTATAGATGCTAGATATAAGTATGAAGGACTTAAGGTTAGCGGAGTTGTTTTAAGGTTTACCCAAGCTATTCCTGTTGGTGCGCCGATACCGCCGATAGGTGAATTTATTTTGAAAACCTGGGATACTTTTGGTGTGACTATTGCTAATACTGAAACAGTCCTGGATACTGTCAGACTAAGAGCATTTAATGAGTTAGGTATAAAAAGTCAGCCCTAAACATAAGTATTGAGTACTTCCAGTTCACTCAACCGAAAAGTAGCAATCAAATTCTCCTCCTCTGTGTACGGCGACACCGTTTCTCTTCTCCTGGGAAAATAACACCGTATTTTTTCAATAGCGCTGCTGAACTTGCTGTAATCAGATGGGGTGCGATCGCCCAATTTCACCGCCACGATCCACTCATAGCGTTGCTCTTGCTGGTTATTGAGCAGCATTGAACTGCTAGAAACATTTTTAAACCGATAGATACTCACCTCCACGCCGCCACTCGCGCCGCCTTTGGGTGTAGAGGGCGGTTCAACCCAGATAGCGGGTTGGTTGTTGGCGAAAGTCCCTAGTTCTGCTGCGAGTAAATCAGCGATCGCGCTTCGGAGTTCGGCGGTAGTGTGGATGTGTTGGGGCATGGGTTGAAATCAGTCAAGTGATCTATTTGTTTGGTCGGGCAATGGTGGTATTCCCATCCAGTAATCTGGTTCAGGGTATTCTGTGATACCTGAAATTGAGTAAATAATCCACTCAGCTTCTTGCTCTCCCAAAATCGCATTCAGTTTGCGCCAATAGCCTTGGTAAATTGAACCATCTTTGTACGCAACCAAAACCTCCTCTTTTTCTGAGGGTAATTTGTCACAAACTCGCTGCCAGGATTCACTCATAAGTAATATCACAATGCTTAACTATAGCCTCTGATGCTGCCATCCAAGCTCGTTGAATTGTTTCGGGCAAACTCTCCCATTCGGACATAGGCAGTCCTTGATAAGTTTTCAAATCTGTTGCTTGACGGTAAGCATGATATGCAATTCTTGCCAATTCTTCTGAATTTGACATTAATTAACTCCTTGAATTTGTTTCAATTATCGTTATAGTAATGATGCGATCGCCTAAAGATACCCGTGGACAGCAAGAGAGAACCCAAACAGAGGTAATCCGTGAATTCATTCGTAGTCTTAAAAAGAAAATCAAAAACCAATGAATTGGCAATTATCGGGGTATTGAACCCCTTAATGAGACACGCTCATTGTCCCATGTGGTATTAACTATTTTATGATCTAAGAATCGCAGTCTTCAAAGGAGGAAACATGAAAATAGGCGATACCGTAAAACTTTGCACAGACGATTATCAACTTGATGCTTTCATTTCTGGAGAGGATGAGGACGGTAGAAGCATTGGCTATTGGCTGGTAGACTGTCCTGAAATGAAAATGAAAGGTGGTGTTTTCTGCAAAGAATCAATGCTAATGGACGGCAAATACTACAATTTTGGTAATACAGAATCCTGGATAACCGAAATAGACAGTTCCTTAGAACAAGTAATAGAACTGGTTGATAGCTGGATGAGTGACGATTCGGGATATGATGAGCAAGTGTATCCTGAGATTGAAGCAGCAATGATTGCAAATGACAGAAGAGAAAGCACTATACGTTGAATCGTCGGTGTCGTCGGGCAGTTATCAACCGATGGTTATTCAAACCTATGGCGACAATGTGGTTACGATGTCCGCAGAAGCCGCTAAAACAAGAGCGATCGCAATTCTACAAGCGATCGCTTATGCTGATTCAGAAGCAGTCTTTTTTAAAACGTTAACAGGAATTTCATCAAGCAAAGGATTTGGTAAAATCCCGCCCAAGGATTTGAAAATGGCTATCGGGGTACTGCGAATGATCCGAGATAACAGGCAGTCATTACCCGCAGGTATCAGCGCTATTTTCGGATTCAACACCCAGAAACCATTAGTGGTTTTGGAATGGGATGATGTGAAAATTCAGATGGAAGTGGATACAGTGCTGCACCATGCCACTTGTTTGTTAGAAGCGGCTGAGGCTGCACAGTCCGATAGTTTTCTTTACCAATTTGTAACCAGCAATTTCGATTGTGAGTACAAAGAAGTGGCGGTTTTGATGAAGAACTTTGCACTGCACAGGCAACGCACCCGATTAGAGTCTCATGTTGAGGGGTAGGAGCGATCGCACTATGAATACTAGAGTCTGCCTAGAAAATATTTACTTCAACATTTGCGCTCTACTAAATTGGGCGGTTGACCCTGCAAGAGTATCTTTGTTAGAAACAATTGAGTTAATTGACGCGATCGCTACGGGGATAGAGGTTATAAAAGCCAGAGAATTGCCGTCAATAACTTGTCCTCGTTGCAAGAAAACCAGCTATAATCCTGGCGATATTCTCAATAAATATTGTGGTAATTGCCACGCATGGCATAGTGATTTGGTGGAGGTAGCCAATGGCTTGCTGGGGGATAATTGACGAAAGCAGCGAGTTCTACGAAATATTTAAAACTAACCGCATTCCCATTCGCTCAATTGTTCCTTTCGTGCCGCGAGAATCAGGAATGCCACTGTGTTACATGGTTTTGATGGAAGAGATGCCAAGCCAAGTTATTGAGAGGTTGTCCCGAAAAATATATGAAGCTTGGAAGTCTGAGTGCAAAAATCTTCAAGTTGCACGAGACTACTTAATCAAGTCTGGGCTTCCGCTCAAAACCAGCCATTTCTCCAGTGTGGGAAGCGATGATTATTTTCAAATGCCTTGTGGGGCAGCATTAAACGCCGCTTTGCATTTTGCTCAAAAATCAGGTTTTTGACCGTCAATATACCACACTTTTTTTAATTCCTGCTGATAGTAATTCTGTCGTTCAATCATCCGTTGGTATATTTTCACAAGCGCAAGTTTAACTTCCGATTCAGATAAGTGTTCAACTTGCCGATTAAAGCTACAGATATTAAATTCCTGCTCTCGGCTTAATTGCATTCAAGCATCCTTTTTTACACGAGCAATAAAAAAGCGTCAATCTACCTGATGGCGCTTTGTTTTGGTCACTACAAAAAATTAATGCTAGTATTCACCTAAAGATAGGTCAAATTAATTACAGCCACGCTTCTAACGCTTCAATGCTAAACATCGCCTCATCATTCCTCACCGAATCCCCTGGCGACTATCGCGCCCACCTAGCAGAAATCACAAAATTAGAAAACAACTTCGCCACATTGGCAACGATAGACTTTGGGGAAGTCGAAGCGCTCGTAATTGAATCAGCCAGCGAAGAAATCACCCTGCCGGCAAATTGGGAGAGTGTAACCGCGATCGCCTGTAACGGACAAATTTTTACCCCAACAAGTACCCCAGAATCGCCTCAGCCTGGGGAATTTTTATACAATCCCTATACTAATACAGTGCAGGTAGTCGGTGCGAGTGGGCAAAGTTACCAAGTTTATGGATCAATAAACCAAGTTAATTTTGCCCCGCCGCTACTTCCTCCTCCCTACCCACAGCTATTTACTAACTTGCCGCTCAAGGGAACTATTCAAATTAATTGTCAATTTGAGCAACAGCCTAGTGGACAATTTGAGTTTGAGGTGGTGCTTCCCAAAGGGATAATCCAAAATATCCTCGCCCCAGGCACAGAGATTGACATTTACAATGTGCCTTTGAGAATCAATAGCCTGAGAATTACTGAACTACCAAGAAGTATTTACCCAGATGGGCGGTGTATTGTAACCGCGTCACTGGGCGGCAGGTGGGATAATTATCTGAGTGAACCTTGCTTCTTAAGGGCAGATGGGAAAAACAACCTTCCGAGTAATGTACCTTTTCAAGATCCAGATTGCGTCACAGGCAGCACCACAAGCTCAAGTAATCCCAATATCTCGACGACTATTCAACAGTTACTAGCCAAGATTGGGATTTATTACACTGGTCCTAATCTTGCAGTTGTTCCCATTCCTTCTGGAACATTAGTAGATGCTGTAGTAAATCCAGTGCAACTGATGAGCGATCGCCTCCGAGTCGCAAATTCCTTTGTGCGTTGGAGTAACGCGGCTGCTGTTCAGGTAGTGCCAATTAACAGTATGCGGATATGGAACTATCAAGAATCAGATATCTTGGAGCAGACGGAGACAACTTACGAGGCGATTGGTAAAACAAGTAAACGGCGCTTAACTTCCATTGCCAATCACAATCCGCCATCTCCCGACTTGGTAAACTTCCCCAGTACAGTACAAAGTCCGCCAATACCCCAGTTAACAGGTGAAACCGCAACAGCGCTAGCCTTTGAATATCCCAACACTGAGTTGACGCTAAATCTTCCTGAAACTCAATCGCCAAACTCTTCAGGGCAAGAATCGACGCAAGGACAAACACCGAGGTATGTGCGGCTACCGAGCAAGCGAGAGGAACGGATCGTTGGTGATAAAAATGCGGATTCTCATCTTGAAGGGGTAGATTCAGTTCAACAAATGAGCCTGATTTTTGATATTGGGGGACAAACCAAAACTAGATCTACTACTACAACTGAGGATGGTGCAAAAATCAAGGTAGTTGATGAAATCTGGGGTTTTGCGGCAACGGCGATCGATATGTACAGTTCTGCGATTTATGACCCAGACATTAGTGACTCAATTAAGGGAGTTAGAGGTAATCCCAGTGAGGTTTGGAAATGCATCAAAAAAACCACTACTGATTACACCTACGACTTGGGGACAGGATATCTGCTTTATACCTCTACTTCTGGCTATAATACCGTGCGTTACAAGCAAGAAACGGCAGATGATCCAGAAACTTTGTCGCTGCAAACCTTACCCGCAGATCAAGATCCAACAGACCCCAATCCAGAGCCAACATTTGACCCTGAATATCGATTATACTTGTTCTTTCAGATACCAGTGATCGGACGTACCAGTTATTATCTCAAGTTAATGCCTGAGTATAGTAGCGAAGGCTTATTTGAGTTGGTGAAGGTTTGTAACCGAGATGGTACAAGTACGATGACACCACTGGTTGATCCAGATTATGCGCCGCCCTATTATGTGGAATATGAGAGGACTGAAACTACGGCCTTTGCCAGTACACCCAATCCAGGCAATGAGGGTGTAACTCTTGTCGCACCTGATCCAAAAGGTGATGGTAAAAGTCCAGATCCTAATGCGAACGAGGTTGAAAAATATTTACCAGATTTAATTGTGGGTGAAGAGTCCCGCTTTGAATCCCTTATTCAAGTCACACCAGCGACTTATGAGCAAACGCTGACGGGATTTGATAATGGGTTCCCAATTTACAAGCAGGGAGCGGAGATTACACCGCAGAAATGGGTCAAATACATCAAACAATTCAAAGCCCAAGGACAGGCGATCGCAACTGCCTTAGAGCAAATTTCCATCGAAGAAGGCGCAGGAGAGTTGCCTGTTGCTACTAGAAGGGCGAATCTTTACACCAAAGAACAACCCGCGCCAAGTCCATCTCAATCGACTCAAATACCACAACAGCAATATCGCTACTTCTTGCAAACTGCGGGATATACGGCAGCAAATCCCATACAGGGAACCGAGAATTTCCCTGTTGCTCAAACTTTTCAGCAAGCGCTGATCGCGGCTAAATGCAAGCTAGCGATTGAAAATTGGCGAAATGGGTTTACGGAAACGTTGCAGATTGCTGGAAATTTGCAAATTAGGGAGGGCGATCGCTTTAATTACCTTTGCAATGGTGAATTTCGCCAACGGGTAATTTTAGGGGTGCAGACTACCTTAAATATTTTGGGAGCGATTAATGGTGTACCCAAGGTAACAGCCACTACTTCCCTCACTCTGGGGCGGTGGGTGATGCCTAACCTCACTTATAGTAAAATAGCTGTACCCAAGGAGCCAAAAGCGCCAGGGTATAATATTACCGTGACAAATGTGATTAGTGCTGAATTAGGATCGATGATTGATTGGGCAAAAGTACAAAGTCGCAGGAATCCAAACCCTTAATTAACATGACGCTAACGCTAACTAATTGTGTTGAAACTGAAGAGGCTTTTGAGATTAACGAAAATTTTGAGAGGATCGTAATTTACGCCAAAGTAAAGACAGTTGCAATAATTAATAGACAAATAGTAACAACATTAGTTCATCCATTGAGCATGGATTTGACTAAAAAGAGCATACAAAATAATCTACTTATTATTGGTGATTATTGCTTTCCCAAGGAAGAGATAGAAGAAATAACCCACAACTTAGACGAAATAGTAGATTTCTTTGTCAACGGTAAACCTGGAGAAAAAGTAATTGGGAATGGCGAAATTAAATCATCTTTGATAACTATAATCAAAAATCAATGAAGGCGATCGCTCTTGAATTTAAGAATTAGTGGCTTTGCCGCTCGTCCACTTAGCAGCCCCTCTGAGTGCATACCAGATAAACTGGATTCTCCATTGCTACTCCCCGTCCATTAAAAATTATTCTATCACAAATGTATACAATAGCAAAAGTTGCCGAGCCTTGGGCGAAACTCTTCCCCAAAATTACTGAAAATGACACTAGCGTTGAAGTAACTGTAAGAGGGCAGAGTTTTACTATCGAGATTCCAAAAAAAACTAATCAGATCACGTCCAATAGGAGTTTATCATACCATTAGGTCAAACTTGAAATCATAGAATTTTGCTAGAAAATAACTACTCCAAAGTTACTACAAGCTTGAGATAAATCATAAATCTTTTGGTTGGCTGGTATTTTTACTCTATTTATTTTAGAAGGAGAAGGTATTGGATTATAGTTATGATCTATTCTTGCTGGTCCGGATACTAATAAAGTTTTCTTTTTCAAAAATAATTCATTATCTGCTGGAAACGAGAAGGATTTCCCGCCCGTAAAAGTAGAGGGGACAGTGATAACAGTTAAACCCTTGTTTATAGTAAATGTTTTTATAGATGCATCTATCAAAGGAAAATTTGCTGAACTACTGTAAGTAAAAATTTTTGCTCCTATAGGATTTTGATGCAAAGACATATAAATTTGGCTTTTATTATCAAGTAAAAAATTAATGGCGCTGCATCCGCCCCCAGCTAGCTGAATCCCTACACCAGATCCAACGGTATATAAATATTCTGTTTCAAATGTAGAAATCGTCGTTTTTTTAATTCCATTAGTAACAATAACTGGCATTAAAAATCGCAAAAGAATCACTGTTGCTGCGTATCCCAGAGAGCCTATATCATTAATATTAGAGCCAGGGTCAGTAAAAGATGTATTCCAGGTAATATCTAGAACTTTATTTGCACTATCTATGTCAGCACAATTAATAATTGGTGTCTGGTAAAATCCATCTATCCTAAGAGGGCTATCGCTATAAAATAAACCATTAAATTCCCCCTGATAGCTGCCTCCAGGATAGTTAATCACAAAACTAGAATTAATATCTCCAGCGACAGGCGCACCAGCAGTACCGTATTGAATAAACTTTACCCTAATATTAGTCCAATACCTACCTAGTGAAAAAGTCAAATGGCGGCTATTTGGAGTAAATACATCTATTGTTTTTTGTGGCGACTCATTGTTAATTAATAAAAAGGCCGATTTAAATGCTCGTAGTGAATTTAAGCCCGTTTTTCTATATTCAATAATTATTTTGTTGCTGATATTTTGGGTATCGGCTTTTTCCCCCACTAAATACCAATTACCCTTGTCAGTAAGTAGTGCGATCGCCTCTCCTGATTTTAAGTCAGTCAAGTAAGTTGCACTAACATCAGCACCGTTAATTTTGAGATTTATAGCCTGCCTTGCGCTACCCTTGGGAACACTGACAGGAATCATGTTGGCGATCGTGAATAGGCTTTTAAGTTGGCGATCGGTTATTATGTTCATCTAAACCCACCAAAGCTGTACTATGAACGAAAAAACCATTGACGATACCACTTACTTTTACAACGAACTTGGCTATATTCTCCGCACAGAAACCAAATTCGAGCGCACTGGATATTCAGAGGTGAAAGAGTTTCAATTGGCAGAACATCCATATAGTCCAGGGCATTACTATGTAAAATCAGAAAAACTTGCTTTTGAAGATCCAGAACGCTATAACTCTGGATTTCAAGAGATAGTAACAAGTATCATACAGGAATTTTCCTATACTAAATACGTCAAAAAGCAAGATAATTGGGGTGTTAAAGAATGGGTTGAAAACGTAGACGGCATACCTCCTTTAGCTTCGCGGATTGATCTGTTTGGACAACAGACGTACAGCGTAACACCGTCAGCAGAAGTGGGTTTTCAGCGCACACCTGGATTAGCGCCAGATATTGCTCAAAAAGTTAGAGAAGATGTTCAACTTCCTTGAGCTTGGAGTCCCCCACCAAATCATGGTCATTGACCGCGATTGGAATTCAGCACTGAATCTTTTAAAGCGTGGGTCGGCGGTTGGACTACCGATTCCTGGCTATGGAGGCTTAGGGGATACCCAGCCCATGAAGCAGCAAATCTCATTTGTGAATCTGATCTGAGATGCTCCCGCTACACCGCTTGCGGTTAGCGGGAGAGTTGTCACGACCTTTAAGTCGGGGAGTGTCAAGCTCCCGTGCTGTGAAAGTTAAAATTATCACTTATGTGTGTTATCCTTTCTTTGGTATTTATATCATGATCTTTATAAATATTTGTTAATTGTTTATCAGACCAGTTGTAGCGATAATAAGCAATTGATTCTGGAGTAAGTACAAACAAAGAGTTTATTTCAATCAGGTCTAAAATTAAATTTGTATCATGATTTATTAAAATATCTTTCCATAATATTTTGTTACGTTCAATTAGTTTGTTTAAGATTTGTTTTGAAAATAAAAAACAATTAGTTTGATATTTTATTCCTACTTTTAATTCAGCAAGCAAATTATTGTTTGGTATTTTTTTAAATATTTCATGTGATTCTAGAACATAAGTTGTACCGATTAATACATCGCTTGTAGATAAATAAGGTCTTTGTTTTTCTAATTTATCCATAGCCAAGTAATCGTCTGAATCAAGGTATTGTATCCAATCTCCTTTTGCTAAATTAAATAATTCATTATAGGTTTCTGTAAATCCTTTGTGTTTTCTTCGATGAATTTTAATAGGGTATTCTTTAGCAATACTTAATGTATTGTCGGTACTGCCATCGTCTAACAATATTATTTCTTTTTCTACATTTTGAATAAGTGCAGATTCAATACACTGTTTCAAATGCGTTTGACTATTGAAACAAGGTATTAAAATACTAATCATTTTTAACAAACACCCAGCCATTGTTCCCTAATGTTCCGGTAGAATCTATACCTATCCAATAAGAAAAGGTAGTAGAACCATAACCTGTCTGAATTTGAAGATGAATATACATAACTCCAGAAGTAGGACTTTGGGTAGGAGGATTCGTAGTGGGAGGATTTCCACTAGATGTCATTACCAAATTACTTGCACCACTATCGGCACCGCCACTAAATTGAATCCATCGCCCTACTGTATCGGTAGGTGAAACTATGCTTGGCAGATTTTCTGTAGTAGTAGCCGCCGCCACGTATCTGTACCATGCCGGAATTCCGTCACCGCGATCGCCTACAGCCAAGAACCCACCATCTACTCTTTTCGGGGTAGATGTGCTATTCAGTGCTTTTAAAGTGGCGATATTAGCAACGGATAGTCCACCGCTACTATCACGACTAAATTGAAACCATCTACCTGTAGTATCGGTAGGTGAAACTATGTTTGGTAACGACTCCGTATCAGTAGCCGCCGCCACGTATCTATACCATGCTGGCGTTGCATCACCACGATCGCCTACTGCTAAAAATACGCCATCAACTCTTTTAGGATCTGATGTAGCGTTTAGTGCTTTGAGCGCGGCAATAGTGGGAACAAACAGGGCGGTATAAATAAATGACATTTCAGCACCTAAAGGGACATGACGTTTCCACTGGAATCGACCAAAACCGAACCATTGCTATCCGTCAAGATAGCATTAAAATTACTTCCTTCCGGGACAGGTATACTGAAGGTTAGATAACTGTTAACACCTGTACCTGTATCAACTACTGTGGCTGATTCCCCAGCACCCAAAATAGTTATTACGGGGTTTACCTCAATTTGTGGGAGTTCTAATCCGCCCTCTCGCTCTTTGATACAAGGCGGTGAGGCGTGACTAATTGAGGTAATTTGGTTGCCATCATAAACGAAACTATACGCCACACGGTAATTAGTGGCGGGGAAATTACCTGTAATACTAGGTGCGATCGCTGCCAGTCCAGGCGCAAATAATGAAAAATCAGCCGCCGGCGTAGGAAGCGCCATAACTACACCCGCAGTCCAATTACTAATTGTAAATTGTTGTGAAGTAGCAGCCACTACCCCAAAACCAGAAAAGCGGCGAATTTCTAAAGTATCCTGCCTTTGTAAGTATATATTGACACCAAACCCATTAAACGCTCCTTCGCTGTTCCCCTTGATTACATCTGGATAATCAGCGCGGATCGTACCCACACCATCAGAATCACAGGGATAGGAAAGCGTGAGAGTAGCACCCGCAGTAATTGCTACATAACTACTCCATTCCCCTGCAACGCTTTCCCCCGCCACTGTAGAAACGATCGCTCTTATCGCCTCACTTGCAGAGGGTTCATAACTAGGCAAATCTGTGAATACAGAGGCGTTGCCATTGATGACAACTTTCTGTCCGGAGGTATTGGGTTGCAATCCGCCAAAAGTGCGGCGCGGTTTTTCAGGGAAGTCGTAACTAGCGATTAAAACGCATCCTGAAAGAACATCGTAACTTAACCCCGTACCCGGAACCACCCGATAGCGATCGCCAATATCATACACAATCCCACTTGGGAACAATTTTCCCAATGGGTTGTAGTCCCCCGACTGGATACGGGTAGTTGGAAATACGCCAATTACATCTTTGACACCAAATTCAGCTACTGAGAAGAAGGGTTTTATTGCCAGGGCGATCGCCTCCCCTGGCTGTAAGTCATCAATAGTGATAAACGGGGTGGTTAGTTTCGGTGTCCAGGGAAAGAATGCACCAAGATTCGGGAAGTCGCGCCCGTTACTATCTTGAGTTCTAATACTGCCATCGGGCTCGACAAAGCCGATGAATTTTACCATCACCAACCCGGAAAGCAAGTCGGGGCTGCGCTTGTTGTTGTATTCCAACTCAATCCCGAATTCTGTACCCGCCGGGAGTGCATTGGGCAAATCGTTGTAAATCCAGTATTTTGCTTCCCAACTGGGGAGAAACTTACTGAGGGTTTCGCCTGGGTATGTCGGTGTGGGGATTACAGTTACTGGTTTAATTGAAGAGATAGTGCGATCGCACCCCACACCTGTAATAGTATCGCTTACGTAAGTTGATGCGCCGCCAATTCTTACCCATCTGCCAAGCGGCAATGGAAGTGCAAGGGGTATATCCGAAAGCAAAATAACATCTGGGCTGGCATTTGGTGGACTTGGATCGAGACTTGAATCGGCACGATTTTCATACCACATTGCCACATCTATTACCCATCTCACCTGCCCATCTAACTTATCCGCACCACTGGGAAGCTCCTCTACAGTTGCAACTGAGGGAGCGAGCAATAGTTTTGAATCTCGATCCAACTCTAGTGTAGTTGGTAAAACGGTTTTTACTGATTGTGACTCAATTCCCACACCCCATTGATACCCAGGCACACGCGCAATTTGGACGTGAGTTGAAGGATCGTTGGTTGCCCCTGCCGATATCGCAAAATAATGTACATCCCAACCGTCGGGTATTACCGGGATGGTGATGATGATTTTTTGATTCGTGGTATAGGTGATTTGGGCGCTGACGGAGGGGGTATTAAAACCAGCGCGGTTTTGTAATTGGAAGGAAAAGTAGCAACTGCCTGCGGTGAGAGTGCCACCACTGGCAGTTGCTACTGAGAACATTGGGCAGATTTGACCCACTCCGGCGTATTGCGATCGCATTAAATTTGTTTTTTTATAATAATTGATCGATGCCACAAACTAAGGATACTAGGGAAGCGATTAAGAAGGCTTTAGAGGCGATGGCACCGAGAACGCCGGTGCCATCGCCTCTAAACAAGATCGCATTAATCAACAGAAGAGAGGATCTGATT
>NZ_JABXKJ010000149.1 GCF_017115085.1 Nostoc sp. NMS7 | reverse complement strand
CTTGTTAAATTGGTATATCAACTATTAGTTAAGCATAGCAAGTACTGAAGAACCATTATTATAACTATTGACTAATAGCTAAACAATCATTTTCTGCCCACCAAGCGTAGATCGGTGTATCGCGGTCTGGTAAACCGCCAAAAGTATTAGGTTGCAACACATTTATGCTAATACCATTTGTTAATTCCACAACATAATTAACGTGTGTGCCCAAATACATAACATTCACAAGCCGTCCTTCAAAGCAGTTAGCTGGCAAATTAGGTGGATAAAGCGAAAGCTGTATTTTTTCTGGGCGCACACTCACTACTACCGCTTGTGATATTTCAGCTGGTGTATCTTCAGCACGACTAATGACAATTGAGAGTCCGGTTTTTGTCAAAATTTGCACATTAGAAGAGTCTACCCCGACGATTTCACCACTAAATAAATTAGTATCGCCAATAAAATCAGCAACAAAAGCTGTAGAGGGATGTTCGTAAATTTGGCTGGGAGTGCCAACTTGTTCAATTTTGCCTTGGTTCATCACCGCAATGCGATCGCTCAAACACAATGCTTCTTCTTGGTCATGTGTCACCATCACAAAGGTCACTCCCAAGCCTTTGTGTAAATTTGATAACTCAACCTGCATTTCCTTACGCAGTTTTAAATCTAACGCCCCTAAAGGTTCATCCAATAGTACGACAGTGGGACGGTTGACTAAAGCCCTTGCTAAGGCGACACGTTGCTGTTGACCACCAGAAAGTTGATTGGGAAAGCGCGATCGCAAACTTTCCATTTTCACGAGTTTTAAAGCTTCTTGGACTCTACTTTCAATTTCAGATTTGGGTATTTTTTTTAACCTCAGTCCGAAGGCGATGTTATCCCAGACATTCAGATGGTTAAATAGAGCGTAACTTTGAAATACAGTATTGACCGGTCGGCGGTAAGGCGGCACATTAGTCATAGACTGACCCTGAATCAACACCTTACCAGCGTCAGCGATTTCAAACCCAGCAATTAAGCGCAGTATTGTTGTTTTCCCACAACCGGAGGGGCCTAAAATACTAAAGAATTCTCCTTGTCTGACATCCAAATCGATTCCATGTACTGCTGGTTCTTGGTTAAAAAACTTGAAGACGTTACGCAGTTCAACATCAAGTGGCTGAAAAGTTGTTATCCCCCTCTGATTCTGCATGACAATTTGAGCCATAATCCTCAGTAGAATGCCCTGATCTTACGTTAATTTGTCAATTGATCTAGTCTATGGGGCAGACTAGATTTGACACTTTGGTTTATTGTATCCGCCAAAAACAATTGTTTAAGAATATACTCGCCCAATTTCTTCATCCCTCTTAGTGAGTACAAAAGTATGTATTTTTACTTATATTTATCCATTCTTTAGTTAAGTTAATATGCATTAAAATTACATATTAGCAATTGCTAAAAAGCTGGCTAGGATTGCGTTTATTCATTTTGAATTGTTTATGTTCCCATCACTTGGCAGTAAAAAAGATACACGTACAGTTGGACGTGGTTTCCAATCAATATTTTTAATCGTATTTACTCTATTAATGACCGTTGGTATTGAGGCACGTTTGGCATATTTGCAAATTGTTGAAGGGCCAAAACTCCGCCAAAGAGCGGAAGCGAACCGAATTCGGATGATTCTCAAACAACCGGAACGGGGCAGTATTTTTGACCGAAATGGCAAACTTTTAGCCAGTACTCGCTATGCTAGCTCTGTATACTTATGGCCGATGGCACATACTAAACCTTCCTGGTCTGTAGTCGGCCCGCGTCTAACGCAAATTCTCAACGTTTCCCAAGATGAGATGGAAAAGAAATTAGAACAAGCGGGTACTAATTCTTCTTCACTTATCCGGGTCGCTCGTGATCTAAATGAAGCACAAATCACGGCATTAAAAGAGTATAAAAATGAATTGCCGGAAGTGGAAATTAATACAGATGCTGTGCGTTATTATCCCCACGGTGAGCAATTAGCACACGTACTAGGTTATACACGGGAATTAACCGCCGACCAATTAAAGGACAAGAAGCAGCAAGGCTACCGGCTCGGAGATGTAATTGGTCAGATGGGGGTGGAAAAGGCTTATGAGAAAGTTCTGCGGGGCGAATGGGGCGGTCAGCAAGTGGAAGTAGATGGTGCGGGTAGACCAATCCGAGTTTTGGGAGAGAAACAGGCAAAAGCTGGTAACGATTTGCACCTGACGATAGATTTAGATGTGCAGAAGGCAGCCGAAAAAGCTTTGGGAAATCAACGAGGTGCGATCGCGGCAATTGATCCAAAGAATGGTGCTGTTTTAGCAATGGTATCTTACCCCACTTTTGACCCAAATATCTTCTCCAAACAAAAACTCTCCCAAAAAGATTGGCAAAGCGTGCAAGGTAAAGAGCATCCCTTGATCAATCGGGCGCTGAGTGCCTTTCCACCCGCCAGTACTTTCAAAATCGTTACTACAACAGCTGGACTAG
This sequence comes from Nostoc sp. NMS7, assembly GCF_017115085.1. Classification (GTDB taxonomy): domain Bacteria; phylum Cyanobacteriota; class Cyanobacteriia; order Cyanobacteriales; family Nostocaceae; genus Nostoc. The sequence goes on along the minus strand of NZ_JABXKJ010000149.1, from coordinate 18,605 downwards.
AATCAGGTAAATTCTCTCCTGACTCAGTATTACAGACCTTTGGTTCCCTGACTGTTGGGGGAGTGACTTTTGGTGAGTGGAACCACGCCGGATTCGGGCCATTAGGATTTCCCAGAGCGATCGCTATGAGTAGTGATACTTTCTTCTATCAAGTTGGTAGAAAAGTCGGTGGCCCAACTTTAATCGAATGGAGTCGCAAATACGGGTTTGGTCAAAAAACTGGCATTGAATTTACCAACGAAGAATCAAAAGGCTTGGTTCCAGATGAAACATGGAAGCAGAGAGTTTTGAAAACGCCTTGGAGTGTAGGTGATACCATTAATATGTCAATTGGTCAAGGCGCTTTGCAAGTGACACCCTTGCAATCGGTGATTATGTTTTCTGTCCCCGCTAATGGTGGGTATCGAGTTCAGCCGCATTTGCTCAAAGACAACGAAGAAGCAAAAAGTTGGCGATCGTCGTTAAATATGAAGCCGGAAACTATCAAAGTTCTCCGTGAGGGACTGCGGAAGGTGGTGAGTGAGGGTACAGGTAAGAGCTTGAACGTGCCGACAATTCCCCCAGCGTCTGGAAAGAGTGGCACTGCTGAAGCTGGTGGTGGTCGCCCAAATCATACTTGGTTTGGTGCTTATGCCCCCAGTAATCAGCCGGAAATTGCGGTTGTGGCCTTTGGGGAAAATACTGGCGAGCATGGCGGTACTATTTGTGGGCCAATGGTTTTACAAGTCCTGGAAGCTTATTTTCAACATAAGTATCCAGGTAAGTATAAAAAACTTCAGCCGGAGCCATCAGAAGCTAAAACTCAAAATTCAGGACATGTGACTGGAGACTAGGAGAAGGAAGAATTAAAATAATTCGTAATTCGTAATTAGCGCTCTTTCATCACTCTCTCCAGATAAAAAACAATAATTTTTGCTAAACAAGACTTTCATTTCAAAGAGATGATTTTAGCCATAATGTTGAAAATAAAGCTCAAAACCCAGTTTCTATCTTTTGTAACGGGGAGAAAGACAAGAGCCACAAAACTTGCTGCTTGTTAGAAGCTCAAGCAACTTAAACCCACAGAATTGGTTAAAAATACATTTTGAATTTGGAATTATTTTGTCTCGCCATCGCCAAACAAAAATGAGGTGAATCGTGATTGACGACTATATTCGAGCCATAATAACTAAAAACCAAATTCCGGGACTTTCTGTTGCAGTGGTGCAGGAAGGTGAACCTGTTTTAGTTAAGGGTTATGGATTGGCGAATGTTGAACACTCTGTTTTAGCTACCGAACATACAGTTTATGAAATTGCGTCTATGGGTAAAACTTTCACCGCTACAGCCATAATGATGCTGGTGGAACAAGGGATAATTTCGCTAGAAGATGCGATCGCAGACTATCTCGATTATCTACCCCTAACATGGCAAAATGTCACAATCGAGCATATTCTGTCTCATCAGTCTGGAATTCCTAGTTATACCGATGCCCCAAACTACTGGGAAATTACCCATCTTGATTTATCTAAATCTGAAATTTTGGCTCTAGTTACTCACCTACCCCTGAAGTTTCAACCGGGTGAGTTTAGCGGCTATGACAACACAGGCTACTATCTACTGGGTTTGATCCTAGAAAAGGTAACTGGACAATCTTATGGAGATTTGTTGCGCGATCGCATTTTTGCTCCTTTGGGAATGAATGCAACCGTGATGAATAATCCCAGTGACATTGTGCCACACCGGGCTGCTGGCTATCGCTTGCCAAACAGCAAACTCGTTAACAAACCTTATTACAGTCCATCAGTCACCTATTCTGCTGGAGGTCAACTCTCCAGTGTAGAAGATATGGTGAAGTGGGAACAGGGGCTTTGTGATGCAACTCTGCTAAAGCAATCAACCCTTGATGAAATGTGGACTCCTCATCCTCCAAATCAGGGTGATGATTGGGAAAAGTTGAGATATGTTGCAGGTTTAGGTTGGTGGGTATTTAATTATGGCGATCGCCGAGTAGTTGGTCATAATGGTTCGATATTAGGATTCGCAAGTAACATTACCCGCTTTATTGATGACAAAATTACCGTGATTTTACTTTGCAATCTAGATAAAATTTCCCGACCAGATGCGATCGCTAAAAAAATTGCTGAATACTACTGTCCAGTTCTTACCAAACTAGTGCTTCAGCCTCCATTAGGGGAGAGGGAGTAAAACCAATTACTCTTGACTCTGCTAACTCTCAGAACTATTCAGGTGACAGCGTCAAGCAACTCCTTTATCAAAAGATAGTAATCCCTAGATTAACTTTTATTAAGGTATCTTAGCGGGTTTCAAATTTCTGGCTTTGTAGAACATTTCCAAACTATTGCGATCGCCGACAAAACGCCAGTGCCAAGGCTCATAACTCACACCTTGAAGATTATCTTTAGGAAATGACATTTCAAAGCTGAAACGCGCTGCATTTGCTTGCAGCCACCGATAAGCCTTGGTATTGTCAAAGTTGGGTTGGAGATTAGTTGCTGCTACTGCTCCGTCTCCAATATCCACAGCATAACCTGTGTGATGTTCACTATGACCAGGAGGAGCGCTAAGGGCAGCTCGTTGTGCTGGCGTCTGATTTCGTTGGGCACCGACAGCAAAAAATAACTGCTCTTGGTCTTTGATTGAGCGAAAGCCAGAAATTGGTACTAAAATTACACCTGCACTCCGCGCTGCTGTTACCATCTCCTGAAACTTTTGGGCAGCAGCTTTTCGCATTCTAATGTCCCTATTTGCAGAGATGGTTACTAGTTCTGACTCAGGCGCTTCTGGGTATGGAAAATGCCCTAACACAGTATTGACAGAATTGCCAGATTCTGTAGTCGGTGTCGGTGTCGGTGTAGAACTAGTGACTGAGGGTTGAGAATCGGCGATTTTTTTAGGTGCAGTAACGAAAAACAAAAAACCGCTAATTAAAGCCAGCAGGACAAATCCTGTTAGTCCCCCAATCAGCACAATTCGGGGTTGCGACCATATTTTAGGTGTTGCATCAGGGGTATCGCGTACAGCCACTGGAATATCATCACCGAGGTCATTCGATGAGTTTTGCGGTTTTCCAGAAAACCCAGCCTTATTCAAGGGTAAACTCCTGTTTTTGTGGGATAGCCATAAGAGATTTTGCACTGGACAAAAGTAGACCTAACAGCTAGCATTTTACATCTGTGGTTTTTAGGCGCAATCTTGACAAACCTTTTAGAACTATACGTCAAGCTGGGAGGATTAGTCCTGCTAGGTTTTATTCTGGGACGCAAACTACCTATGACAGTTCCTACACGTTTGGGACAGTTTCTTTTTTGAGTGGGAGTACCCATCAGCATAGTATCGTTTTTGCGTCAATCTAGCTTGTCGGGACAAATTTGGATTGCACCTGCGTAGGCGCAGCCCGTCGTAGACATCGCTTACCTAGTACAGCACGACGGAAATAAACCAACCATTATTGTGAGAAACTAAGAAAGTAGAGTCAAAGCAGTTTCGCCTGAAAACAAGGGAACAGTTACGGAAAAAGAAGGTTTGAATATTGACTTGGGTATTAAAGGAAAAAGTGGCATACTCAAATCCATGAAATCTCGTACTGCTTTTTTGAAAGATCCAACACATAAAATCGTTTTCCATTACACCCCAAAACATTCTTCTTGGCTCAACCAAATTGAAATTTGGTTCAGTATTTTAGTTCGTAAGTTATTAAGAAGAGCCAGCTTCAAAAGTCAGGATGATCTCAAAACTCGAATTCTCGAATTTATCGACTACTTTAATCAAACAATGGCTAAACCTTTGAAGTGGACATACAAAGGTAAAGTTTTGGCTATCTAATGCTTGGCTTATTTACGCCGTTCTGTACTAGAGTATTCCAGGACTTACGCAACCAATAGCTGAAACCCTTATTTTCTTCTTAGGGGCAATTCATGTAGCTTTAGCTGACCGCAGGGTATTGCCCCTACCGCGTGTACTTTTGCGTAAGTCCTATATTCTTACTCTCAGGTGAGATTAAGTTAATACTGATGAGTCTATCTTAGGGTTCATACCCTCTTAACTAGAAATTCTCTAATCTAAATGTAGAGTTGAGTCTAAGAATAGGGAAAAGATTTGTATGACAACGGATGTTTCTAAAGATATTAACAAAAATGTTAATGGGTCACTGATAACTGGTGTTCTCCTGAGTATTTTGGGGCTGATTGCGATCGCAGCGCCTAATTTCACTACTCTATTCACCGAAACTTGGATTGCAGCAATTTTGATTTTTGCCGGATTTACAAAGCTAGTTTATGCCACTCAAACCCGTCACCAAGGCGGTTTTATTTGGAAACTTCTATTGAGCGGACTCTATATTGCAACGGGTATAATGCTGTTTGTTTACCCTTATACGGGTGTTCTCACACTAACTCTGTTGCTTGGCACCTTTTTGCTGACTGAAGGCACATTTGAGTTAATTCTGGCATTCCAATTACGCCCACAAGCAAACTGGACATGGATACTAAGTAATGGCATTATTACGCTAGTCTTAGGCGCAATGATTTGGTTCCAGTGGCCCTTCAATGCGCCCTGGTTGCTGGGGACACTACTTGGTGTCAGTATTATTTTCACCGGCGTTTCACGCGTAATGCTATCATTGAATGCGCGTTCTATCTTGAATCCTGCTGACCAAACTGCAAAAGCCAATTAGTAGAAGGGAGTGGGAGGTGGGGAATAGGGAATAGGAAAAAGCAATTACCAATGCCCCATGCCCCATGCCCAAACTTCAAGAGTGAAAGTTTACGGCCAGCTAGCTGCAATCAACAATGGTATCTCTTGCTACTCGCTTCTCGGATATTCAAAACCATTGGGCACGCTTATTTATTACAGCCTTAGCCCAACGTGGTATTGTCAGTGGGTTGCCTAACAGCACCTATCGCCCCGATAACTCACTCACTCGTGCTGAGTTTGCCGCCATCATTGCCAAGGCATTTCCCACAATTTCCCAGAAGCGGCAGTATGTCCCCTTTGTTGATGTACCCACTAATTATTGGGCAGCAGGTGCTATTCAAGCAGCTTACGAAAAAGCATTTATTAGCGGATTTCCTGATAATACCTTCCGTTCCGCTAACCGAATTACTAAAGCGGAAGTCTTAGTTTCCTTGGTAGCAGGCTTAGAAATTGCCACCAAGGTAAAACCTAATCTCCTCTCAGCACTCCCACAAATTTATCAAGATTCTGTTCAGATTCCTGGATATAGTAGAAATCACATAGCTATTGCCACCAGTGCTGGATTGGTGGTTAGTTTCCCAAATGTGAAATTACTTAATCCCAATCTCGCAGCCACCCGCGCAGATGTGGCAGTGATTATTTATCAAACTTTGGTGTATTTAGGTCAGGCAGAAAAAATTGCCTCTAGTTACCTAGTACAGCCGCCAATACCGACACCAACACCGATACCAACGCCAATACCAATACCAACGCCAACACCCACACCTGTCGGTAGTGTAAGGGTAAGTCATAACCGGGAATTCCGGGGGGCGTGGGTAGTATCAGTGTGGAATGGTGATTGGCCTTCCAAAGTGGGACTTTCTGTAGACCAACAAAAAGCTGAACTCACCGAGATTATTACTAAATTACAAGCGCTAAACTTCAATGCCCTAATCTTCCAGGTGCGACCGGAGGGAGATGCTTTGTATGAATCCCAATTAGAGCCTTGGAGTGCTTGGATTACCGGAACTCAGGGTAAAGCACCAGAACCATTTTATGATCCTTTAGCGTTTGCGATCGCAGAATGTCACAAGCGCAATATTGAACTCCATGCTTGGTTCAACCCCTACCGCGCCAGCACTTCCACCGACCCAGCCAAAACTGTCCGTCCCCACATAGCAGCTACCAATCCCGAAAGCGTTTATTTATGGAAAACTCAACGCTGGATGGACCCAGGACTGAAAATAGTTCAGGACAGAGCTTACAACGTAATTATCGACGTAGTGAAGCGCTACAATGTTGATGGCATTCACTTAGATGATTATTTCTATCCATATCCCATCGAGGGACAGTCTTTTCCCGATGAGAAAACCTACGCTGCATATAAAGCAACCGGTGGTACACTCAGCCTTGGCGACTGGCGACGGGACAATGTTAACAAAATGGTACAGCGCCTTTGGCAGGGAATTAAAGCAACCAAACCCGACGTTAAATTTGGTATTAGTCCCTTTGGGATTTATCGCCCCGGACAACCGGCTGGTATTACTGGGTTGGATGCTTACAACGTGCTGTATGCTGACTCGAAGAAATGGTTAGAACAAGGCTGGATTGATTATATTGCTCCTCAACTTTACTGGCGCACAGATCAAACCCAACAAAGTTATTCGGTGTTGCTAAAGTGGTGGACACAGGTAAATACAAAGCAAAGACACATTTATGCTGGGAATAATCTCACAGAACCAAGCAACAAGAGTCGGGACACTGATGAGATTGAAAAGCAGGTGAAAATTAGTCGTAGCCAAGCTGGACAGTTGTCACTAGGGAATATCTTCTTTAATCTCGGTGTTTTGACGCAAAATAGTCAGGGCATTGCTGATAAATTCCAAAGTCTGCTTTATAACAAACCTGCCCTACCGCCAACTTTACCTTGGCAAGATACAACACCGCCCCCTCCACCCATTGGACTACAAGTTAATAACCGCAAACTGAGTTGGCAGCCTGGAGATAATCAGCCAGTTCGTTCTTGGACACTTTATCGGCAAAGTGGCGATACTTGGACAATTGCGCGAATTTTGTCTGCTGGTACAACCTTCGCAACTGTCCAACAAGCGGGAACTTATGCTGTATGTGCGGTGGATAGATTGGCGAATGAGAGTGTGGGAACAGTTATTACAGTCAGTTGAACAAAACCCGGATTTCTCACAAGCCATAAAAAATCAATTTACATTCAATCACCTTAACCAACTACTGCCAGGACAAGCAGAAAAAATCAAATCTTTTATTTTACAAACGTTTAATTATGAGCCAAAAATAGGCATCTCGGTAAGACGGGTGTAGGTAAGTCCTGAAACTTAAGAGTGAGTCTGGTAATAGGGTTAGCTAAAAATGATATCCCAATCAAAGCGCAATGCCAGAGTTATAGCAGTAGACAGACAGCTTAGGACATTCGCAAACCCTAAGAGAGCGGCTGTCACAGCTATCCATAGCAGAGTTGTCCTAAGCATTCTAAGCATTATGGCAGCCGCTATATAACTCAGGTAAAAAATTGGGTTTGAGGGCTTGCTCTGGCGTAAAAGGAGATTGTTCGGGGAAGATAGCCACATCCAATTCAGTTTCATCGGCAGCTAAGAGTCTAGCCTCGTCATAACACAGCCCGAAAACCTGATCAAAATAGGGTTTGAGGCTAGGACTTTCTTCTAAAGCTTGTCTGAGGCGTTTGCGATGCTCCCGAATTGTGGCTCGTCAACTACCACGCTTCTCGGCTTGATATTTATACTTCAATAGATGCATTAGCACCACTTCCAAATTGCTTCTGAGTGCTTTCTTTTCACTTCTGCCCATTGTTTCAATTTCATCAATCAAATTCTCTAAATCCAGTTCTGTGAGCCGACCTTGTTTGAGCAGTTCTGCGGTGGTTTGAATCCACAGGTAAAAGTCTTGCTCATACAAAGAAGAACCAGATGTCGTTTGAGATTGGGGCAGTTGGGCAGTCATAAGCATCTTAGTTAGCGCCGACTAAACCTTATGCTAGACCATTCTCAACCAATGTTTGGTCATTTGATAGAGTATTGCGTTAAAATAAACGATCGCTATCCTAGTTAAGTAATGCCTGGAAATTCCCGGAGGTGTGATTGACCAAGTTTATTTTGAAAATTCTGTGGTTAGACGAAAACGTTGCTCTAGCAGTCGATCAAATTGTCGGCAAAGGCACAAGTCCTTTAACGAAGTACTTTTTCTGGCCCCGAAATGATGCCTGGGAAGAGTTAAAAAAGGAACTAGAATCCAAACATTGGATTGCTGACCTGGATCGTATCGAGTTGCTTAATAAAGCGACAGAAGTGATTAACTACTGGCAAGAGGAAGGCAGAAACCGTCCAATGGCAGAAGCTCAGTTAAAATTTCCAGAAGTTGCCTTCACAGGTAGCGCTTGATACTACAAGATTAGCGATGTCTACGACGGGCTATGCCTACGCGCTGTTCTACAAGCTGCCACAGTTTGATAGTCTTGTCCCGGCTGCCACTTGCAATTAATTGTCTAACTTTGCTCACAGCAACAGCAGATACTGAGTCTACATGACCAGAGAGAGTAACAATCTCTTCTGCTGTGCTTACCCTCCAAAGTTTAACTGTTTTGTCGCAACTTGCACTTAGGAGCGTTTCGCCATCGGCAGTAAAAGCCACAGCCACCACTGACCAAGAATGGCCTACAAGTGTGCAAATTAGCTGACCAGTGTTTACCTCCCACAATTTAATAGTGTTATCATCACTACCCGTCGCCAAAATTTGACCATCAGGACTAAAAGCGACTGTCAAAACCGCCCATGCATGACCCGAAAGGGTGCCTAACAAGCTATAGCATGGACGGTTTTGAAATTCTCTCTGGAAATCTTCTAATGCAGATATCTGCCACAAGCGAATTGTTCTGTCATAACTAGCGCTGGCTAAAAGCTGTCCTTGGGGACTAAATGCCACTGCATTTACTTGTAATTGGTGTCCAGTTATGCTGCAAATTTGTTTGCCACTATTTACATCCCACAGTTTGATTGTTTTATCCCAGCTACCACTAGCGAGAATCTGCCCATCTGGACTGAAAGCAACTGATTTGACAGCGTGTGAGTGTCCCAATAGGGTGGAGATTTCCTCTAATGTCTCAACCTGCCACAATTTGATCGTTTTATCGTCGCTAGCAGTTGCCAGAATTTGACCATCAGGACTGAAGGTAACTGATTTTACAGCATGGGAATGTCCTAATAAGCTAGTTAAAACTTTTTGGGTATTTAAATCCCACAATTTGACGATTTTATCATCACTAGCACTGGCTAAAGTATTACTGTCAGGACTGATGGCAAGGGCGTTCACACTACTTAATGTCCCAGAATGCCCAGTTAAAGTATGGAAGCATTGCCAAGGAGAATTTTGGATTTTGAGATTTTGAGTTTTATATTCCATACCCATTGCTTGCATAACTTCATTAGCTGATTGAAAGCGGCGATTAACAGCATTTTGCAGCAGCTTGTCGAGGATTTGCGCCAAGTGATCGCTTACCTTTGTAGTAAGATATTGTTGCCAAACCCAACAATCATTTGCAATATCAAATAAATCAAAGGGCGGAATCTGGGTAAGTAAGTAAATACAAGTTACACCTAAGCTATATAAATCACTAGCAAAAACCGCTTTTCCCCTCGCTTGTTCTGGTGCGGCGTATTCTGGACTGCCGATACTGGTTTCCGATGTTAGCCGATCAATTTCTGTAACGATTTTCGTAGTGGTAAAATCGACTATGACTAAATCCCCCTTCTTGGTAATTGGGAATCTACGAATGATATTCTGGGGTTTAATATCGCGGTGGATGATGTTCCGATCGCTAATAAACTGAAAAACTGGCAACACATCTTCTAAAAGTTGCCAAATCTGAGCTTCCTTAAAAGCGCCCTCCTCTTCAACCACCTGAGCTAAATTAGTACCTGCAATAAACTCCTGCACTAAATAAAAATGCCCGTTCTGCTGAAAATAAGCCAACAAAGCCGGAATTTGGGGGTGCTTTCCTAATTCTTCTAGCTGTTGCGCCTTTTGCTGAAAAGTTTTAAATGTTTCGGATTCGGGTGATAATTCTTGAACGACGCAAGGAACTGGCGGAAACTGACCCTCATCTACAGCGAGGAAGGTTTTATAGAATCCCGCTTTACCAATCTGTTTGAGTAAACGATAACGTTCTTGTAAAAATAAAATTTCTTTGCTCACAGGGCATCCACAATATACATTCTGATTACATCTATAAAATTATGACACTCAACTTCTGGTCTAAGACAAATGGTATTTGGATAAATGCTATCAGTGTTGTTTTCGGTACAAGTGTTGGTATTCTTCTAAAGAATAGTTTTTCCTTACAAATGCAGATTACCATAACACAAGGCGTAGCATTAATGACTCTTTTCATTGGGTCACGAATGACTAATAATCTTGCTCAAGTTCAAAATGGCCGGATTGATGGAGTAGTGTTAGGCTTACTCGCTATTGTATTAGGAGGTGTTTTAGGAGATTGGCTACAAATTGAAGGGAAACTTCATTTTATCGGAGACTTGTTGAAACTATATTTTCAAGGAAATGGAAATTTTACAGAGGGTTTTGTTGCTGGAAGTTTATTATTCTGTATAGGGCCACTAGCTGTAATTGGCAGTCTCAACAATGGTTTAACTGGAAATAATAGTTTACTATTACTCAAAGCTACAATGGATGGTTTAGCAGCGATAGCTCTTAGTAGTAGCTTAGGTATAGGGGTGGGTTTTTCAGCTTTTGTTATTCTTTTTTATCAAGGGTTTATTTCTATAATAGCTGGATTTATGGTTCAAATTTTTCCTAATACAGAAAATGATCCCCGCTTATTATTATTAACGGGTGTGGGAGGGCTAATGGTTGTAGGACTAGGAATTAATCTGTTGGAAATAACTCACATTAGAGTAGCTTCTTTCCTACCAGCCTTAGTAATTGCTCCTCTTCTTTACTCATGCATTGATTGGATTAGTTTATTGAAAAATAACATTATTAAATTATTAAAAAACCGCTAACACGATTCCAGTTGCCAGCAATATAACAAAAACCTTACCCTGTCCTGACAGACATCCCTCTCCTTACCAAGGAGAGGGACAGGTTTTGCATAGCAGAACCTTTCTTGAGGTTTCTTTGGGCTTATTACTTATCCACTGGAAAATTCACAATTATAGGTGGAAGACCGTTTTCTGAAGTAGGTTGTGCTTTGGTAACTACTGGTTGTGCATGCAAAGGCGTTGGTGTCAATTCACCCTTACCAGTTTGATTCCATAAAATCAGCGATAGTAGCCCATCGACTAAGCCGTTATTGGTGCCGTTACCGCTAACTAAGACATCTGGAATCAGACGGACATTGCGATCGCCGATAATCTGCATTAGCTGCATAGCTGTATAACCATGTGAACCCAAGGCTTCCACACCAGCCTGGTAAGTTTCAGCTTTGGCGTTACCTGTGGCCCGAATACCTTCAGCCTCAGCAATTGCCCGGAGTTTTGTACCCTCAGCTTCACCGTTCGCCTGCTTAATTTGGGCTTGGGCTTTCAAATCGGCAATCTGCACACTCTGCTCTGATTGCACCATTTCTTCTTGGATATCAGCCAGTGCTGTTTCCCGGACAAGTTGTTGCCGTTGGGTTTGCGCCATCTGCTGAACTTCGTAAGTTTTGCGTTTTTCCTCAGCAATTTTCCGGTCTGTCAGCGTGTGCATTAATTCTTCTGGTGGCGTAATCAAACCAATCAACGAATCCACCGCTTGCACATCATAAGCACGCAAGGCAGATTTAACGTATTCGGAGGCTTCAACTTGGCGCTCGCTTCGCGCAGTCAAGAAATCTAAGATAGTATACTCTTGAGCCGAGTTGCGAAAATAATTCCCCACAATTGGACGCAAAACCTGATCGATGACGTTTTGCATCGAACCTAAGCGGGAAATCACTTTCGGTGCATCTGAAGCACCAATGTGGATAATTTGGAATATCTCTAAATCAAAGGTGAAACCATCAAATGATAGCAGTTTCAGCGCCTGCAAATTTGTATCATAACCGTGTTTTCCAGTGATTCTTTCAGTGAAGTTTAAAACAATATTTGTTGTCGGTACTAGCTCAATTTTCATCACCTTAGTATTGAGCGGGTGTTTTCCAGGATACAACGGCTCAACCCAAACGCCTTTATGTCCTTGGTTTACCAAATTCCCGTGGGTGAAAGCTGCTCCGCTCACATCTTCGTGTTCTTTGCCCACGAAAGAAATCACCACACCCACATAACCGATAGGGATTTCAGTCATCGGTACTTGTTCAATATTTACCAACCAAGGGTTCAGATTCCACGAACCCGATAATAATACCTGTTCTTGTAAACCCCGTTGTCCCCCAGCATCAATAAATTTTTGACCATTCTGGAAATTATCATGCCCAGTAATGATGCGTCCAGCGATTTCACCTGCTGCAATCGATGAACCATCCAAAGTAGTAACAATACCAACCTTCTCTGCTGCTATTTCATGAATGTGCAACTGTTGTGGACTCATGTCATGAGCGGTGGCATTGGCGGCTGTAATCACTTTAAACAGGGCAGTATTCATCCGGTACGTACCAGCCGTGAGAAAACCCATTTGCCGCCCTTTTTCCCCACCTTGGGTGAGGAATTTCCGAGCATCTTGGAAGTTGTCACAACTCACAATTTTCCCCAAAATCCGCTCTGGTGGGTTGGATGCTCCATCTGCCGCCACAATTAAAGCGATTTCCCCTTGAGGAATGACAATTACCGACTCTTTCTTTACAGAATACTGCCAAGGCCAATAGCCCCAGTGCCAACCAGGAGCTAAAGTATCTGCCTGCAAGCCAGCCTCTCCGTTGAGGGCAATCAAACTTCCGGGGGGGAGTCCACGCCCAGAAAGGGTAAACTTCCTCACCACAATGCCGACTTCCCGCTCGCCAATCACCACTAGTCCGCCAAAGAATAGGGGGACAAATATGACCAAACCGCCAACAACGACGATGGGAATCAGTACAAAACCATCAATTCCAGCAGCTTGATATTGAGTCCGGCTAATTTGTAACTGGGTAATATTTGGTTTGGTCTGATTTAGCTGGATAGTCGCAGAAGTAATTTTTTTTGCAGTAGTTATGTTTACGGCAATAGCATTGGCAGAATGAATACTACCAGCGATCGCCATTCGCGTAGCGTCTCGTAGAGAAGACGTTGGCGCAGCGATCGCTAATGTTGCTACGATAGATGCTGCAAAACGAGCTACCTTATTTTGTTTACGTGTACCAAGCAAAGATGAAAGGCTTTTCATAACTTCTGCCCATTAGGGCAACTAATTAGTTAACATAACACTTCACCAGGGCTTGCCTCAATTTCTTAAACTTGGCGTAATTTTTTTAAAATTAATAAATATTTTGTAGGTTGGACATTACCCAACCTACAAACTTGAAATAGAAAGAAAATTAAACCAAACCGCCAGCCGCTTGAAACCGAGTGCGGGCGCGTTTGAAGGCTTGGTTTGCCTGGATTTGGGCTTGGCGATCGCCTGCTGTGACTTGATTCAGACGCGCTTGTGCTTGATTGTAAGCAGCACGCGCTTCTTCGAGGTTAATTTTGTCGCCACGTTCAGCGCCGTTAACCAGAATTGTCACTTCATTGTCTTCAACTTCGGCAAAGCCACCCGAAAGAGCGATCGCTTGCCAATTCTGATTTTTAGCCGCACGGACTCGCATGACACCAATATCCAGGGCGGTTAAAAGTGGTGCGTGTCCACTTAGGATACCTAGTTGACCAGTAGTGCTAGGTAAAACGACTTCTTCAGCTGGGGCATCCCAGACTGTTTTATCTGGGGAAATTACACGAACGGTTAATGTCATTTGTCTTTTGTCCTTTGTCCTACCCTACGGGAAGCCGCCCAAAGGGCGTCTATGTCCTTTGTCAGTTGTCCCTTGCCATTAGCCATTAACCATTAGCACTTGAACTAATGACTAATGACCAATGACTCTTGACTAATGACTAACCTTTGATTTTTTCCGCTTTAGCGATCGCTTCGTTAATATCGCCAACCAAGTAGAAAGCCTGTTCTGGCAGAGCATCCAACTCACCAGACAGAATTTTTTGGAACCCTTTGATCGTATCTTCCAGCTTCACATACTTCCCAGGAGAACCGGTGAATACTTCTGCCACAAAGAACGGCTGCGACAAGAAACGCTCAACTTTCCGGGCCCGCGCTACGATTAGACGGTCTTCTTCAGACAATTCATCTAGACCGAGAATGGCGATAATGTCTTGGAGTTCTTTATAACGTTGCAGAGTTGATTGCACCGCCCGGGCAGTATTGTAGTGTTCATCACCAACAATATTGGCCTGGAGCATCGTCGAAGTCGAACCAAGGGGGTCAACTGCGGGATAAATTCCCTTAGCTGCCAAACCGCGAGACAGTACTGTTGTTCCGTCCAAGTGGGCGAAGGTGGTAGCAGGTGCGGGGTCGGTGAAGTCATCCGCAGGTACGTACACTGCCTGAATGGAGGTAATCGAACCCTCTGTAGTCGAGGTAATCCGCTCTTGCAGTTCACCCACGTCGGTTCCCAATGTGGGCTGATATCCTACTGCTGAAGGCATCCGACCCAGTAACGCCGACACTTCCGAACCTGCTTGGACAAACCGGAAAATGTTGTCAATAAACAGCAGCACATCCTGCTTGTTCACATCCCGGAAGTACTCTGCTACTGTCAATCCCGAAAGACCAACCCGCATTCTTGCTCCGGGTGGCTCGTTCATTTGACCGTAGACCAGAGTAATTTTTGACTCGTTGAGGTTATCATTATTGATCACCCCAGATTCAATCATTTCGTTGTAGAGGTCATTACCTTCACGGGTGCGCTCACCCACGCCAGCAAAAACCGATACTCCACCGTGCTGGGTAGCGATATTGTTGATCAACTCCATCATGATCACGGTCTTACCAACACCAGCACCGCCGAACAGACCAATCTTGCCGCCGCGTCGATAGGGAGTGAGGAGGTCAACAACTTTAATCCCAGTCTCAAACACCGAAGGTTTGGTTTCCAGGTCAGTAAATTTGGGAGCAGAGCGGTGGATGGGTAAAGTTGCCTCAGCATTTACAGGTCCCCTGTTGTCCACAGGTTCGCCAAGGACGTTCAAAATCCGACCCAAAGTGGCTTTCCCAACTGGTACGCTGATGGAAGCGCCTGTATCGCTGACTTCCAGACCGCGCATTAAGCCTTCGGTGGAACTCATCGCAACAGTCCGCACCTGGTTGTCGCCCAGCAGTTGCTGTACTTCAACAGTCAGGTTGATTTCCTGTCCAGCTTCGTTGGTGCCAGTGATTTTCAAAGCGTTGTAGATTTTTGGCAATTTCCCGCCGGGAAATTTAACGTCTACAACTGGGCCAATGATTTGGGTAATGTAACCAATGTTTGTTTTTTCTGCGGTTGTGACCATGCTGCGCCTAATGATTGAAGCTAGATTTTAGATCAGGTCTGAGAAGACATAAATTTAAGCAATGTCACCTTTCAGATTAGCACTGAACGCCCCCACTCTACGCCATAAATTGATCCTTAAGATCGTTGTCCTCAAGTAGGATTAGGCTATATTCTCCAATAGGCAGCAGAAATTTGTATTCGGGATTGGGGATTGAGAGAATTTAGTGGCTAATTAAGACCTGCTACAAAATTTTTAAGAATTTATACTCAATACTCAGTAACCAGACTTGGAATGGGGACACCATACCGCTACAAAGTTGCGGTATAGTGTCCCCAAATGATTATCAAAATAAAAAATTGCCGTGTTCGCTGCAAGACACGGCAATTATAGACTATGGATAGACTTAAATCTGGGTGAATAATTTAGGCGTTAGTTACAGATTGCTGTTGTTTGCGCTTGCAAAGTGAAGTAGCACCGAAAGCACCGAAAGCCAGAAGACCCATAATTGAACCAGGTTCAGGAACTGATTTAGTCAACGTAACATTGTCAAGCAGCAATCCAATATTATCCGCGCCAGTCTCCTGGAATTTTAATGTGGCATTTGTTGCAGAAGCAACGGTAAAACTTTGGGTAAAGGTTGTAAACGGTTCATTTTGGCCTAGTGAAAATGTTCCGTTAAACAAACTACCCAGAGATACGATGACAGACTCAGTATCGTTATTTCGGTGGTTCCCAGCAAGCTGGAAGCTGAGGTTAACTATGTCTCCTGCTTGAAAGTTAAATTCCTGAGATTCAAGTGTACCAGCTAGAGATGGAGACGTTGTTCCATCCAGATCTACATATAGTCCGTTACCAGGAAGGAAATCAAAAAAACCATTTCCAATCAAGTCCACAGATCCGTTTATAACTTTAAATTTGTGAAACTGATTGTAATCTAAAGTGGACTGATTGGCAACACCGCTATTTTCTGAATTAAAATCATCCTCTAAGAGGGTTGTAACTGTTGCTGCGCTAGCAGAATTTGTAGTAACAAATCCAATTGCAGTCAAGGCTGTTAATGCTATACCAATCTTATTTAAGCTTTTGAAAACAATTGATTTATTCATGATTCTAGTTTCCTCAAAAATCCCAAAGGTGTGTATTCTTCCAAACGACAATTAATGACTGTCGATTAATGCTGATAAACTCAGTTGTGATTGCACTCGAATTTTTCAGCAAAATTAGGCATAAACTCCCCCTATGATCAGTAAGGGTTTAGCCTTTTGCTGCGATCGCAGATATAAGCACTAGTGAAAATGACTAAAGTTTTGAACTTAGCTTTTGTCTTCTAGTTATTTAAGGAGGTTATTAAAAGTCTTTTCCTCGCTTGCTTATTCACTTAAGTTACTGACAAATTTATTTAGTGTCGAGAGTATTTACGTGTATTCACATAAAAAATACATTCCAAATTAGATTAAATAGCAGCCAAAACCTAGATATAAGGCGACTTACATACGTAATATCAAGTAAATGATTGCCTAAACCTTTGTAAAATTAAGTTGTTGCTTTCAGATAGGTTGATCAACGTGATTATGTGTAAGTATGTCTAAGTAAACAGAATCTACACTTAAGAACATCGTAGTAATACACTGTTATGATACCTAGCGATGAAAACCATAGTGGTTAAAAACTTAGGGTAATATCAAAATAGGTACAAAAAACTGTTTTCAGTTTAGCCCAGCCACTCTCGCTTCATCTTCACACTTCCACCGAGCAACACCTTATGAATTTCTCGTCAGCACGACAATATTTTTACCAGGAGATTCAGCAGTCTGACGAACACATTGACCTAGCAAAGGCAGCTTTGTATATTGCACAAGAAGAATATCCCAACCTAGATCCAGAAGAATACCTCAATGCTCTCCAGACAATCGCATGGGAGCTTCAAGAACGCCTGCCTTCTTCCCGATATCCTTTGCGGATAGTTCAAAGTATTAATCAGTATCTCTACGAAGATTTAAAGTTTTCTGGTAATAAAATTGACTATTACGACCCGCGCAACAGCTTTTTCAATGATGTAATTGAGCGACGATTGGGGATTCCCATTACCTTAGCGCTGGTTTACCTGGAGGTCGCCCGACGGATTGATTTTCCGATGGTTGGTGTGGGGATGCCAGGACATTTTCTGATTCGCCCGGATATTCCAGATATAGAAATTTTTGTGGATGCTTTCAATGGTGGTGAAATAATATTTGCCCAAGATTGCGAGGAACGACTGTCTCAACTTTATCAGCAACCTGTGACGCTACAACCAGAATTTTTAGCCGTAGTCAGTCATCGGCAATTTTTGGCACGGATGCTGACAAATTTAAAATTTATTTATATCAAACAACAAGATTTAGAAAAAACGCTAGGAGCGATTGAACGAATTTTGTTACTATTTCCGGGTTTAACTGTAGAATTGCGCGATCGCGGTTTGATCTACTATCAACTTGGTTACTACCCCCAAGCTGTAGACGACTTACAAAATTATTTAGCAAAAGTTCCTGATGCCGAGGATGCATCTGTGATTCGCCAGTTACTTACTAAGTTGGGTAAGAATAGTTGATATTGAAATTACTGATTTGGCATCAGGTTTGGTGGCAAATTATGGGAAAATCAGCTCTTAGCTTCGTTTTTGTTAAAGATCAGTGAAAGCAAGCTATCTATGAGGCGATCGCACTCCATTGGTAAAATATCTCCACCATGCAGTAGATATCGCACAATCACAAAATGGGTCAGCGTTCCGATAAACGTTTGTGCTGCAACTTCCGGGTCAGCAAGCTGAAGTTTAGGATGAGCTGCAAAATATTGCGTAAGAAAGTCAATATTTGGTTTTTCAATCGTCTGGACAAACACTCGTCCTAGTTCTGGAAATCGTCCTGACTCCCCAATGATGATTCTGAACAGCGTTACCTCTTGCGAGTTTTGAGCAATATTGTCAAGCATTTTAGTGGCATAACGTTTCAAAAATACAACCGGTTCCTCTTGCAATGCTGGAAAGTCTTGTTGTTGAAACAGATTTGTTCTCGCTGCCATCCGTTGAATCAGAACGGTAAACAATGCCTCTTTATCAGCAAAGCGTCGATAGACAGTGGCTTTAGAAACCCCTGCGGCTGCCACAATTTTATCGATCCTGGCACCTGCATAGCCTTTACCCGGACTGTTTAAGAGCCTCGCCTCCAGTCCAGGAATTTTCCTACCCCAGCAACGGGTACGTTGCAATACCGCGTAGGTTTTGCCTAAAAAATCAAAATGTGTAGGTTGTGATCAGACTAATTATTAAAAAAAGTATATATATATGAATAGATTATCTCCCACTGATATCACAGCACACTCCCAATTTCTAGCTTCAGTGACTGAACAACTAAATCAAATTGACCTCACCCAACAAACAAACCAATTTGATAGTTTGTTTGTTGCCTGTCTTTGTGT
>NZ_JABXKJ010000140.1 GCF_017115085.1 Nostoc sp. NMS7 | reverse complement strand
AGCTATGATTACCATCGCCTCCATTCTGTTATGGTTATAGTTTGAAAACACGCCCTAGGCTTGGACGAACAACTTGTTAGGCAAGCTGTACAACCAAAATCCTAAAACAATTAATAATATATAGCTGACGGAGCGCAAGACTTTGCACCCCGATATTTCGCTGTATTTGACTCAGTTATTATATTAAAATCTGACGGCTTAAAATACTCATAACCTCACCTGTATTAGTGGTTGCTAGTAGTGGACTCCAGTCTTTAATTGCATAGCCAATTAACCTCACCCCGATAAAGCTGTGCTTTATCTCCCCTCTCCTTGCTAAGGAGAGGGGCTGGAGGTGAGGTTTTGATGTGATGTACTTCATACACCTGGGAACCACTATTAACGTCAGGAGTTAAAAACAAAAGGCAATTTAATTTATACTATTCTTTTATTTGTTAAATGTGTTACATACATAACAGACATACCCTTTTAAATTAATCTTAATGGAATTTCAGTTATTCTTAATGATTAATTCTTTTTTCATGAAAGTGAATTAAATAAAAAAATATCTTAGAATTGAAAAATAAATATTGATAAACAGGTGAGACTTTACAAGCATTATCACCTACATCATGCATGGTAAACAATAGAAAAACGCATAGCCAATGACTAACGTACTATGGCTACAGGGTGGTGCTTGTTCAGGCAACACTATGTCATTTCTCAACGCTGAAGAACCCACAGTCTGCGATTTAATTGCGGACTTTGGCATTAACTTACTTTGGCATCCCTCCTTGGGAGTGGAACTAGGCAATAACTTACAAACACTGCTGCGGGATTGTATTTCTGGCACAATTGCTTTAGATATCTTGGTATTTGAGGGCAGTGTTGTCAACGCTCCCAACGGCACTGGCGAATGGAATCGGTTTGCCGATCGCGCCATGAAAGATTGGTTAGCAGACCTCGCCAAAGTTGCTAAATTTATCGTCGCCGTGGGAGACTGTGCCACATGGGGAGGAATTCCGGCGATGTCACCTAACCCCAGCGAGTCGGAAGGTTTGCAATTTCTCAAACGTCAAGAAGGCGGCTTTTTAGGTAAAGATTTTTTATCGCAAGCCGGATTACCTGTAATTAATATACCTGGATGTCCCGCACATCCCGACTGGATTACGCAGATATTAGTTGCGATCGCTACTGGGCGCATAGCAGACATTGCTTTCGACGAACTAAATCGTCCGCAAACCTTCTTCAACAGCTATACCCAAACCGGTTGTACCCGCAACATCCACTTTGCCTACAAAGCCTCAACCGCCGAATTTGGTCAGCGCAAAGGTTGCTTATTCTACGACTTGGGTTGTCGTGGCCCCATGACTCATTCCTCTTGCAACCGCATCTTATGGAACCGCGTTTCTTCTAAAACTCGTGCTGGAATGCCTTGTTTAGGTTGTACAGAACCAGAATTTCCTTTCTTTGACCTCAAACCGGGAACCGTATTCAAAACCCAAACAGTCATGGGAGTTCCCAAAGAATTACCGCCAGGGGTGAACAAAAAAGACTACGCCTTACTCACAATGGTCGCCAAAGACGCAGCACCACCTTGGGCAGAAGAAGACTTTTTTACAGTTTAGTCATTAAATTTTGTAGTTATCGCCGAAAGTTCGGCACCACCTCAAATTTTAGGTGCGTTATGGACTTTAGTCCTAACGCACCCTACAAAACTACAAAACCTTAATGCTGATAAAAAATAGGAGAAGAGAATGACAATTCAATCATTAGATATATCACCCGTCGGTAGAGTTGAAGGTGATTTAGATGTCCGAGTTGATATTGAGAATGGGCGGGTAGTCAACGCCTGGACACACGCCGAATTATTTCGCGGATTTGAAGTTATCCTACGCGGCAAAGACCCTCAAGCCGGATTAATTGTCACGCCTCGCATTTGCGGCATTTGCGGCGGTTCTCACCTAACTTGTGCATCTTGGGCATTAGATACAGCTTGGGAAACAGAAGTTCCCCGCAATGCAATTTTGGCCAGAAATATCGGTCAAATTGTCGAAACAATTCAAAGTATACCCCGCTATTTTTACGGACTCTTTGCGATTGATTTAACCAATAAAAAATATCGCCATAGTCGCTTTTATGACGAAGCTGTTAGACGCTTTGCTGCTTTCACTGGTAAATCTTACGAAGTAGGCATCACAATTTCCGCTAAACCTGTAGAAATTTATGCACTATTAGGCGGACAATGGCCTCATTCCAGCTACATGGTTCCCGGTGGCGTGATGTGCGCCCCTACTCTCACAGACATTACCCGCGCTTGGGCAATTCTAGAATATTTCCGCACCAATTGGTTAGAACCAGTATGGTTGGGTTGTTCTTTAGAACGCTACGAACAAATCCAAACTTATGACGACTTCAATAACTGGTTAGATGAAGACCGAAATCATCGAGATTCCGACTTAGGTTTTTATTGGCGCATGGGTTTAGATATCGGTCTAGATAGATATGGTGCTGGTGTTGGTAAATATGTCACTTGGGGATATTTAGCCCATGAAGATAAATACCAAAAACCGACTATTGAAGGACGAAATGCGGCAATGATTATGAAAAGTGGAGTGTATGACAGCTTCGCAGACACTCACACCTTAATGGAGCAGTCATTTACCCGCGAGAATACAACTCACTCCTGGTACGATGAAGGAACAGCAGACATTCATCCTCGCGATCGCATCACTAAACCCACTGCAAATAATACTAAAGACTTCGATAACGCCTACTCTTGGTCGAGTGCAGTCCTTCACAAAGACTTCGGACGTTTGGAAACCGGCCCCTTAGCGCGTCAATTAGTTGCAGGTGGTAAACATGGCGAATCTTGGCAACACTACGACGGCTTGATCCTCGATGTCTTCAAACAAATGGGTGGTGCTAGTATTCATGTGCGTCAGCTAGCACGAGTTCACGAACTTGTCAAGTTATATCGGCAAGCTGAACATTGTTTACGCGAATTTAAATTAAACGACCCTTGGTATATCAAACCCAAAGAAAAAGATGGCAAGGGTTGGGGTGCAACAGAAGCAGCGCGCGGTTCCTTATCTCACTGGGTAGAAGTGGAGGGCGGTAAGATTAAGAATTACCAAGTAATCGCCCCAGGTACTTGGAATATCGGTCCTCGTGACGGTGAAGGTATTCGCGGCCCGATTGAAGAAGCTTTAATTGGGACACCCATTTATGATTCTAGCGATCCGGTAGAAGTTGGTCATGTGGCGCGATCGTTTGATTCATGTTTGGTGTGTACAGTCCACGCCCATGATGCTAAGACAGGTGAAGAGTTAGCGCGTTTTCGGACTGCTTAAGTTTAAACGCAAAGTGGCGCGAAGGTAAGCGCCGAGGTACGCGGAGAATTTTCTATCGTACCTCTATCTTACTTTTAGATAGTAGTATTTACTCAATAGTTGTTAACTCTTCTTCAAAATCATCAACTAAATTAGATTGTCCTTTTTTGTCTATTTCCTGCTTAATGATTCTTTTGGAAATTTCTCGACTAACAACTTTTCCTCTTTCAGATAAAAACTGCTCATAATCATCGTTCCAAATCCCAAAAGTATCTAAATTCTCTATTAAATGAGTTTTCATAGTAGTCTCCAACTCATGATTTATTGCTTGAAATTTAGCCATGTACTTTGAAGGCGCATTTGCCTTAATTTCCCTTTTGTTCAAAAAGTCGTCTACTATGGTGATGTTTAGAATATGGTTGATGTACCAATCTAAATAATCCTGTTTTTTTTAAATGTGCTTTTGGGAAAAAGTGATGATAATTTTTGCTATTTGCTTGTTTTAGCCAATAGTTACTAACATTGACGATAGCGTTATCATTAAATGACTTTGGTTGATGATACACATATATACATAATATTGCTTTAATATAACTTCTAGACGTACTAAACCAACCATTATACTTAATAAATTCTGCTGAAGTATCAATTGACCAGTCATAGCTAGGTAAATCTCCAGCAAGAATTTGATCTATTCTTTTTATATCTTGTGCTAATTTACTTTCTACAGAAGAAGAATAGCGTCCAGATAAAGAACATCTCCAGAAAAAATCTTCTAAATATTTTTGTTTATCATTAGTTGGTTTATCTTTGTGGTGAAAGAAGAAATATGAAAAGGGAATGATTAAGGCATTATATGGAAGTAACTGAGAAACCGGGATACGATAAAAATTTCTGAAATACTCTACACTGCGTTCAATAGAATCTATTGCTTTATCCCAAACATCAATAAAACTATTCTTATCAAGTTTTAATATGACTTGTTTTTTACACTCCTTGGAGAGATTGAATACTGATAGCTTTCAATCCTATTTTTATAAGCTTGAATTTTGTCATGATAGTTCTGAGGATATGCTGCTAAAAGCAAAAAACTACCTTTGAGTCAATTGAGAATACTAATCAAAGTTTTTTCATCTTTACCCTCAATATCAGTAATGACTATTTGATCGAAATCTTCGGCTTCTAAATCGATGAATATTTGTGAGAAATTATCTTATCTTCCGTCTTCTCTGGTTAAAATAACGCCTTGCAGACTAGCAAATAAGCTAGTTAATCGCTGCTGTCCATCTAAAACGTAATCAACAAACTCACCTGGCTTTGGTTCTGGTAAATCTAGCTTACCAATGTTTTTCACTGAGCGAAGACGTTCATTAGTGCGCCAAAAAATGAATGTGCCAATGGGATAACCTTTGATAATGCTGTCAATAAGAGCAGCAGATTTCTGCATTGTCCAAACGAATTCTCTTTGAAATTGGGGAATTTTAATTTGACCATTTTCAATTTCTCCTACCAAAGTTGAAAATGTTTTGGTTTGAGGTTCAGGTAGTTTCATATCGCACTCCTAGACAAATTTTTTTATTTTGGCCGCTTCATCATAGCCTTCGCAATCAACTATGTCAGCAAAGTGAAGCAAAAAACTAGTATCTAATTGTTTGATCGGTTGTACGTATAAACCAAGTGTTGACGAAAAGCGATCGCCCTTGCACCACTATGACAACCAGACTAAACTTAGTTTACAGACTTAGTTTAATCTTATGGAAACTGTAAATATTCATCAAGCTAAAACAAATCTCTCAAAGCTTTTGTCACGCGTAGAGCTTGGAGAAGAAATCATTATTTCCAACCGAGGCATTGCGATCGCTAAGTTGGTTCCGTTTCGCTCCTCATCAAATCGACTCAATAGTTTAGGGCAGGATAAAGGGCGTTTTGTAGTGCCAGATGACTTCAATGCTCCAATGCCCGAAGAAATTTTGGCAGCATTTGAGGGCGGTTAGGAGTGAAACTTTTGCTAGATACGCAGTGCTGGTTATGGTGGTTTACCCAACCAGAGCTTTTGAATGAAGCAGCAATCGCCCATATTGGTGATGAAACCAATGAATTGTGGCTCTCAGTTGCTAGCATTTGGGAAATAGGGATAAAAGTTGCGATCGGCAAGTTACCACTGTCAGACCCCCTAGACAGTTATATTTCTAGTCGGATGACGGTGTTGGCAATGCGATCGTTAGAGATTACAGCACCTCATGCTTTACGAGCGGCGGCATTACCTTTGCATCACCGAGATCCTTTTGACAGAATGTTGATTGCACAGGCTCAGATAGAAGATATGACGCTTGTGAGTGCCGATTCAATGTTCAATCAGTACGACATTTCACTACTTTGGGCAGGCAAATCGTGAGATTTTAACATTTGATTTCTGGTTAAGTGTTAAATTTCATCGCCACTCCAGCATTTCTTCAATCGTCAAACCAATATCACTCGCAATCTGCCGTAGCAACCTTGGTGAGATGTCACGCCCTTTGTGAAATGGGACTGTTGTTCCTCGTCCATCTTCGTGTCGAAACTGTTTGTGTGAGCCTTTCTGACGTACCTCGACAAACCCAAGGCTCTCCAATATTCGTACAACTTCTTGGGGTTTCAGAACAGGAATATTACTCATCGTCTACTGAACCACAATCTGTTGTATACCTACAAACTCTGTCTCGAACACCAGATCCTCATCCTCTAGAAGCATCTCAATAACTTCACGCAAATTTTCCTGCAATTCATCCAAGGTTTCACCTTGAGAATGCGCTCCAGGAAAGCCAGGGACATAGCCAACATAGAACTTAGTATCAGAATCTCTTTCAACGATCGCAGTAAAAGTTTTCATATCACAATCATGGACAACCCACTTACAGCTTACTAGATTGGTCATCCACCTGAGCGATGCCTACGGCTGGCTTCGCCATCGCATTTGCTATTTCGGCGATCGCATTTGCTATTTCGGCGAGTCCATTTGCTATTTCGGCGACACCATTTGCTATTTCGGCGAGTCCATTTGCCATTTCGGCGAACCCATTTGCTATTTCGGCGAACCCATTTGCCATTTCGGCGACACCATTTGCTATTTCGGCGAACCCATTTGCCATTTCGGCGAGTCCATTTGCTATTTCGGCGAGTCCATTTGCCATTTCGGCGACACCATTTGCTATTTCGGCGAACCCATTTGCTATTTCGGCGATCGCTCTACCAACTCTTTTAATTTGAGAGGATGTTTGAAAAGTAGAGTTTTTGCAATGCCCAACACCCTTTATTCAAAACTCGTAGCGTAACATACTAAAACTTATAGAAACAGTGCGTTAGGCTTGCGTTAATGCACTTCAACAAAACAGAAATTTACACGGTAAGCTTGTGTCTGATTTAGCGCTACACGAATATCTTCCTCGCGTTCCCGATGCAGCATTGCAAGAATTCATCGAATGGTGTGTTTTAGAGCAGGCAAAAGCCGCAGAATGTAACTTTACTCCAGATAGAAGTAAGTTAGATAACTTGCCACCAGCAGAATACATTCCGAAACTTGTCGATCAGTTCATGAAAGTTAAACCAGACCCAATTAAAGCAGGTTTAGTATCAGCGATCGCTGGTAAGGAAGCTGACAAACATGGTTTATCCGGTTTAGCAATCGTAGCTGATTTTGTATCTCTTTATGTCAAGTATTTAATTCCTAAAGAGGGAAGTACTAGAGAACAGGCTGAAGAACTCTTGACTAAAGCATCACAACATCAGTCTGAGAAACTGACTGAAATTGCCAAGAAACATGGTGTAGAGTTCTAGTTTACTACTGATAAATTATTTTTCAGGGGCTTTGCCTATATTAATTAGTCAGAGCCTCTATTTCATTCACTGGTGTTTTCCTTAGCGACATTCCCTGTGCTAATCCTAGACCTATTGCTGAAAAAAGTAAAAATCACAACAATTTTGTTAAAATGTTAAAGTTAACGTTTTTGATAAAAGCTAGTTATGGACTGGAAAACCTACGAAGAAACTGTAAAAAGCATATATGAAGCTTTAGGTAAAAAGCAGCGAGTTAAGATTGTATGCTATGGACATTCCTGTAAATCTACTGGTAAATCTGGAGTAAGTCATCAGGTAGATGTCATAACTTCTCACGATGTCGGAATTCATACATACAAAACAGCTATTGAATGCAAGTATTGGAATGAAAAAATTGATAAAGATAAAGTTATGAAACTCATTGAAATTCGTGATGATTGTAACTTTGATAAAGCTGTTATTGTATCTAAGCTAGGTTTTACTGAAGATGGAGCTAAGTATGCTGAATATCACAATGTTGGTTTAGTAGAGCTTAGAGAACCATTAGATCAAGATTTGCAAAATAGATTAACAAGTATAAATATAAATATTCAAGTGCTTATACCAGAAATATTATCTTTTAATAATGTTTGTGATGAAGAAATCAAATTAGAAGTCAAAATAGATGATAGTTATTACTTAATGCCAGATGGTGATCAAATAGAAATTAGAGATATAATAAATGATTTTTTTCAAGAACTGGAGCAAGCAAAACAGTTTGATCAACCTGTATTTAAAGAAATTTTATTCTCTAATCCTACATATTTAAAGATTCGTAATACACAGTTAGAATTAAAGGTTAATTCTTTAAAATTCCAAGGTATTATAAAAACACATACAGAACTAGTAGAAATACGAGAAAACTATATATGGTTAATTATGAAATCTATTTTTGAAAAGAAAATGTTTATTATATATCCTGATAGTACAATGCGTGAAGTTGCATACGAGTAATATTGCTTAAGGTTTAACTCAATTTGCAACTGCTTAAACAATTAAATCTCATTCCATGCTAACAATCATTGGTTGCGGTAATCTCAATCGCAATGACGACGCAGTAGGCGTAATCATCGCCCAACGCTTACAAAAATATCTAGCTGAAAACCCTCATCCTCATGTGCGAGTATATGACTGTGGCACCGCCGGGATGGAAGTAATGTTTCAAGCTAGAGGTAGTAAACAATTAGTGATTATTGATGCAAGTTCAACAGGTTCTGAACCAGGTGCTATGTTTAAAGTTCCAGGAAAAGAACTGGAAGCTTTGCCAGAACCTAGTTATAACTTGCACAATTTTCGCTGGGATAATGCTTTAGCCGCCGGACGGAAAATCTTTCAAAATGACTTTCCCCAAGAGGTGACAGTTTATTTAATTGAGGCGGCAAATCTTGCTTTTGGACTGGAGTTAAGTCCTGTTGTCAAACATTCTGCTGATTTGGTTTTTGAAGAACTAACCGCACTTATCAACCAGAAAAATGAGTAAAAATTCCTAACTCCTGTACAGACGCGATTAATCGCGTCTCTCCTAACTCCTAACTCTTCTCTTAAGCCCAATCCCGATAAACCGAAAGTTCATCTACCCTCATTTCAAAAGGTACACCTTGACTCTCTGGCGGACAAACACGGATTTTAGCACTGCTGATAATTCCATATAGTAATGTCCCCATTGGCACAATTTTTTGCAAAATACGCCAATTAGTAACTTGATCGGGACATTCAATTACCAATGTTAGAGCATTGGCATGGGTTGTGACATACCACCGACAATTAGATAGAAGATTTTGAATCGTGCGATCGCAAGCGTCATAAAAGTATCTACTAATAGAATATTCTAGTTGCTGCCGCAGTATAATATCCGCCGATGTCGGTTGTATAGGATGTGAGTCATCACCATTAAAGTAATACGTCTTTCTAAGCATCTCTCTTTAGCTTCCTACTTATCTTCCAATTACCATTCCATAAAGTACATCTTTATTTGTTTCTAATAATTCCTGGGTTTCTTCATCATAATAAGCACCAATTCCACTACACTGAATTCCCAAATAATTACTAGTTAAATAAAGCCTCTGTCCGAGAAAACCAGCTATTTGCATAGCAGTTTGATAATTTAAATAATCTGACACAAAAAATAAAGTTACAGCGCTATCTTTAGCAATAGCCTGATTAATACATAAGTAACCCGTCTTTTCACTAAAATTACCCGTCTTAACCAGATACGTACCTTTATATAACCCAGGTGTCATTCCCTCTACTCGATGCACCACTGAGTAAATTTCTATTTGCTCATAGTTTTCTGTCGGTATTGGCTGCTGAAGTTGCTGCACTATATATAAATAATCTTCTTGAGAAATAGACTCTTTCCGGAAACGTCTAATAGAACGTCTATCCCAAACTGTGTGATAAAATTTATCCTTATCAAAGTCAAATTGAGGATACTCTAATTTCTGCTGGCGACTCTTTTGGAGAGTAGTTGCTTCATAGGCATCTTCAATAAATTGATTAGATTCAAAATAATCAGTACCGCAGACAAAAGGAACTTTCAGCCTTAAGCGTCTGATTTTTTTGTCTTGTAGTTCTCCTGACACTGCACAAGCAGTAATAAACTCTTTATTCTCAAATCCCAAATCGGAATTGAGAGCGAATTTATCAAAGTCGAAAATTAGTTGTATATCTCGGTTGTGGAGAAAAGCTGAAGCTGCAACAGCACCTAAATGGTGTCCGCTATCTAATAAGCAATATCTCATGCTTCTATTTTGATATTTCCAGCTAGACCTATAATAAACACAACTAATTAAAAAGATGAATCCGTTGATACTTTTACCCGGTATAATATAACTCTCAAACCCATCATCAATTAATTCATAGATGAGAGTTAGACAATTATTCTCAACTTCTAGATGATATATTCCATCTACTATTCCCTCAATCCCGCGAACCTGTACGTAAACTTCTGTAGGATACAAAGCGCCTGCTGATGGATTGACTCGCAGTGTATAAAGACTATCTTTATACACTTTTTCTAGGGTTATTGTACTGGTTAACGAGATAAAAGAATGAACAGGATTATTGAGATTTAATTTCACTCTCCGATAAAATTTTGGATAAACTTTAAATGCAGATGGCTGTGTTGATGCATCTACATAATTTGGATTAAGCTGTACCGATAAGTAAGAATGCTTGGTAGCTTCATGATAGGCTTTGCCCGATATCTTACTTTGTGGCATTTTTAAGTATCCTTAAAACTTCTACGTTACTCGCAAAATCGATGGCTTTATAGTCGTCTAAGTTTTTCAAAGTTAAGTTAGGATGATGCTGCAAAAGTAGCTTGATGACTTCTGTCTTTCCGGCTGAGGCTGCATACATTAAAACAGTTGCACCGTTATCATTTTGGTTGTCAATATTAATCTTGACAGCCAGCAGTAAATTAATTAAATCGTAGTGATTACCAAAACAAGCAAACCACAAAGCATTGTTGCGATCGCTATTTCGAGCATTGATATCCACACCTACATCAATCAGTTCTTTAACGACTGCATAAACTCCCTCTCTTGTCGCTTTCATCAAAGCTGTATCACCATTTTCACCTGGCTGATTTAAATCCTCAAGACTATAGCCTTTTGCTATTAGCCATTGGGTTGTTACTTCACTCAAATATTGACTGTTTAATTGACTCATACTTCTTCTTTAAATGTCACAAAAGGAAGTAAAATTCAAGCATAAATTTGCTTGGAAAACTTAATGGTGGGCAATGCCCACCATTATTTAAAAATGCTATATGAATAGCTAAACTCTAGTAGTTAACCAAAGCAAATTTGCTAGATATTCAAAAATTTGGGAATCCGAAAAAGTCTTTCCTTACTTCCTACTCCCCGCGCTCACCCAGCAATTTTCGGTTACTCAAAGTACTAATAGTTTATTAAGCTAACTTTGCTTAGTATGTACTAAGTACTTCAGTGTTTAACACAACGACTAAAGTCCTTACTACAAACTTATTTTACCCAGCATAGTTAACTTGACAGACGACTAAATTGACTTCCAACAATTTAGCTTAGTTATATATTATCACTCTGATAATTTAGAATTATGAATCATTTATAAAGATCCCCAAATATATCTCCGAAAAAATCTTGAAATACACTCAAAATGCAGCATTTTTTACCTCGTTCCCAGTCGGAGACTGGGAATGCCCCTCATTGAGCCTCCGCCTCCCTTACTAACGCCAGAGCCGCAATGAGCAGTATTTCCAGCCAGATGCTGGAAACGACGTTTTAAATATTCCCTACAACAAACTTGGTTCAAATAAATGAAAACTGCTGTAAGTTACTTTAAATAAAGTAAATTCGGTTATTAGTCAGTTGTTAATGTTACTAAATATTAGCGATATCTAAAACGTGAAACACCTACCCTATTCACCATCAATATCTGAAAATTCTCAAATTGGATGTAACGTTTTCATTAAAAACTCATAATTATGTAATAGAAAGGGGATTTAAACCGTTCGACTGAGCGCTCACGACGAAGCCTCAACTAAAACAGGACTGCTTGTAGAAGCACCCGGTACAAACTCTTTTTAATTATGAATTATGAATTAGTTTGAATCTTGTGTTTAATAAAACAGAGAGATGACGCTGAGATTTCCTTTATATACCTGATAGTCATTAAGAAATATTAAATGATTGCCTTTTTAAACCAAAA
This sequence comes from Nostoc sp. NMS7, assembly GCF_017115085.1. Classification (GTDB taxonomy): domain Bacteria; phylum Cyanobacteriota; class Cyanobacteriia; order Cyanobacteriales; family Nostocaceae; genus Nostoc. Next base: position 9,652 of record NZ_JABXKJ010000140.1, on the reverse strand, counting down.
TGTGCTTCAAAATGTGCTACTTTATTTAAGTATAAGTAAGACAGAGACAAAAAATGGAAATTAGCGCTCGGAATTCTCTCAAAGGTACTGTAACAAAAGTTGTGCATGGTTCAGTTAATACTGAGATAACTTTAGAAATAGCACCAGGAGTAGAGTTAGTGTCAATCATCACAAAATCATCAGCGGAAACGCTCGGACTTGTAGAAGGTAAGCAGGTTGTTGCTGTGATTAAATCATCAGATGTGATAGTTGGTGTTGAATAGAAAAATAAGCAAGTTGCCTTTTGTTGCAAGCGGCTCTTTGCATTCATATCTATAAATTGATTGGCCTCACTCCTGGAATTAATTAGCAAAGGAGTGAGGTCAAGAGAGTATTATATAGATAGATGTTAATTAATTCAATTATCAATAATACGGACATAAATAGCGCGGATACTTTCTATATCTAGTGCTAAAGATGTATTTCCTACTTGAATAATTAATGAGGGAAAGTGTTGTTCTAAAGTGATATTAGTTCCTGGTGTTACCCCCATTGATATCAGTTTTCTCAAGATTCTTTCATCCTGACTTTTACAGAAGGTGACGATTCCTCGCTCTCCCGTCTTCAATAATTCTAATGAACAGCCAGTCACACTAAAGCGGGTAAACATTTGAATTATAAATTAGGGATTGTGAAGGGAAGAAGGAAGTATATTTTCATCCTTCTTCCTTCATCTTTTATTTAGTCGCCAAAGGCAGCAACCAAAGTAATATGTTAGACGAGATAGGGTTCTTGATGTGTTTTAATTGTGCAATTAGAACGAGGATAAGTAACACAAAGTAGAGCGAATCCTTTAGAAATCTGATCGTCATCCAGGAAGTTTTGATCTTCTTGATTAATTTCGCCTTCGACGACTTTGCCAACACAACTAGAGCAAGAACCTGCTTGACAAGAAGCCGGCAACTCAATACCATTTTCTTCTGCTGCATCTAAAATGGTAGTCTCTTCGTCAACTTCAATTGTGGTGTCGAGGTCTTCTTTTTTGTTGATTAATCTAACTTGGTACGTAGCCATTTTCCGATTCTCCTCAAACGTTATACAGTTGATCTAATTTCCGAAGTTTTTGAGCAACCTATCCTACTCTTTGCTTCCCTTTTTCTTACGCAGAAGCTACGCTTTAGCTAGTTTCTCTATAGGGGTAAGGGATGCAACGCGAACGAGAAGCCACCTCAAAGGCATTGAAACTCTGCGGAGTACGTCTATGAGAAGCCTTTACAGTCAGACTTGGCGCTAACGGAATGATGTTAGCTGCAAGGTACACCAGTAGGCTTACTGTCGCCTGTTTTGAGGGACTTTCCACAACCACCGCAGTTATCAGTTGCATTGGGGTTGGTGAACTTAAAACCGCTTTCCACCACTCCCTCAACGAAGTCAACCACAACTCCTTCTAATAACGGCGCACTTTTGGGATCAACGTAAACCACCACTTTGCCTTGCTGGGTTACTAAATCATCTGGTTGGGGCTTGCTGATGATATCGATCGCATATTCATTGCCATTGCAACCACCATTTTTTACAGAGATGCGGACACCTTTAGTTGCGCCATTAGCGTCGGGTGCGGAATTTCTCAGGAATGTCCACAGATGAAATTCTGCTTTTTCTGATAAAGTAACGGTCATCAGTTCTCCTGATTTGTAGCGATTATTTATTCTGATTTCAGGTGTGGGTTGTCATTTGTCCTTTGTTTTTTGTCAATTGTTATTCACTAATGACAAGTGACTAATACTTCGACTTCGCTCAGTACAAGTGACTAATAACTATTTTGTGCAATACCTGTGGGTTCCATCGAATTGGATTGCGCGTGTCTCCAAGGGGCACTATTACCGCATACTGGACAAGAGCGATCGCGGTGAGAACGGCGTTTAGCAAATTCCATCCGATTCAGGTCGATTGTCAGCAATTGCGACAATAGAGGCTGACTAAACCCGGTGATCAGCTTGATAGCTTCCAAAGCCGTTAGACAAGCTAATGTCCCAGAGACAGCGCCTATAACTGAAAAGCCGCGCTGATCCCAATCAGGCTTTTCGGGAAACAGACATGACAAACAAGGAGTCACACCAGGAATAATCGTGGTCAGGTAAGCCTCCATCCCATTCATTGCGGCTTCCACCATTGGCTTACGCGATCGCACACAGGCTTCATTTAACAAATTGCGCTCTGTAAAATTGTGGGCGCAATCAAGAGCCATATCAGCAGACTGCACTAACGAATCTACATTTTCCGGGGTGATGTAATCATGAACAGCTTCCACTTGGACATCAGGATTAATTGCATCCAGAGTTTCTTTAGCTTTAAATACCCTTGGCTTACCTACCCAATCATCAGTCATGAGAACCTGACGATTCATATCATCTAGCCGCAAGTCACCACCCCGGACTAAGATTAGCCGCCCAACGCCTGCTACTGCTAAGTAAAGCGCCGCCGTACCGCCTAATCCCCCCACACCTGTAACCAGAACTGTCGCTGACTTCAGGCGCTTCTGTGCTGTTTCGCCAAAATTCGGAAGCATCATTTGGCGACGATAGCGTTCTAATTCGGTAGGCGTCAGGTTAACCAATTTATACCTCCTAATCAGAAGTGATTTCTGTCAGTGTGACTACATTTTTCGGCTTGTCGTTAAACACTTTGAACAGTTTTTGTTCGTGAGGTGTTGAGTCGATAAAGACCTGATAGGCTTTTTGCAAAGCCAAAGAATATTGATTTAATTTCTCTTCTTGGCTCAAGTCAGGAGAATTATCATCAATTTCTTTTATGTATTGAGAAAACTTTTTGAGAATATGTAGACGATTTACATTCACAACTTCTACATCGTAGGACATATCAAAGAATTTAAAAAATTCTTCTGCATCTACGAGCTGCTTGAATTCAGCAATAGTTCCGGTCATTTAGCATTCTCCAATTTATTCAGATGTTGCTTAAGTTCATCTAACTGGCGATAGATTTCATAAGTAGCCGCCGCAACATCCATAAGTTGTGTGTAATCTGTTGGTAGCCCTTCAGCTAAATCATGCAGATCCATTTTCATTTGACCAGCTTTGCTATTGAGGCGTCTGATTTGTCCTTGTAGTTCCTCAATAGTTATTTCTTCCGCTTGCACAATTAGCCACTCCTTATTTTTAAGTTAGGAGTTAGAAACTAGGAATTATGAGTTATAAATTAGGAGATGTGAATCATGAATTATCAGTTAAAAGCTAACTTAAGTCCTAACTCCTCAGTCCTAACTCCTCACTTGTTAAATATTGCCAACTTCAGGAAAGCGCTTCGCCAAATCAATGCCTTTTTTGACGTGATTTTCTCCCTCTTCTGCTAATTTATCCAGGGAGTCAAAGCCAAAGCGATGAGCATCTCGTAAGGTTTTCACAGCTAACAAAAGACGGCCAGAAAAAACTAGCGCCCAACCAAATCCTTCATGGCTTAAATCAACCACAACCTGGGATATTAAACCTGTTTCCTGTTCAATCCCAGCAGCTACAGCTCGAAAAAATGCCATAATTCGAGCTTGAGTTACCGGATCAACTTCGGCCTCAACGGAGATTTCGCGTTTCTTTTGTTTAGTGACAATAAAGGGTTTGAGAATCAACTCATCAGACCAATTACGATAAAATCCATAACTGTCTTGACCACGGATTTGTTGAATTAATACCTTAAGAAAAGGTGAGTTCAAGACTTCAGTTGTTGCGGTTCCGTTAACACTATTATTTGTGGTCATACCGTTGCTTCATTTTCAACTTCATCGGCAAAGTTTGTGGGTTTTTGCTGTAAAGCTTTACGCAACCAAGGTGGAGGATTACCTTTGAGGGTTTTCACTAGCTTATTTAGCACTTCACTAATTTCTTCTTCTTCCGATCGCGCCTTGACTGGGGTAACACCTTTCTTAATTAACCGAGCGGCAGCGCTACCACCAATTGCTATTACATAAATAATTGTGCAGTCCTCTAGAGCCTCAAGTTTTGGTGCGAGTCTACTCTCATTATTCTCTTCTTGGAGCTGATCATCAAAGTTAAGAGTCTCTACGAATTTATATCCTTCATCCGAGATTTCATAAACATCAATTTCATCTGCCGCTCCAAAATGAGTATTAATATGAACTCGGTCACTCGTCGTGAAGGCAATTTTCATCCTAGTTTGTCCTTTGTCAGTTGTCATTTATCCTTTGTCTCTGAAGTCCTGATCTAAGAAAGCCTTAGATCAGACTTCTCTCTTTGTCATTTGCTACTCATCAATGACGAATGACGAATGACTAATGACTCTTCTTGTTCTAAAAATAGGTTGCCGATGCCATACACAAGTTCCATCGTGCCTCGATAGCCAACTTTGGTAAACTGACCATTACCTAAGCGGTCATAAATGGGCAGTCCGAGACGATAAAGAGGAATCGAGAGCCGTTTAGCGATCGCACCGACATTCGAGTTACCAATCAGCAAATCAGAACCGTCTGCTAGACTCTCAAAGTCTTCCAAATCGCCGATTGTGACGTTTTTAAGCGGGAGTTTTTCTAGTAAAGGCGATCGCGTGGTAGTCACCGTCGCATGAATTTGCGCTCCCATCGATTGCAGGAAATGCACTATTGACCACAACAAATCTGGTTCCAGCGCTAAAGAAACTCGTTTTGCACCGAAATAAAAATGAGTGTCCAACATCGCATCTTGCAACTGACGGCGTTGGCGGCGATATTTTTCGGGTACGCTGTTACTACTCAGAATCGCCAATGCTTGGATAAACTCATCTACCGCTTCTAATCCAGTCAGTTCGCCAAACACCTCATAAGGTGTATCAAAGCGTTCTTCCAGAATCTTGGCAGCACCGCGCATACTTTCACCCAAAGCTAGGGTAAAAGCAGAACTACCTACTTCTTGTAGCTGTTTTAAGGTAGTCCCACTGACTGTAACAGCGCTGTAATTATCTTCTAAATGACCATCTAGAGAAGCGCCAAGGTCAGGTATAAAGATAGGTACCAAGCCAAAAGCCGTGACTATCTCTTTGATTTCCTGTACATCCCCTGGTGTGAAGGCAGAACCCGCCAAAATCGTTACTTGTTCAGTTTTGATTACACCTGGTTGAGGAATTTCTTTAACTATGCTTTCCACAGCAACGGCAAAACCATCTTGCAACGCACCTTTAAAATCTGGGGTAGGTGTAAAAACGATCGCCAAATCATTCAACTCCGGATGGCGATCGCGGATTGCTTTAAGAAAACCCTCGATGTCATCTCCTCTAGTTTCAGTCAACCCAGTGGTACATAAACCAATAATTTCCGGGTTAGCCTTTTCTACCAAAGTGAGAATTGCTTGCTCCACATTCTCTTCACCACCCAAGATAGTAGTGACTTCCGTCATTGCTGTGGTAGCTAGGGGAATCGCTTCCCGGAAATGCCGCACTAGGACAACTTTAGCAAAAGCAGTACAACCTTGAGAACCGTGGAATAAGGGCATCGTCCCTTTCAATCCCAAAAAGGCTAAGGTTGCACCCAAAGCTTGACTTTGCTTGAGGGGATTAACTGTCAATGCTTTGTTAGAAACGGTGACGATCGCCATTAAACTACCTCCTCATTCCACAGGGCAGACTTTCTCGTTCCCCGGCAAAGCCAGGGAATGCTGACAGTGAGGCTCCGCCTCATCTGCTCTAAAAGGAAGGCAGAGCCTTCAGGAATGCGTTCCCAACCGGAGTCTGGGAACGAGGGTATAAGAGCCATTAAATTACCTCCTCGTCCCAAGGAGCGGGTTTGCGTATTTGTTCCCAAATTGGGCTATACAGAGCTTCGTACAGTTCCCGCGCCATCTCGATCATCCCCACATAACCTGCATAAGGATGGTGACGTTCTTGGTTGATATCAAGGAAAGGAATTCGAGCTTTCAAAGCAGTGTATTGGTTACGACCACCAGCAATCAGCATATCTGCGCGAGTGTCTTTAACCACCTGTAGCAATTCCTGAGCGTTGCCCTTCTCCAACATAATGCCATCGTTGCCGAGCAACTTCTTGATTTTGGTTTTATCTTCCTCAGTACTTTTCCTCGTACTGGTAGCAACAACTTCAATCCCCAAGTCCCTAGCAGCCGAGATAATCGACCAACTCTTGACACCACCTGTATACAAGACAACCCGCTTACCTTTGAGTCGAGCGCGATAGGGAGCCAATGCCAAATCTAAAGCAGCCGTTTCTTCTGCAATCAGCTTTTCTGTGCGCTCCTGTAAATCAGCGTCGCCTAATTTAGCCGCGATATTTCGCAGACAACGATTCATATCATCGATGCCGTAGAAAGACTCTTCAATGTAGGGGATGTTGTAACGCTCCTCCATCTTTCTGGCCATATTTACCAGCGCTCGTGAGCAGATCATCACGTTGAGCTTGGCGCGGTGGGCGTAGCGAATTTCATTGTAGCGAGCATCGCCCGTAATTTTAGACAAAATACGAATGCCTAATTTTTCTAACAGTGGTGTAACTCCCCACATTTCCCCGGCGATGTTGTATTCACCGATTAAGTTAATATCATAGGGGGTTGTATGTTCCGGTTCTGCTGTGCCGACAACATATTCCAACAAAGCTTCACCACCAAAACGGTTGCCCAGATTTTTACTGCCGATGAATCCTGGTGCAATGACGGGAATAACAGGAGTACCAATTTTCTGGGCAGCAGCTTTGCAGACAGCATCAATATCATCACCAATTAAAGCTGTCACGCAAGTAGCGTAGACAAATACAGCTGCTGGTTGGTAGCGTTCTTTGAGTTCTAGAATCGCTTTATAAAGCTTCTTTTCGCCACCGAAGATGACATCATTTTCACCCAAGTCAGTCGTAAAGCCCATTTTGTAGAGTTGAGGGCCAGATGATAGACTACCACGACTGCCCCAGGAATTACCAGCACAGGCGATCGGTCCGTGGACTAGATGCGCTGCATCTGCGATCGGTACTAAGGCAATCATTGCACCATCAAAGGCACAGCCCCCTTGAGCCGCGCCAGGTTGTGCCTGTTGGGAGCAAGACTTGTTTTTCTTTTCAGATTGTTTGTGCTGATTATGCTCGCATCCTGGCTCAGTGAGCAGCTCGTTGATTTTGCCTTGGGTGATTTTCATCTCTCTTCTCGTGCTGGATGGCAGTTGTTCTTTGTCATTTGTTATTTGAATAACTAATGACCAATGACTAATGACTAACAAATGTATTTTGTGACATCCTCTCCACAGACATCAGCGAGGTAAGATAAAGCGCGAAAACGCAATCCTACAAATTCGTCATATAAAGGATTGAGTTTACACAGTGCTGGGATATCAATAGACCGCCCAAATAATTTAAATTGTTGCTCAAAGGGACAACAACAAGGAATTATTTGGCAAATTAGATGAGCGATGCGATTATTTTTAACCTGAATTCCATCCACTACACGGCGCAAAGGATTGAGAAGATTGTGGAACTTCCCTGGTTTTTTATAGTTAGGTGGATGGTAATTAGGATGAGTATGAGTGTGTTCGTGACTATGATTGATGGTTTCCATTTATAGATACCTTGGGTAAATGCTAGAAAGAAAAAGGGGAAAATAATTCATAATTACGAATTACGAACTTGTACTGAGCGCAGCCGTTGGCGCAGCCTCTCGTAGAGAAGTATTACGAATTACGAATTATTTTCCGCCCTTGATTAACACGCAGTGCGTTTACACAATTCCTAACGAATCAAGTCGTAGGAAATATCTGTCTTGGAAGGAATGTTGGTGTTGCGATCGATTTCTTCAAACAGGGTATTTACAACCCAGTTGAGCAGGTTGATTATACCTTGATAACCAATGGTGGAGTAGCGGTGTAGGTGGTGACGATCCATGATCGGGTAGCCAATTCTCACTAAGGGAGTCTTGGTGTCGCGCCACAGGTACTTACCGTAGGTGTTACCAACAAGGAAATCTACGGGTTCAGTGAACATCAAAGAACGCAGATGCCACAAGTCTTTACCAGGCCAAACAGTTGCATTCCTACCGAAGGGGCTAGAAGCAAGCAGTTCTCTCATTTCTGCTTCAAATACTTCGTTGCTGTTGTGAACCAAGATATGCACAGGTTCAGCACCCATTTCTAGCATAAAGCCAACTACGCTGTATACTAAATCTGGTTCGCCGTAGATAGCGAAGCGCTTGCCGTGAATCCATGAGTGGGAGTCAGTCATGGCATCAACTGCACGACCGCGTTCAATTTCCAATTCTTGAGGAATGGGTATACCACTCAGTTCGCTGAGTTTCATCAATAACTCATCAGTACCCTTAATACCCCAAGGACGGCAAACTGAGGTTGGTTGCTTCCACTCTTTTTCGATGTACTCGCGGGTTTTGAGGGTGGAGTGTGCTTGCAGAGCGATCGTAGCTTTAGCATTGATTGAATCTTCTGCATCTTCTAGCTTTGTACCACCTGGATACATATCGAACTCACCTGTGTTTGGTGAATCCAGGTAGTCGCTGTTGTCAGCTAGAATGGTGTAGTCAAAGCCGAACAAGGAAGCAATCCGCTTGATTTCGCGGTTGTTGCCTACGTAGGTGTCAAAACCTGGGATGAAGTTAATCTTACCATTGCTGGTTTCTTTCTTATGACCTGCTGTCAGGTTAGAAAGAATTCCCTTCATCATGTTGTCGTAACCAGTGATGTGGGAACCGACAAAGCTAGGGGTGTGAGCGTAGGGTACTGGGAAATCTTGAGGAACTGAACCAGCTTCCTTGGCGTTGTTGATGAAAGACTGCAAGTCATCACCAATTACTTCTGCCATACAGGTGGTGCAGACAGCGATCATTTTAGGCTTGTAGAGTTGGTAGGAGTTCGCCAAGCCGTCAATCATGTTTTGCAGACCACCGAACACGGCTGCATCTTCAGTCATTGAAGAAGATACACCAGAGAATGGTTCTTTGTAGTGACGGGTTAAGTGGGTGCGGAAGTAAGCAACGCAACCTTGAGAACCTTGAACAAAAGGTAGAGTACCTTCAAAACCAACAGCAGCAAAGATTGCTCCCAATGGTTGGCAACCTTTAGCAGGATTGACGGTTAAAGCTTCACGAGCGAAGTTCTTTTCACGATAATCCCAACCCTTCGTCCACTCTGCAACCCGTTGTACTTCTTCGGCTTCGTGACCGTTTTCAAACTGCTTTTTGTTTTCAAATAGCTGTTGGTACTCTGGTTGGTGGAATAACTCTACGTGGTCTTGAATTTTTTCTGGATTCTGAGGCATTTCTGGATCTCCAAGCTTACTGAATTCTTTACTTATCGAGGAATGAGGATTTGAGGCGGGAATGGGAGATGAGAATATGATTCAAAATTCAAAATGCAAAAACCAAAATTAATTTTTAAGTTTTTAATTTTGAATTTTGGATCCCCAACTCCCCCCTGGGGTTTTAGCCCCAGGCTATCCCTACTTATCTAGGCTCCCATTTCCCTAGACGGCAGCCTTAGCCTTAGCTTCAGCCTTAGCTTCAGCCTTCTTAGCCTGAGCTTTTTCATTCCAAGGAGCGCCAATTAATCCCCAGGTTGGGCTGTTGAGTGCCAAGTCCATGTCGCGTGCGAAGATGGCGAAGCCATCGTAACCGTGATAAGGACCGGAGTAATCCTTTTTGTGGTTTAATTCTTTTCAACAGCCTAATGTTTGCAGTAA
>NZ_JABXKJ010000081.1 GCF_017115085.1 Nostoc sp. NMS7 | reverse complement strand
GCAAGTCTACCACCAAAGGTAAGCATAAAACCCGGATTGTGGACATCCCACCAGGGCTAGCCGCAATGCTGGGCGAATACCAACTAAAGCCGGGGGCAATGTTCCCTGGTATGCGCGGTGTAACTGAGCGTCTGACCCGATTCATGGCAGACAAGATTCTACGGGATGCTTGCAAGCGCATTGGAGTTGAGGGAGTCAGCACCCATTCGTTTAGGCGAACTGCCCTCACGCAGATGTCCAGCGCCGGGATACCTTTGAGAACCATTCAGGAAATCTCTGGACACAGTGACCTGGGGACGTTGCAGCGTTATCTGGAGGTTACGCCAGAGCAGAAGCGAAAGGCTGTTTCGGTGATTGGGTTTTAGATTCTGCCCCATAAACACAACTTTCGTTGTGTTTTTATCGTACTGAGAGCAAAGTGAAAATTAAAAAAATTAATTATTGACTAAGAAATTTAAAAAATACTAAACGGATACGACATCCTTTCTAGGACGGCCACCTTTTTTTCCATTCTCCTTAGCTGCTGCTAACTTGGCAGAGGAAGATTTTTTTCCACCTTGTCTACCTAACTCAGACATCCATGATTTTGTACCTAGAATGCCAGAGACAAGTCCAGGAATGCTGAAATCAACATCTAACCCTTCCCAATGAATACTATCGCCACTTCCAGATAGATGTACATCTGCAAGATGATCTGGTGAAGCTTCAGCTAAACCTTCTATAAGTGCAGGAGGAAAGCGGAATTCTGCGCCATTCGTAAGTTTAATAATAAGCAATTTTTGACGACGACTGTATTCTACAAATTCAGCACGAGGTTCTTTTTGATCTGCTTGAATCCAGTTCGCTTTTGCTTGCTTAATTTGATTGTCTAGTAGTTCATCAGATACTTCTTTTGTCCAGTCTCTAGTTGCCATAACTTTGCATTATTCTTTCTAAAAAACACAGCTTAATTTCTTTTTAGTTTCTTAATTTAACAAGAATTTATATTTGGGCAGTCTAGTTTAGACTGCCATTATTTTTTCGGTTAGCTATTCAAGTATATTTTGGTTTGTTTTTTTAGATACTTTCTGTTTTTCGTGTATATTTTTCCACTCATTTAACAGCATTACTTGGTTTTTAGCTACTAAGTACCAAGCTTTTTTAATATCATCATTCCTTATGCTTGGATGAGCTAACAGGACTTTTGGAGGCGTTTCATTATTTCCAATATTTATCTTAATATTTTTTGAACTTCTGCTTTTTTTGCGCCCCACAAAAATGTGTACGTGAGCAGGTGTATGGTCATCAGAATAAATATAAACATATAGATTGTTTTGTGGATCTGCCAAAACTTGAGCCATAGATTTGTGTTTTTAATAGAGTATAAAGATTTATAACGTCCATAAGTAAACTCCAATTATTTACAATTAATCTCTCAGAAGAGAACGCCTTTGAATTAAAGCGCGTATTTTTATTATAAACCCAACGCTTGGGTTTTTGTCAAGTAATCGTTGTCTATGGCATCACCGTGCCAAAACGGGAAAATTTACGCTAAGGCTGAAAGCTTTACCCAGCAAGCATCTTAGCCCCTCATTTTCTACAGTACCCGTGAGCGGCTGTTTCCCCTCAGTTGATTGGTGCAGAGTATTGGTACTACTCTGCACCATCTGGAAAGGCGTTAGCTAGTCAAGAGTGATAAATAGAGGTTGGCACTTGCTCTAAAATTTTTTACACCCCACACATTGTTTACATTGGTTTAAAAGAAACCCAGCCTTAGATTTTTGCTGTGGAGTGGAATTAGTGTCTCTAAGAGTTCTGCCAGCATTACCAGAATCTATACGGTCAGGGCATGGCTTTTGAAAACGATTACTCATACTTTGTACTTGCGTATTGTGTGTTACGCACGCATTTTAGCGCTCTCGTTCATTAAACACAGTCATAGCATGGATTTCAGCCTTAGCGTACAATTTTCCCGTTTTGGCACGGTGATGCCATATACGTCCCAGGTTTTAGCACCTCACAAAATCGCGTTGCTCCCTTAGAAGAGTACAACCCCAACCGTCGCAAGGAGTTCTTGTTTCCCGGTCGGCATGGGTTGGGACATATCCACAAGGTCAGTGCTGACAAAATTCTTAGAGATACCTGTTTGCGGCTGGGCATTGAGGGGGTGAGTACGCACAGCTTCCGCAGGACGGCGTTAACCAGGATGAGCGATGCCGGGATACCGTTGCGCCACATTCAGGAGATATCGGGGCATCGGACTTTGGCAGCTTTGGAGCGTTATTTGGGTGTAACTGAGAAGCAGAAGCAAAACGCGATCTCTGCTTTGGACTTTTGAATATTTCTGTACCAGATTCACACAGGAGGAGGTAGCACTGAATTAGCGATGGGGTAAATATCCGCGTTTATGCGCTTAAGTAAAAATGACTTTCAAATTGACTCGTCAGCATTCATCTCTATTCTTAATACTTACTGATTTTTATTCACATTTAAATAATGTAAAGCAAAAGCAATACTACCACACCGCCAAAATTTCTTGTCGGAATTAGTAATCTTCCAAGGGTTATTAGCTTGCTTTAAATTAGCCTCCCATTGTTGAAGTATCTTCATACGTTCATCTATTGACAATTCTATTTTGTATAAAGATGCTAGACCTAGTTTACGAACAAATACACTACCATCATTTTCATGTTCTTTACTTTTTAAGTATGGAAATTCATCTATTTCCGAAAATTCAGGGATTATAATACTATCTACTTGATTATTAATACTTTGAACTATCAGTTGTCTTTCTTTATTTATATTAATAGCCTCATTGATACCAATATCAACTAATACAGATTCAAGCTGCTGTTCCGCCAAAAATATCAATTGTTTTTGAGCTTCCATTCTTCCAAAGGCATCTTTCCTAAAAAAACTTTGATATTGACGTTTTGTTAAATTTAAAAATGCTTTTTGAATAGCTCTTTCCGCCAATCCATCAATAACTTGATTTGGGACAGTAGGCTGTCGGCCATCACGTCTGGTCTGAACCACATCAAGTTCTAGAAATTGGGTATTAAAGTAAGCTATTGGTTCAATCTGTTGAATAGTAGTAAATGAATACCACATTTTTACAAAAGGGTCGAAGTTTAGGTGCTGAACTGCATCAATTAATCCGTCACCCAGTTCACCTATAGGAATACCTAGCTTGTTTTTATCAGTAATTTTTAATGGTTGGGTAAATGCTTTAGCTTCTAAAAATGAATAACGGTTATCTATAGGATAAAAAATAAAATCAGGCCATGCGTCAATTACTCTGACTAAAACTTCTGGTGAAATAAGAGCCTGTCCAAAGATTCCTGCAATAATCTCTCCAATGACACCGGTACTTGAATTGCTAGGTTTTTTAGAAAACTGTTTGGTTATAGATAATCTACTGTATTCACCAGGATAAGGAAAAATTCTTACACCACTGAGCCACTCGCTCCAAATTTTCATATCTGCTAGAGGATCTGCAAGTGCTGCCTCTGGAAATGCTTCGTTAGCACATATAATTTGGTCTTCAGTAAAGTTTATAGTATCTTCTTGAAAAAGAGTAGCATTTTGCAGGGCTGCACGTAACATATCCTTAGCTACCCGTTTTTTATTAGGGCTGCCATGCTGTAAATCTTCTTCTGAAAATTGGTATTTCCAGTGTTTAAAATCAATTTTAATCATTACCCTAATCCATATTGATAGTACAAAGATTTATTAAACTGCTTACAGCAATTCAATACACTTATTCATAGTGTTCCCAAACCTAAAGGAAGGTCTAACAGTTTAGCTCACTACGAGCTAATGTCATAGTTGTTTTAAAACCAGGGATTAAGAACTCGTTGCGAATAAGCGGCGTAGCGAAGTGGTTCTTGCGGCTGTAAAGCATTTAGTCCGAGATTAACCTGTAAAAGTGCGATCGCTACTGGATGGGCAATTAACGTTCAAGCTTTATATATTACATTCTATAAGTTTCGACACCAGAGAAGAAACCCCCACTCCACCATCTAGAGCATCAGTAGTATATGCCCAACCCACCCCAACAAACCATCCACCACCAGTGGTTCCCAAACCACAACTACTACCCCACAATGGAAGATGACCTACTGGTGCTTTTACATCAAAAGTAATATCACTGTAATACACAAGTTTCCCTGCTTTCCGCCAACCGACTTGTTCGCAAAAAGCCTGCCATTTTTTTTTGTCGTACTCTTTAGTTCCTCCTAAATTTTGATAAATGCGCTTCTGGACAGAGAAACCAAAGCAATTATTACTGTGTTTTACCCACAATTGGTCAATAATGCGAAGGTCTTCACAAGGGAACTTGTTAATAGCGTTAATATCTAGCCAACCATTTTTTTCCCTTCTTGATGCTTTCAGCATCATTTGAAATGTTTCTTCATCTGCTACTTTCCAGTTTTCTACTGCTAAGAGTCTATCCAACTCCCGATAATCAACACCTGCTGCTGAAACTAATTTAGTTGTAGTCAACGTATTTCACCTTTTTGTTGTAAATCATAAAAAGGAAAGCTGTTTCTGTGATTGGATTTTAGGTAACGTGCCACAAAAAAATAACACGGGGCATTAGTAGCAAAAAAGGATTCTATTTTATTACTATTTGCGGAGGCGTTTCTGTAACCATTATCATCCATATCACCCATGCAAATTAGTATTCCCGACAACCTTAAAAAAGGTTTCATGCTACTTGCGCTTTATAGGATTTGAAGATGAGTCAAGATTATTTTTATATTTAGACAATAGAACCCATTTTTTCAAGCGTATTTGAGATAATATTTGTTAGCTCTCGCTTAAGGTCTTTAACTTGCTTATATGGGACATGTCTATGTTGCTGAAAATCAAAAGGAACTAAGTCGTTATTTATATCGTCTCGCTTTCGTTTAACAAGAATGATTTGATTTTCACTTTTTCTTTGCAAAGCATAGCTAACTTCAAAAACTACATTAGCGTTAGGGTAATACTTTTCCACAGTTGGTTCTTCTTCATTAATATTCAATACCTTAGCGACATTTGTAATATCAAAAACTGCAATTAAACTTTTATCAATATTCTGTTTGATAGCACTTACAATATCCTTTGCTCCGTCCTCTGGGCGGATTGACTCCACTAGCTCTAATGGTCTTCTAGGTTTACGGCTGCTATTAATAGAGGTGATAGCCTCAGATAGAGCTTGATTTATATGACCTCTAGATGGATTATAATCACTTTGCCAACTAGAGAATATCCAGGGTTTATACCCACTAGGTAAATTAGATTTCTCAAAGTAGAGTTCCTGTTCTGTTAAGTCAATATTAGCAAGTTTATAAACACCACTTCCATCTATATAGAATTTGATTTTGTCTCCTTGTAAGTAGTGGTGATACCAACTAGATGTTTCTACTTCTTCTCTAGTATTTAAGAAAAATGCTCTATATCCGTTTTTCAAAATACTTTTCTTGACAAGATTCATATCGTGTTCCTTTTTGATAATCGCATCAACCTCCAAGACTGATGAATTAATGTTCCAACATTTAATTAGATTAAATGCCATTGTACTTATCCCCTCAGTTTTCTAGATTTTAATTGCTAAGTGTAGAGTCATTGGACATTGCTAGATTAACCTCAGAATGGTCTGTCACTAGCTAAATTGGCAGCAGTAAAAATGCCAACGTTGTCTGGTCAACATAAGTTTAGGTCGGTGTTAGTTCTTACCATATACAGTTATGGGTGACAGAGTTGCCTTATTGTTCCCACATGACAACAAAAAATTAAAATCAAACAAAAACAGGCACATTATGCTTTTAGGAGTAGTGTTACGGAAGTTGCAGAAGTCTTGAATGTTAATTTAATTCTTCTGCTAAAGCTATTTGGATTAACCAAACCATCAAATGGGAGTGCATCACTGATATAGGTGACGGCGGTTTGAATTTGTAAGTATAATGTACACTAAACCAAAAAACCAGAAAACCAAATAACCTCCTTTATGGTTTACCAGATTTATGCCAAGTCAAAAGAAAATCATAACTATCACTGGCTACAAGGGAGGGGTGGGGAAAAGCACTACAGCAGTGCATCTTGCAACCTTCTTTAGTGAACTAGGTAAAACAGTTCTTGTAGATGGCGACCAGAACCGTACCGCCCTAGCTTGGTCAAAACGCGGGTCATTCCCCTTTCCTGCGGTGGACGAACGCCAAGCCTTAAAGGTAATTGCCGATGCTCAATTTGTGGTCATCGACACCCCAGCAAGACCTGACTCCGATGATCTAAAGGAATTAGCCAAAGGCTGTGACCTTCTAATCTTGCCTACAAAGCCAGACATCGTAAGCCTTGAGCCAATGCTTTTGATGGTGAAAGATTTGGGTGAGACAAACTATCGCTGCTTGCTTACTATTGTTCCTCCCTATCCCAGCAAGGAAGGTGAAACACTGCGTCAGGATTTGTTGAATGGAGGCATCCCCGTATTTCAGGCAATGATCCGGCGTACTGTCGGCTTTGAGAAAGCAGCAATGGCTGGTGTTCCCATTCGGGATGTTGAGGACTCGCGTTTAAAAACGGCTTGGGCGGATTACCTCGCACTTGGTAAAGAAGTTATGGAGATTTTAAAATGAGCAAGTACGGTGATTTGATTAAAAAAGCCAGAGAAACAGAACCAGAAAACCAGAAAGCCATAAATACAGAAGACCAGACATCTGGTTTCCCATCACAAGAGCCAGAGCTTGAACAGATGGTTAATCTCTGCGTCAAAGTCCCTATATCCCAACGTCGCTACTGGATGTCTAAAGCCAAAGAGAAAGGGATTACTGTAACCTCAGTTATCGTTGAG
Source organism: Nostoc sp. NMS7 (assembly GCF_017115085.1). Classification (GTDB taxonomy): domain Bacteria; phylum Cyanobacteriota; class Cyanobacteriia; order Cyanobacteriales; family Nostocaceae; genus Nostoc. The sequence goes on along the minus strand of NZ_JABXKJ010000081.1, from coordinate 15,152 downwards.
GCGCTAACTCAAAAGTTTGGAGAGCCAGAAAACCAAAAAACCAGAAAATCAGAAAAATGATTTGCAGGGGGTGAGAGAGTGCGTTGGTGCAAATGTTAACTTTCTTTGTCTAGAGAATTCCTAAAAAGTGCGATGCCTGCGACGGGCGTAGCGATCGCGTCCATGCTGATTTATTTCCATTGCCAGACTGTAGACCCTGTGATCCACAGCCTACAACTATTTGAACACTGATCCATTACAAAAAGTTTTAACTAAGCTTAAACCTCATCTAAATTTGCCATAATGCTTGTTTTCTTTCAGTGTTGGGTGTTTTGCTAGCTAGTTTTTACTGATAATTTTAAATAATATGCAACAGTTTGCTTTATATTTAGACGAATCTGGAAGTCAAAAACCGTCACCGCATGACCAGGCACTATTTTTTGCTATGGGGGGTGTAATTATAAAACGTGGAGACGAAAGTATTATCGAATCCTCCTTAAATGGATTTAAAACCAGATGGGAAATAAATTTAGATACCCCTTTACATAGTACGGAGATGCGTTCAAAAGTGAATAAGTTTCGCTTTTTGAAAAGCCTTTCTCCCGAACGGTTCAATGATTTTTATAGTGACCTTCATAGTGTAATTGCTAGTTGTCCTATTGTTATTCATGCCTGTGTTGTTTCTCGGAATGGCTACATTAGCCGTTACCAAGAAATGTATGGACTAAATACTTGGGAAATGATGAAAAGTAGTTTTTATATTTTGATAGAAAGGTCTGTTAAATACGCGCAAAAACAAGAAGCAAAGCTAATGGTTTACTACGAAGAAGCAGGAAAGGTAGAAGATAGAAAACTAAAAAGTTTTTTTAAGGAAATTCGTTCAAATGGACTACCTTTCAATCAAAGCACATCCCAAAGATATAATCCTTGCACTGCCGAGGGTTTATCTAAAATCCTTTCTGGGATTGAAGGAAAAAAGAAGGCTAATCCAGTTATGCAGATAGCAGATTACTGCTTACACCCAATCGCAGATGTAAAATTACACCCAACTAATCGTGCATATCATGCTTTTAAAACTAGTAATTTAATTGTAGATTGCATTATTAACCCTGAAGAGATAGGAGAAATAGGAGTTAAATATTACTGTTACTAAATAATCAAAAACTATAAAAACAACAAAACCGCTTTTCGCGGTGTGTTGCGGCGGTCAAAGACCACCCCCAGGCTGTGCCTATATACAGCTTAGATCCAATAATAAATTAAGTCAAGTGAGAGACAGATCACTCATGCCGTTGTCATCTGGTTAGATGTAGTGAATTTAGCGTACCCGCAGGTGCGATCGCTTGCATCTTGTAGGGTTAGATGACCTAACCCGGATGCAAGCGATCGCACCTGCGGAGATGATTAGAATGCAATTTCGCACCCCCCGTTGGCATCGGTTAACTTATCCAGTTTTTTGTAATCACCCAATCACAAACGCCTCGTAAAGGAGTGCATCTCGGTTGCCCTGTTGGGTCATCACACTCACAATTCCATTTTTAGAGTCACAGTTAACCATTTCACCCGCAAACTTGACATTCCCACTGAGCGATCGCACCTCAACTTGACAACCAATAAAGCCTGCGATGTCCCCGCCGTCTTTCTCAATCTGCAACAGTGAGTATGAGTTATCATTCTCGCTGGGCAATTCACCCGACCCACTTTCTAGGTCATCCGACCCAGTTACGACCCACTCACCGGGGCAGGAATCATTGCTGGGTAAGACTTCCGACCCACCCGACCCAGTTATGGGGGGGTACTCCTCCTTTTGCACTGGGAGAGAAGGCAATTCAATTTTCATTTCTTCCTTTTCAACGGGACTTTCTTGAAAGTTAGAAAAACTGGGTCGGGTGGGTCGGGATGCTTGCTGTAGCTGGGTTTCTGGGTCGGCAACTGGGTCGTAACTGGGTCGGGTTTCGACTAAACTGGGTCGGGTAAAATCGAGAATCCCAACCCCCTTGAGTATGGGGATGTCCTTTTTGGCAATGTTGCAGTACCTAGTACCTTTGATTGCCTTGGGGAAAAGTTGCAGGAACCTTGGAGCAACTTGGTTCGCTCCCTTAACGTTTTTATCACTGGGTCGGGCTTGGTCTATCCAACTTCTCTTGTTGCCGTCAGAGTCCATAGTTAATGTGCCGTTTTGGAGATACCATTGTTCCAGCCTTGCCCATAAAGCGTTTACCGCTATTTCTCCACCCTCTACGTACCCTATGTTTGTAGATTCAATGAACTCAAAGAGATGATTATTTTCTTTTTGAAGATTGCGAAAAGCGTCAGAAGTGCAGCTATAATCGATGCCTTGTTCCATTAAATCCTTCAGCCCTTTTATCATTCTGTTCAGAAATGCTGGGGCTACATTAGCTTTAATAAAATCCAAGTCGTAAACAAAGCGGGAATCAGCCTTTAACTCGTTTGGGCTATTAGGATTAGGATTCTCTGTGAAAGTTTTTCTGAACTCTAAGACGGCAATTCTATCCTCAATTGCTTTTAGTACGCCTTGAATAGCTGGGGTTTCGTTTAAGTTGAAAATACCTATTCCATTAGGGGTAAATTCTGTATGGTCTTTCCCCTTGCGTTCGTAGTGTAGTTTGTCGCCAGTGACGAAAAGTTTTAAACTTTGAATTCTATCAAGTCTACAAGTTTGGGCATTCTCTGAAGCCCAATTAACGCGACTGCCCATTAATGGATGTAAATTAAATTTTCGACCTTCGTCGTATAGCTGGAAGTCAGTCAGGGGAACAGATGTAAAGGCTTTCTCTTCCCCATAAATAACCGACAAACATCTACGCAAAGCATCTTTACCGTTAGAACCCAGCCCCACTGCCAATAATGCTCTTACCTGCCTACCCTTAAATTTTCTGACAGTTTCTAGGTCAAGAGAGGCAGCTACAATCCTTATAAATATCTCTTGTTGTGGCTTATCTAAACATGATAATAATTGCTCACAATAGGTATCATCTGCGTCAGGGTTATACTCAACCAATGGTTTGTAAGTATAATAATCCTCTGGTGTATGTGGTTTTAGTTCAACAGTAAAATCTTTTTTATCCCAAAGAATTCTTAGGACTCCATTAGTGCAGTTTGTTCCGGGAGGGTTAACTAATTCTGGGTCAATTCCTGTTCGTAGTTTCGCCCATTCAAGTACCTTTGCAACCCAACTTGGTGTTGCATAGGGATATGTCTTCTTACCATTTGCATCTTCAATTGAGTAAGAATCACAGAAATCAGTGATGCGTTTCTTTTCTTTGGAATCCAGAGATAATTTATAGTAGCTTCCAGTGTGAAAATAGAGTTCATCATCGATAGTAATCCAGTGCTTATCTGTGTACAAAGCGTGAAAAGCTTGCTGGGTGAAGTTCGTCCCTACAGTCTCATCGCCTTGGACACTGGACACACTAGCTTCTATTTCTTGCCGTTCGGCTACTGCTGCGTGGATCTGCTCCTCTAATCTGCGGATAAACTCTGGTACTTCCATCTGCCCCAAGATTTCTTTGATGTCACTTGATTTATATGGTAAACCGGGGCAGATGTCATGAGGGTTGATTCCGATCAGAGCAATTCCCACCTCGGCGGCGCAGTCCTGGCAGGTCTGGAGTTTCTTTAACCCAGTGTCATCGGCATCGTGTAGAAAAACGATTAATCCTATGCCTTCTTCCTTGGCACGTTGATATCCTGGGATAATAGTCTTTCTGTCCCATCCACTGCCTTGGAATGTGAACCCAGCAAGCCCATGCGCTCTGCCAATCTCTACGCATCCCTCACCTTCATGCTGGAGTAATGCCGGGGTTCCTGTCACAGATTTAGCAGCAGCGATCGCTTCATCAATACGATATGCCCCCCAAGGTTTATCTCCTTTTCTCATTTGGGGTGTGCCATCTTCCCGCCTGTGCCATTGCCTAAAAGTCTTGCTGTAACCTTTCTCAGTGCTTACATCTTCCCATTGGTAACGAGTCACCCATTGAGACTCTGAGTAACGATAAATTATTTCAGTGGCGCTACCAGGAACTTTGTCGGGTGGCTTACTCGTTAATTGATGGGGTTGGGGAATATCTGTTGGGGGCTGAGTCAGCATTACCAAATTTGAGTTGTCTGGTATTGGGGTTGGTTGGGGCTTGACCGCCTTAGGTGCGACTGGTTTTCTGTTTGGAGAGGGAGTGTAATTAGTCCCTTGACGCTCTGCCACCACTTCAGCCCAAGGTTTAATTGCCTCTCTGATATCTTTGCAGGGGCACTCGTTAAAGCAGCTATATTTCCCAGTCTCTTGAACAATGGATAGGTTGTGGCCTCCGCAAGCTGGGCAGATGTACTTGTCCTTCTCTTTGGCGGGTTCTAGTCGGTCAAGGAAGTTGCGAATGTCGAATTTTTCAAAGCTTGGAATGGTTTGTAAATCTGTCATGGCTGCATTTTTCCTTTTGGTTAGAGGTGCAGCCTATGCGAGGGGAATATGAATTTTTAGAGCAACGAACCTTTACTACGTGCCTTATCTCGTGCTAAAATCGAATCAGAAAAAAATTTAAATTATTTGGTTGTTGCTTCTTTTCATACGCCTCTCGTAAAGGCTGTTGGGGGAGCAATCTTTTTTTTGTATACAAGATTGCCATTAACTGAAAACTAGACTAACATTTTGAGAAGCAAAAATATAAAAATCTTTTGCTTATCTGTTTTGCTGTATTACAGCGACAGAGTAGGTTTTTTGTCTTTCTTCTTATTTTGTGGTGTAATCAATTTGCTTTTTGAAAGTGTTTTGACCTACTGAAAAACGATCGCCATAAAATTTGGAGTAGCGATCGCACCTGGGGAACCCTCATTTATCTCTATTCAAAATTAGCCGTCCACCTACCTGCATCCGCGTTACCTCCTGTTTCTACTAGGGTTCTAGCTTCTAATACTTAGATGTATACGATTTCCGTTTAATTGATTTCTTGAAAAATCAATAAGAATGAACATATCAGAAAACTGGATTCAAGCTATCTCGACTTATCAAGAAACTTGATTAGCTTGTAATGTGCTATTTTTCACCAGTAAGCTTGTCTCCCTCTGTTAAAAATCCTTTTTGGACAAGGGCATCTCTCAAGAGTCTGTTGATAGCTGCGTTTGCACTAACTAACTCTTGCTCTGCATAGGCATCTATAGCATCTGATATTTCCTGCAACAGCCGTACTGACTTAGTGCTTGCTAAGGGTTTTTTCTTGGGCATCTCGAAAATGAACATTTATTCACCTCAATGGTACGGCTATGCACTCATTATATTGAGTTTTCAACCATAGTAAACACAATTTATGGTATTTGTGTTAAAATGTGTGCATAAATTATTCAAGCTAACGGAGATAACCAATACTGAGAAATGGCGAGTAAAGCATATTGCCAAAGATTCAGAAGGCTAAAAAACCTGTACTGCCAGCATTACGGCAAGGTGATATCAGATATTAGTTGGTATCGGCTAACGTCTCAACTTCGACAATTTCTTGATTTTGATGTGTCTAATAAAAATGCTGAGGTTGTTATAAAAACGATTGCAGATTTAAAGCGTACACATCGAAATTTTAGAATTAACTCAGAAACATTTTCCGAATGCTGGCAATTATTTCAGCATTACTACAAACAAGACAACTGGCTAACTTGCGCTGAATTTCTAGAGGATTTATCCCAACAGATTGACTTAACGAAAGTATCGAGAACATCAAGATACAACTGGTTTGCGAATGCTGGAATACCCTATAAAGCCAATAAACGGTATAAGACATCAGACTTAGCTTTAGTAGCTTTTCAAGCTATTAAGTGCATAAAATCTCGTGAGTTAAAACTAGTAGACAAAGCCGTAATTACTCTCAATTTACTTACTGTTAGATAGGAGGAATCAAAATATGCCTAACTTTTATTCCAATATAAAAACAAGACTCAATAAGCAGGGTTATAAGTCAACCAAAGATGAAATTTTGAATGCAGCAAACTATCTTGGAGTAATTGATATAGAAAATGCGAATAGTGAACAAATATTAGAAGGGGTGGATTATTTAATTACTCAGCAGTCAACAAAGTTACAAATAATTGAAGAAATGCTACCAACTCTAACCCACCACCAAGAGCCTGAAACCATTACCCAGGAAGAAATAGAGAACGATGGGATGCAAACGATCGCACCTCTGGAAGAGGACACTAACGAAAGTGCGATCGCACTTGATGAAAATGATTATTCAGATGCCGATAAACGAGCATTGACAGTACAGAAATCTCAAGAGCTAGGCATAACGTTGAGCGATACTGAGATAAATTTGATTGCCGACAGTATCGAGCAATGTACTCAGAGTTTAGATGAATTACTTGATGGCATCCAATCAGCATTAGTTGCTTATATCAATCACAAAACTAGCCAGAATACTAAAAAGATTGATAGTGCTTTGGATGCTGTGGTTGATTATGCAGAGCAAAAATTTAGTGATAATTCACAGCATTTATCTAACAGATTAATAAAGTTAGGCAGTGAGATGGAAGCGGTAGCTACACGAAACAAAAGCCAAATCAAAAGCATCTTATCAAGGCTTGCAGTCCCCTCGCCCTAACGATATATCCCAAATCCTCGCCGGAGTAATCATATTATTATCCCTGCTTATCGCATCAAACGGGATAATCCAAGCACTGCAATACTACTACCTACCATCAAAAGTAGAGCAGCGTTTAAAAGAGAAAAAATTGATTGAATACTGCCCACTAACTACCCCCTTGGAGAAATGTTAAATGGTAAAAGCTAGATACATTAAAGACCACGTTAGCGGCTACGGTAAAAATATTAGCCGTGCCACTAATCAAAAGTTTGGTATTTCTAATCAACTGATAGTCAAAGCCGCGCTAGGTGACGAAAAATCGCTCACTCACATAGCTGATATGGGCAAGTTAGGAGAAAGATTAGTATTAGCTATGCCCACAATTAAAGAGCATCTAAAGACCTATATTCAAGGGAACACACAATACAATCAAGCCTTGGCTGAACTGTACAAGGAAGGCAGCAAAGGGGCATTAGCAATTAACAAAGCAGCCTCAGAAGTAACGCTAGAAAACACAAAATTTAATAACTTACTTGAGGAGTACAAAGAGAAGTTATTTGTTTCTTTAGAGGCTGAAGACATTAGACATCAAGACCAAATGGATGTGATTAAACTGCAAGCCTGGGTTGATTCTCAAATGAAGATAATTGATGCTCAAGTGCAGCAAGAGGGTATATCTAACAAGCCGTTTATTGCACAGTTAAAGGCTGATGAAGACTATGAAAGTAAGAAAATTCAGCATATTCTAGAACACGGTAGTCAGAAAGATTTGAGCCTAATTCCTCGCAAAAATTACGTTACAAATCCCCTGAGAAAGATGTGGGATGGGATACGAGACTTCTTTAGCTAACTAAAAAAATCCCCCTATGTCAGTAGGGGGATAAAAATGAATCAGGCTTTTATTATGCAACAATTTCTGGATGAATCAGCAGAAGAAGTAAAAAATAATTACCCAGTTGAACAAGATGATAGTTTTACACCTGACCAGATAGAAGCCATTGTTGAACATAAGAAACTAATTGAAAATAAAATTGCTAAAAATAATTCTATCTTGCGAGGTTTAGAAACTTTCTTTTGGGGAGTTAGCAGCTATTCATTATGTAAATGGCTTGTTTTAAATCTTGGTTCTAGTGGTATCAGCCTTGCAATTTCAATTGCATTATTGGTAAATCAAATTGTAAATCGTGATTGTTTGGATGCTTTTAATTTAAATAGAAAAGAGGGACAGTGGGAATTAACAGGGATGGATAAAATATTTAAATTTATGTTTGGACTACTAGCAAGCGGCTTTGTTGCTTGGAGTTCTGTCGGAAATTTTATAGGGATGCTACATGACTCAAAAACAACTTATAACACTCTAAATAATGCAATTGAAGAGTTTAATAGCTACTCCAACAAACAAAAAGAAGAAGCAATAAAAGGTTTTGTGATTGGAGCTTCAGCAGTTGCAGTGGTTGTTTATGTCGTAAAAGGTAAAAGTTGAACTCATGAAAAAGATTTTACCTAGTATAGCCGCCTTGGGTGTAGTTGGTTCACTAGCATCAGCTTTTTACTTGGGTCAAATTAATGAGTTTAGTTTTGACCAAGTAACGGTAAAATTTTGTCCCCAGACAGCTAATAAGAATTTTTCTTATGCCCAAAAATCACAAGCTAAATTAGACCTAAAATATTGCAGATATCGCCGTAGATTATTAAAGGAAGTATGGGAGAGTGAACAATATAAAGCAGCCATCCCATTATCGAAACAAACTTTTTCTATTCAAGAGTTTAAAGGTGATAATTCTGGAGGTGTTTGGCTTTTATTGGCTCCTGTGTTGGCTGGCAGTGCTTATTTGTCGTGGGCTAATAAGTGCCAGATAGACTATGACGAGAAATTTCAACAGCTAGAAGACTTAAAAAGCTATTTTAAATTAACAACTGTATCAGCCAAGAACGAGAGAGACTTTAAATCTACTGCTATCAATCAATCGTGGGACACACAACGGGTCAAGACTGGACAGATGTCAATAGATGCTGTGCAGGATAGATTAAGCAAACAAGCAGAAATTCAAGACAGAAGTCATACTTCCACGGTCAAACAATTCGATTTCAACGATAGCCAGATTGACAAAAATATTGCTGAGAATCAACTGGTAGCAGCCGAAGCGATAAAGAAATTAGAGAAGCTGAATAAGTTTGTTGATACTAAAGTAGCTGACCAAGTACCAGCAAATGAGCAACTGAAAAATAGTTTAATCTATGCGCTAGAGAATCATGAGGATGGGTGGTTATGGTATCTAGTTGAATCATTCACTGCAATTATTATTCATGGTAAGGCTGGCAGCTACAAGAGTTACACAGCCGCCGCTATTGCCCTCCTGAAGCATTATTTGATTGATGCTAAGGTTGAGTCAATTTGTGATATTGATTTTGACCAAAATAAAAATGATTCATGGAAGTTTTTAGTTCCATTAGAGCCTAGTATTTATGGACAAGGGATTGACTGGGAATCGTATGATGAAGGGTTTATTGCTGCAATAGATAGGTCAAAAATTCGGACATTAAAAGATAAGCCTATTGTTTCTATTTGGGACGAATTGACCAATGCTAAAGGAAAGTTTGATAATGCACAGAATGTAGTCCCGTTCGTTATCGCTACCCCACGGAAGAGAAATGAGCATTGCATATTGATTAGCCACAACTTAACTCAGGATTGTTTAGGAGGCTGCACCGGGATGAGTGAACCGATAAAGACTCAAACCTACAGATTAAACTTGAAGACTACGCCACAAGGAAAGCCCTTGTTTAAAGGCATACTTGAAGGGCTAGTGGATAATGATGGTAATGAATTGGAAGAACATAAAATTAGTTTACCTGGGTGGCTTAGACCGGAAATTATTTACAGTCACTTCAACGGTAAGCCTATAAAGTTTGATGAGTGATCAGGTGCGATCGCACCTAAGAAAGATAAATAAATAAAAAGCCCGTTAGGATTTTCTGACAGGCTTTTTGTTTATCGCATCGCCTTCTCAACGGCTCGGATTACATCTAGTCTTGCATCATCAGATATCCAATCCTCAGAGTTTGGGTAAAGCTCCAAAATTTTCTCTCTAATAATAGTTTCGCTAACTTTGAGTCCTTTCGTTTTTATCGTCCTAGCAATGCTACTAACTTTATTTTTCATCTCTCCCGTTGTTAATTTACCTGCCTGGGGAAAAACTACATCTTGCTGAGTGGGTTTGGATGCGATCGCGCTTTCTGAGTTGTTGGTTTGGGGTAGCTCCGCGATGGGCGATCGCGTTTTCTGTTGAGTGGCAGGAGAGGTTTTAATCCTCTCCTTCAATACTCCCCCAGTTTTATCTCTTGCTGGGCTAATCGCGTCTTCAGTGACTCTATTTCGCCTTCTAGGTTGTCTTTTACCTCGTTCATTGCATTGGCAAGGTACTGGGTCTTGCTATCAATCAATTCTTGTATGTGTTCGTCAGATATTTTGATTTTCTCTATAGGCTTATTTTTCAACCAAAAGTTAAGAGCTTCAATTATGAAAGTCGTAGTATCTTTTCCTGTCAAAGTTTTTCTCTCTTGGAGAATTTCAGCTAAATCATCAGGACATCTGAACCCTATATATTGAGTCATCGTTTTACTGTTAAACTTGTTTTACAAGTATATCTTACTTAGGAATTTTGCTGTTTAACTTTGGCTTTAATTCCTTAATTAGAAAATCTTCTGTTTGCCTCATTGCAGGCTCAGACTCTTGTAGTGGGAATAACAGGCAGTACACATAGACCTCAACCCCAGCTTTAACTAATGTGTGAAACTGTTCTTTCAAATGATGGGTTTTGAATCTATCTCTGATTGATTTTGAAGAACCAATATATGCAAAATTTATACACTTTTCGCTATGAATAGCGACTATATAAACCCCAGCCGTCACAGGAAGTTCTATCAAAACACTAGATAGTTGGTAAGCTTTGCAAGAGCGAACTATCTCTGAAGCAATGTCTGTTTTTTGAGCAACAGATTGAACGTTTTCAGTCTGAAAAATATACTTAATATTTGCACGATCAGGAATGTATTGAATGTTTATTTTCTGAGGAATATCTTGAAGCCTAGACAAATCTAAGCCTTTTGCAATAGCAACCTTAACTATGGCTCTTACAATGAACTTTTTTGAAACTACTGCTTTTGCTAGCAATTTATCAAATCTCACTTTATCGTTGTAAAACAGCCACTCTGCACACTGACTGCAATTAATTTGATGATTTGATTCAGCCCCTTTGTTATCAATCTCACGACCACAGATTTGTACTAGCCCTTGGAGTGATCCAGCATTCATTGTTAAACAGTTAAATTTGTTTTACATCGTACAGCAATAAGAAACACAGAAAGCGAGTTATTAGATATTTTTATTAAATCTTTAAAAATATTTTGTTTTACAAATTTAACTGTAAAACAACAAGCAATTAACTCCTCACTGTTAAGCCTTCCTATGATGTTTACACAGGAAGGCTTAACAGCTTATTTGATACCTAGTATTGTGCAGCCCATAATTATGCAAATGCACGTTTCACAAGAAATATTTTAACCCTGTTTGTACATGGGTAACTTGAGGATAATTATCTCATCCTCAAGCAGTTTAATTTTCTCTTGAGCTAGTTTTAACTTGGCTTCTAAGTCTTCATAGCTAGGGCGGTCATTATTAAATCTCTCTAATTCTTCAGAACGATGTAATGCTGCTTCAAATACTTTTCTATCTGTATCATCTTTTAAATACTTATGGTATTTACCAACGTGCATTGTTACAGAGTGTCCCATCCACCGGGACGTTGCCTCGACAGGGTTTCCAAGTTCATGCGCTCTTATCGCGTATCTATGACGCAAATCATAAGCCTGAAAATTTAAACATTGCGCTAAGTCTTCATTCTCCTTGAAATGATTTTTCTTATCTCTAATTCTCCCAGCTAGAAGACAAGTAAATCTTGTAATTTCGTTTGGATAATTAAGTAAAACTTGATTTCTAACATCATATAGCTGATACTTTTTTACCCATTCAAGAGGAATAGGATATATTTTTCTATCACCAGTCTTAGTTCCACCTGTTAAAGTTCCATCAAGTTCTATTACATAGTAAGGTTCTTTAAAGGATTTCTCGTAATTGATAGCAAAAAGTTCGTGCGGTCTTAACCCATAAGTAGCTAGTATCATTAATACCCAGCCCCACGATTCTGCTCTTTTTATAATTTTTTCATTTTTGGTAGATTTAGTATTTTGTATTAATTTATAGGCACATTCAATAGCGTCATCTTCTGGCAAATCTCTATCTTTAGGTTTATACCCATCTGCCAATCCTGTGAAATCGTATTCAAACTTAAAATGCTTGCAAAAAATAGAGAGTGTGTTTGTCAATCTAACTCTGTTATTTGAACCCGCGCTAGTCTTTTTAATTGCTTGAGTAATAATTTCTGCACTTAAAAGTAAATTGTAACAATCAGAAAAAGACCTTTTAAGCCAATATATATGTACTTTAAAGGTTTTTACAGTTTGTCTATTTTCTACTATTTTGAAAAAATATTTTTCTTCAAAACTATCTATTAAATCTTTGACAGTAGACTCTTGCTTGACTAAGGCTTTTGAAGGGTTAGGAGAATACTTTGCAAATGTATTGTCAAATTCATCATAGTCAATATCTCTCTGAACTAATTTAAGCTTCAACTGTGCTTTAGCGCGATTATCTGGAGTATTTTTTAGGGCTAACGGTATATATTTCTGGCTGCCTTCATTCAAAGTTCTAGGCAAAGAAATACGCAAATATCCATTGTTGCAAGTAATACTAGCTTGCCCCTTAGAGGTTTTTCTGACAGACATAAAAATTTTTTGTATTCAACTGTGTATTCAAAAGGCAGTTAATTTAGCTTTATAGAGCTACCCGCTATTACTATTATACAATAGTTTGACTTTTATCGTTCATAAGTATACCTATGATAGTATTTTATGTTATTAAGTTGGGTCATCTTTTTAAACGTCCATATACCTTATGAACACTTAAAAAGGTAAAAAGCCTTGCTAGCAAAGGGTTTAAGGATACACAAGAAAATATTGTATTCAAATGTGTATTCATTCACTCTGAGTTAAATTGAATCTGTCATAGGTATACTGATGAAAGCATTGGTTTGTAAGGCTTTCAGCTACAACCAATGATATAAATTAGAGAATAGGGTATATTCAAACCTGTATTCATTCACCAGTATTCTTATGAAAAAGCGTAATAAGCTAGATAATTTGCAGCCTATTAAGCCTCTTAGAGAGGTTGCGCTGGCTGAAACTCCACTGTGTTGCAAAATAGACCGTGATATAGACGCTATCATTCGCGCTATGCCGGAGCGTTCTGCATGGCTCAGAGAGGCTATTGAAACAGCAGCAATAGAGCAAGGGTTAGTTTCTCTTAAAAAGGATACACCAGGAAGCGATCGCGCTTAACTTCAACAAGAATTACTACTAAAAAAGCAGGACTTGTTAGAGTTGGATTCAACTTATCCCGCAGCACAATTAAAAAGCAATTTTGTAATCACCCAATCACAAATGCTTCGCACAAGATCGCATCTCGGTTGCCTTGCTCCGTGGTCACAGTCACAATTCCATTCTTGGAGTAAAAGTTAACCATCTCACCCGCAACTTGACCGCACCACTAAGCGATCGCACTTCTCCCCCTCTTGCACAGCCCAATTGACTGTAACCCTTGCACAGTAGGATTATTGGACTGGTTTTGCCCTGATTGATAGCTGGTTGAGTTCTGTGCGGATTTTCGCCAATGCCTGATACCCCGTTAAGCCTTACCCAGTAACAGTTAGAGATTGCATTAGATATGCAGATTTTCCTATAAAAGAATGCAAGAATAACTGCACAGGATGGATACGAGCCAGGAGAGTGTCAACAGCCTCCTATGGGACGCAACGCCCTGTGCAGGGAAGAAGTGCCAAAGGCGATCGCAGAGCTTGAGGAACTAAGCTAGGAAGTCACCCTCCTGGCTTAGGCATCTAAGTAAAGGTTAAAATCTTCTAATTTGGCTAGTCAATTCTTTACAAAAATCTTCTTTCTCTGAAGTATCAGCAAAACAAATAGGCTCTCCTCTAAATTTATCAGATTGAACCTTTAATACAATTACATCAGAACTAGCAGGAATTTCAAAATTAAAATCAACGGATTCGCCTGATGTGATACCGTGACCAGTTGCAAGTGATTCTGAATCACTCTTGTCTTTAATTAATCGCCGTTCAACCATTTTGTAAGTTTGATATTCTAACTTCGCAGTAAAATGTGTATTAAGGCTGTTATTTATTACACTGCCAGAAATGACTCTTTTAAATTCAGAATCATCTTCTTTAAAATGTGTAGTAACATTTTGTAAATACAAATCTGATTGAGCGGTACTTTGTAACTGACTAGACTGCTTACCCTCACACATACTAGTTAAATTAAAACTAGCTCCACTACTTGTAGTGATATAGCATAAAGGTTCGCTCATCTGCGCCAACGCTGTAGTAGGCAATGACAAGGAAAACAAAGTAGATGCTATAGTGACCTTAATCAGTATTTTTATCATGGTTTAATTTTTACAAACAACTTGTAATGTTTTGTCTTCTAATGAGCCTGGAGTGCCTAGAGTTGTTCTCTTTTCAGACCATTGAAAGGTAGGATTTCCTTTTTGATCTATAGCAGCAAAGTGGATCTCTGTAACTTCCCAATCTACACAATTAGCAGAGCTTAGAATTTTAGTTGTATAAGTTGTGTCTTGAAGATATTTCCAAAAAGCCCACCGTGTAAAAAACTTTTGTTTTCCTCGTTTTTGAATACTAGAGATTTCAACATAGTTTTTTGTTTCGCTTGTAGTTTTAGGTTGTAAAATACCAATATAAACAAGATTTTTCGGTTCTGGAAGCTCTGCTCTGACAGATGAATTAAACAAAGCAATAACGATTAAAGCAATATAGAAAGGATTAAACTTAATCTTAGATAAAAGTTTTCTTTGAGACATAAACTTTATTAGGGGCTTTTCTCGATCATCCCTTTTCACAACAGTTAATCGCTTCAGTACATTTGCCTATTTTTATACTGAGGTTCGGTGAAACAATCTGGTAATGCTGCTTCCTATAGGTTGATTAATTGGGCAGATTATACCTGCAAGTGGTCATCACGCTGCAACCATAAGCAGGTTTAATCAGCCAACGCTATCATGCGGGTTGTAGCGATTGCGATTGATAAGTTGAAACTGATGAAGTGCGATCGCCATCGTGACGCCAACGGAGTTACAATAGTTTGGGTCATGAATTACACGTTTGTCAGATAACATGTAATCCCATTATCAATAGAAAAAATGAAGGTTAGCGGCAACGGACAAGGCAAAATACTAAGCCAAGACGAACTGAGGCGATTATTCAGCGAGGGATTTCTTACCCCACGCGATCGCGCTTTGTTTGGAATTTGCCTTTTCACTGGTTGTCGCGTATCAGAAGCGTTAGCACTCCAGACGACTGATATCAAATCTGGTGCTATCACTTTTCGCAAGTCTACCACCAAAGGTAAGCATAAAACCCGGATTGTGGACATCCCACCAGG
>NZ_JABXKJ010000054.1 GCF_017115085.1 Nostoc sp. NMS7 | reverse complement strand
ATTGATTCAACAATCGCTAATAATTTTTGCTTACCGCAACTTATTGAGCGGATACTACAAATGCATCATTGAAATGGCATGGGAAGACAGAACATCTTTTGATGCTATTGAGGCTCAGTTTGGGCTGCTGGAGAAACAGGTAATTGCCCTAATGAGACGCCAAATGAAAGAATCTAGTTTCAAGATGTGGCGAGAGCGAGTCACCAAACGCGATACAAAACATTTATCTAAGCGAGAGTTTATTGCCGGTCGGTTTAAATCGCACAATCAAAAAATCTAAGTAATCGGATGAGCTCCGGCGTAGCCCGCACTTCTCTACGAGACCCTTCTCTACGAGACGCTGCGCGTAGCTTGCTTCCACGAAGTGGTACGGCAAGCTACCTCGGCTGCGCTCGGCACAAGTCAGTAACCATCGTAGACATCGCTATGATGTAATGTGTTTAATCAAAATATCGCATAACCATCAGAGGCTAAAATACTTGAGAAGAAATAAGCCTGCGATCGCACTTCCAGTAATTGAGTGAAAACTACCAAATTCAGAAGCACAATGACGAAAGTTATCCTTTACATCGCAGCTAGTTTCGATGGGTACATTACTCGCAGTGATGGTGGAATTCATTGGCTATCAATCCTTGATATAGAAGGGGAAGACTACGGTTACACTGCTTTCTACGAATCGATTGATGCTATTGTGTTGGGCAGCAAGACGTATGAAATTGGACTTAGTTTTGATGAATGGCCATATCCAGAAAAAAAATCTTTCGTTTTCACCCAGCGTCATCTCAAATCTGACCGCGAAGACGTTGTGTTTGTTTCGGACACAGTGAAGCACGTCTTAGAAAATATAGAGGCTCAAGGCTTGGAAAACATCTGGCTAGTTGGTGGCGGAGCATTAATTAATTCGTTTCTTCAGCACAGCTTAATTGATGAATATATTATTTCAACTATTCCAATTATCTTAGGTGGTGGTATACGCCTTTTCCCACCGTCTAGCCCTGAAGAAAAATTGGAGCTGATTAACTCAAAACAATATCCTAGTGGTTTACTGCAATCACATTACAGGCGAAAAGTAAATGTTTAAAAATTGATAATTGTGTATCAAGTTTTCATGTATTTGAACCACATCTGTCGTAGGGGCACAGCATTGCTCATACGTGTCAACTTAACGTGAAAGCCATGTCTCGCAAGGAACTGAAGTTCCTTGCTAATAGCTCAAGTCATCTAAAGATGACTAAATATCTCTCCAAATCCTTAGTCTACTTCAGTAGACTTGAGCTATTAGCCTTGGAATTCATTCCCAGGCGGGTGACAAAGCTATGAGAGAGGCTGTTTCAAGCTTAAGTTGACACCAATGAGCAATGCTGTGCCCCTACCGCGTGGTCTATTTACCTGAAAAATAGCTGTAATTACGAATTAGCTAAAGAAGCTTCTGAACAGCGTTACTGAAGTCTTCGTAAGGAGAAACTCCCACAATGGTTTCAGCTAAAACACCATCTTTAAAAATTAAAACTGCTGGAATACTGCGAAGACCGAATTTTTTGAAAATCGGCTTGTTGCTGTCAACGTCTATCTTAACGACTTTAGCGCGACCTTTGTATTCCTGGGCGAGTTGCTCCATTAATGGACTGATCAAGCGACAGGGGCCACACCAAGTAGCAGTAAAGTCAACAACAACGACTTTCTCTTCACTTTCAGTTAAAACAGCATCAAATTCACTTTCTTGAACGTAAGTAACGATGTCAGTATCAGTGGACATTTTTTAATTCCTTAGTGCTAAACTAAAATTTCAGTAAAAAGCTAACTATACAAACTATACTCCCTTCTGCCTGTCATATTTACCTGTAACCGACATCGGGAAACCCCCAGAACTGACTTTTGATTAGCAGCCTGGATTTAGATCCCCGACTTCTTGAAGAAGTCGGGGATCTGGGCAGCAACTTTTGCTTAAGTAAGTACCATTCCACCGTCGCAACCTACCTAATCCCAACATTTCAGACCTTCAAGACGGAGAAGCCTTAATAGTCATTCTCTTGAGAGAACAGTTCTAACAACCCAATTGTGCCTACAAAAAAAGTATAAATAGCATACTTTATTGGCATCTTTTTTCTTGAGGTTGCATAAAAAGCTGCTATAATACTTTCGATAAAATGGCTCGTCATCGCCAAACGCTCAATCCAAAAAATTAGATTCAGGCTGCTTGGTAGATTACTATTAGTTATTACTGCATAAATATTCCACGATTCTAATCCAATTGCGCTTGTTATAAGTATTGTAGATAGAACTTTTACAAATGTAAAAATGTTTCTTGAATTAAACTTTAAGTTCATAACTGTTCACAAAAAAACGTTTAACATATCCACAAGACTCGGTGAAAATAGACCAAAATGGCATTGAGCGTCCGGTTCAATGCCTAAAAAACCCTAAAAAACAGAAACTAAGCTACTCAGACAAGAAGAAGCACCATAGCCGTAAACACAACGAGTAATCAAGATTAAATCACCAGATATTTAAAAAATCATAAAACTGTGGAATAATACATAGGTGGTAAATTTAATTGCACTCTAGAGATTAATAAAAAATGTAAAGCTATGATTGCTCAACATTACAATTCAACTCATGTTGAAAACAACTTGCTTAAACAAATCAAAATTAAAGAAAATCAGCTAAAAATTGCCCAAGAATCTAATATGCTCTATGTAGCAGAAGGATTACAGAATGAATTACTAAAGTTACAGGGCCAATTATTAGAGGTGCAAGACGTTGAAATTCAGGCGTTGATGAGTTTGCTAGACGATTAAAATTGTAAACTTATGTTGCAAAGTTTATTGAAAACACAAGAACTCTGCTGTTAGGAAACACAGTATAGTGATTGTGATGGTAGCGATCGCTTAATTATAAGCAGCACTTACGCAAACAATAGCCCAAACCGGGATTTTCTTCTTAGGGGCAATACCCTGCGGGAAGATAAAGCTACATGAATTGCCCCGGAGGGCGTGTCATTTTGCGTAAGTCCTAATAAGGTCTCATAGAAGAATGATGATTGTTAGTTAGATAAGATGTTAGGATTTTTGCTGGGTATGTGGTCTTTTTATCTGCGGTACTAAATCAATCTTAAGAACAGGTTTAATTGAGCGCAGTTGCCTTTGTCTAAGAATTTGAATTTCTCTCTCAATCGAATCTTTTCCTTGCCTAAAAAAGTCTTGAGAATTATATGGAACTAAGTCACGGGATAAATGTTGAGCTTGTGTTGAAGTCAAACTAGGTAATGATTGTTGAGCATTGGCAGAAGTCTGTAAAGCCAGGAAAATAGCTGTTGAAATCACCAAGGGTTTTATTTTTATACATCCGGTGAATATCAGGTTTAGCATGATTGATACATTTATTGCGTGAATGCTGCTTAAAACCATTTTGTGTTGGTCGGATTATAAACAAAGTACACTTATTCACTTGTTAATTACCTCCTACAAATGGGTGAATTAATCAGCTAAACACCTAGTACAGCACGGCGTAAATCCAGCTACCATCTCAATTAACTAGACATAAAGGTAGGCAAACTTCCGCGTCTCCTAGATGAACGGATAAAACTTGAGATAAGCGGTATAAATTAGTATGATAGAACATTGGCGGATCTCGTTGCGATCGCTAAGACAATAAAAGATGTTCACCCAACTAAGGTCTAATACGAATCTGATAGACTATCTTAAATTTGAAATTATAAAAGCTGGTAGCTCAGGCTGATAACTAATTATGAGTGAAGCCTTATTCTGTATCGAAAATCTGCAAGTTGCCTATCCTCGGCGGAGTGGAGAAGAAGCAAGCTGGGCGGTTGATGATGTATCTTTCACTTTGCAACCAGGTGAAAGAATGGGATTGGTGGGAGAATCGGGTTGTGGGAAGTCAACCATTGGACGGGCAGTAATGCGTTTACTACCAGCGTCTAGTCGTGTTGAGGGACGGGTGATATTTCAAGGACAATCGGTGTTTGACTTGATGCCTAAGCAGTTGCAGAAGTTTCGCGGAGAAGCGATCGCCTTAGTTTTTCAAGATCCGATGACACGCCTCGATCCATTGATGACGATTGGTAAGCATTGTATCGAAACCCTTCAGGCGCACTCACCAGAATTATCAACGCGTCAAGCCAAAGAAAAAGCACTTGCTACTTTGGCAAAGGTGAATATTCCCGCTAGTCGCTGGAATCAGTATCCTCATGAGTTTAGCGGTGGAATGCGGCAACGAGTTGCGATCGCCTTAGCTTTACTCCTCAACCCCAAGTTGATTGTTGCTGATGAACCCACCACCAGTTTAGATGTCACCGTCTCCGCGCAGATATTGCAAGAATTAACTCGCCTGTGTGGTGAAGAAAACATGGGATTGTTGCTGATTTCTCACGATTTAGCAATGGTGGCTGAGTATTGCGATCGCATTGGCGTTATGTACAACGGCAAGATAGTCGAAATGGGTTCTACAGAAACCGTATTTAGAAACCCTCAACATGAATACACGCGATCGCTTTTAAAAGCAGCTTTACACATTCAAGCAGTAAAAGATAATGGAGAATTGATAATTGTCAATGACGCAGAAAAGCAATTACCGATTATTAATCAGCAATCCCCAATTTTGAGTGTCACTGAACTCAAGCAATATTACACCATAGAACCTAATTTTATCGAACGACTGTTTAAGACACAAGCGCAGACAATTAAAGCCGTAGATGGTATTAACCTGGATCTTTATCCAGGAGAAATTCTCGGCTTAGTTGGGGAATCAGGTTGTGGTAAAAGTACGCTATCACGAACAATTTTGCAACTAATTCCTCCCACTAGTGGCAAAGTTGAGTTTTTAGGACAGGATTTAACTAAACTCTCGCGTCAAGAAATTCGCTCCTCACGGCGACAAATACAAATGGTTTTTCAAGATCCCCATGCTTGTCTTAATCCAGCGATGACAGTGGGAGAAAGTATCGCTGACCCTTTATTTATCCACAATCTTGCCAATGCTGCTAAGGCAAAAGAACAGGTTTTGTGGATGCTAGAAAAAGTTGGGTTAACACCGGCAGAAGTGTATTATGAGCGTTATCCATCAGATTTGTCTGGTGGACAACAGCAACGAGTTGCGATCGCTCGTGCTTTGATTACTCACCCTAAACTTCTCATTTGCGATGAACCCGTGAGTATGTTAGATGCTAGCGTGCAGTCGCAAGTACTGGATTTGATGTTGCAATTAAAGCAAGAGTTTGAGTTAACTTATCTGTTCATCACTCATGATCTTTGGTTAGCGAGATTTTTGTGCGATCGTATTGCCGTGATGAATGGCGGTAAAATTGTCGAACTCGGTTTAACAAAAACTATTTTTGCTAATCCTCAGCACCCATATACCAAAACTTTACTAGCTGCTGCTCCCTTACTATCACGCGCCTAACTCAATAAAATCAAGAGTTATGAGTTTAAAATTCCCAACTCCTGTACAGACCGCGATTAATCGCGTCTCTCTTCCCTTCCTTCAAGTAATTTAGTTGTTTCCCCACTCGAACCATATAACTCAACGAATCTTTTAAACAACAACGCACTCTCATGATTTGAAGTCCTATTTAAGTTGAATAAACGCTCTATCTTTTTCTCAGCCAAAGCACTTAGATAGGGCAAATCTTCAAAGAGTGTCAAACAAGAAGCAAAATGCAATATTATTTGTAATAATGGCTTTGGCCACTCTAGGTCACTATAAATATCTATAAATAGGTGATGCTCTGAGTCATTTAAGGGGAAAGCATAAAATATAACAAATATTCTTTTCTGATTGTAGACTGGAATACTCAGTTCAATAGTGTAGGGAGTATGTAAGATTAAATCCACTTCCACAGTCGGCTGTCGCCAAATTCTCAGAGGATTAGCTGGCGAATCTAATATTGTTTGAAATTTGATTATCCCACCGTTGTTTGTGGTCTGAAAGTGGCTAATATTCAGAATTTTAAGATTAGTAAGGCTAAACCGATGAACTGTTTCTAAATGTTTTAAGTTCAATAGATGGTAGATTTGGCAAATATAAGGAAACGGTAAAATATACTCCTGACTAATCATGTGGAGCTTTTTTAATTGAAGCTTGTTAGCTTGAGTACGATCAAGATATTCTTGATATTGGCTGGGGACTAAATCATTGCTATTGAAGCTTTCCTCCGGCTTGAGATATAGCCAACTCACAAAAAGGAAAGAGGCTGTAAATAACTGAGATATTTCTATAGCAGATAAATAACCATCAGCAAATGCAGCTATGCCTCTATCGGTTATTCCAAAAAGCCAAGATAGAATACCAAATTGCCAGATATTACTTTTGATTTGATCTATAAACAGTGCTATCTCAACATTTGAGACATGGCTAGCCTTATTTACACTTAATTTCTCATTCTTTTTCAAACAATTAATCAACATAAAACTTTAATATTACTTAAATAGTAGTAATCCATAGAGTTTAGATTTATGTTAAGTTTAAATACAAATATTTAGTTATAACCTCTATCTTTAGGTGTATATACAAGTTGTACTAATTCATATCCATTTAGAAAAAGTTCTCTTGAGTCAGACTAAATAATACAAGTCATTCTGAAATTACATATAACCCTATATCTATCAAGTATCCGAAAAATATAGGACTTACGCATAAGAGATTCCCCAACCCCCTTAAAAGGGGGCTTTTAAAATCCCCCCCTTTTTAAGGGGGGTTAGGGGGGATCGAAGTTTCAGGTTTTGAGTGCGTAAGTCCTGAAATAAATTATCTTGTCTGATGCCAAGCTATCTGGGGAGAATATGTCGAAACTCCAGTGAGGTTAAGCAATGGTTAATCAGACATACACAGCTGATGTCTTAGTTGTCGGTGGGGGAACCGGAGGGACTGCGGCTGCTATCCAAGCGGCGCGACGAGGAGCCAAAACGATTCTGGTGAGTGAATTTGCTTGGTTGGGGGGGATGCTGACTTCGGCAGGAGTATCTGTACCCGATGGCAACGAATTAGAAGCCTTTCAAACGGGATTATGGGGGGCGTTTTTGCAGGAATTGCGACAACGACAACCGGGAGGATTAGATAACAGCTGGGTAAGCTTTTTTAGTTACGATCCTCGGATTGGGGCAGAGATTTTTGCCGATTGGGTGCAGGAATTGCCAAATCTGCACTGGATTTCAGGGGAAGTGCCAATAGATGTTTACCGACAAGGTGATTCTATTACTGGTGTCCGCTTTGGTGATTTTGCTGTCACAGCCAAAATTATTCTCGATGGCACAGAATTAGGAGATTTATTGGCTTTAGCTGAGATACCTTACCGATGGGGCTGGGAATTGCAATCTGAGTGGGGAGAACCCAGCGCCCCAGTGACTTTTAACTCTTTAACCCAGAGATATCCTGTGCAAGCGCCCACTTCAGTAGTGATTATGCAAGACTTTGGTGAAGCCGTTGCTCCAGAAATTCCGCCCGCCCCTAATTATAATCCATCGCAGTTTACAGGTGCTTGGGATGGCTATGGAGCAGAAACATTTTTAAATTATGGACGCTTGCCTGGGGGTCTATTTATGATTAATTGGCCAATCTGTGGCAACGACTACGGCCAAGGAGTAGACCGACTGATAGAGTCAGAGCTATCCAGAGGTGAATTCATCCAAGAATCTCGCTGGCACAGCCAAAATTTTGCCCATTTTATCCAAAAACAGCTTGGTCGTCGCTATGGTTTAGCAAAAAAACTATTTCCTCACACTCCTACAGCTTTTGCACTGCATCCCTATTACCGCGAAAGCCGTCGCTTGGTGGGGCTAACTACTGTCCGAGAACAGGATATTTTGCCCGTTGCTGGAGGTAGAGTTGCATCTATATTTAATCATGCGAGTTTTTGCGTAGGCGTAGCCCGCCGCAGGCATCGCAAAGCGGCGACCACAGGAGAAGCGATCGCAGTTGGTAACTACGCCAATGATCATCATTATCCTGGTGTTCAATTCCCACTGCAACCTAAATCTATCCGTTGGGGAGGACGTTGGACTGGGACTCCCTTTACAATTCCCTACAGTTGTTTAATTCCAGCCACAACAGATGGTTTCTTAGTCTGTGAAAAGAATATTTCTGTCTCTCACATTGCCAATGGCGCGACCAGATTACAACCTGTGGTTATCGGCATTGGTCAAGCAGCAGGGATGGCAGCAGCGATGTGTGTTGAGTTAAACTGCCAACCGAGGGATTTATCTGTTAGGGCGCTGCAAACAGCTTTATTGTCAGATAATCGCTCAAAAGCGCTAATTATTCCTTTATTTAATCTTCCACCCAATCATTCGGATTGGCGGCACTGGCAACTGTATTACTTAGATAACCCACAAGCCTATCCAGTTAGTGGCGATTGCCCTTGCCCATCGGGGAATGAGTACCCTGACTCCAAGGCATTAATTCGGGAAAGTAACTGTTTCAAAGGCATTTTCTACCGCTTGTCGCAGCAAGAATACAGATTGACAGTCACAGCACCAGCCGCATATCAAGGTCAAAATTGGCAGCTTGTGACTTTGCGATCGCATATCGAGCAGCAATTACGCACTTATCCCCACGAACAATTAGTTACATTGTGGGGTCATCAGAATCACTTTGCTAATTGGTTATTAGTCGAACATTTAAACCAAGGGTAAGAAGAGTTTATTTTCAGTAAAACAGAATACTTTTTGATGAATTGTCCGGATATTAATCAAAAAGCTAAGTATCAGTGAAGTGAAGAGTTCCAAAATAGACATCTTCTATGCGTGCTGCCATTTCACTTTTAGTATCGAGTCTGGTGTTGGGCCCCTTAGCTTATAACTGCCAAACAATGGTCAATCACTTATCCTATGGGCTGCCTTCCACGCCTGCTTCGGAACAGTGGCTCTCGGCAGCATCTGAACAAAATCCAGATGATGCGCCACGTCATCGCGGTAGTGGGCGTAGAGAAGTAACGCAAAAATTCGGAAATATGTATGCTGTGGTTTAACTACCGTCGGGTAATGCCTCTTTTCCCAAAATAACCAAAGTACCAGAAAACCGGCTGTTGTGCTAACATCTTTTACACAGCTTTTCTGGCAGAGATACATACAGTTGACACCCGAAAATCTTCAGCGATCGCTTAGTATTTCAACTGCAAGCTTTGTATATATAGTTGGCGTCAATCCTGGCGATCAAAACGCAAATCAAATTAAGTGCCTTGATCAACAGCATCACCAACTCCTCAAAAGCTAGACAACTCTTGCTCATATTGCTGGGAAGCTTTGCGTCTCAATCCTCAACGGCTCTAGAAATAGATGTTACTTAAGCTCTCAGTTAATCGTAAAGCACATCTAATTCAGACATTTTGCTTGTTGAGGAAACAGTCTTCAGGCAACTTCACTTTATTTCCCAATAGGTTTTCTTCTTAGACATTCAGCAGATGGCTGCCGACAAAATAAATATTAAGAAGGATCTTAATTATTCTACACCTAAGGTCAGATGCAAAATTTTGCATCTGACCTTTTTAGATGAATTTTACTTAAAGCGTAAGTCCTATGTTGTTTTCTTGCGGTTAATTTCTGTTCCCTGGATGCCGTTCAGGAACATTGGCACAAACTTCTCCATAAACGCCTGTGGATCGCGCTGCCAAGCCTTTTGTGCAACCTGAATCCTAGTAAATTGCAACTCCGGCGCTAGCAAAGTCTGGGGTAAGCGTTCCATCAGGTATTGGGGACGTTGCCAAACCGGCATGGTATTTGCCACTTCCACCAGCTTGGCAACTCGCCGCAGTTCTGCACCCAAAGTAATATCCATTCCCGATTCAAACGCCGCTTGTTCAATTGCGGTATATTTTCGCTTGGCTTGCTCTACTTTTTGCCCATGTTCTGGACTCTTACGCACGAGTTCTCCTAGCCAACGATTACCCCACCGGACGTGTCCCACTTCCTCTGGGAGAATTTTTTCAATCGTTTCCCGAATTTTGATGTTTTCTGCTGTCTGCGGCGCTTGTTTGAGGGCGTGAATGTGAGCAGAGAAATACTCACAACCCCGCTTTTCTGTAATGTTAATTGCTGCTAAACCAGCAATTATACTGTCCTCTAGGTTGTCTTTTGGATCATAGGTGTCTTTGTCGAGCAGCCGATCAAATTCATCAATATAGGAAATTCCAGGAGGAGTTCCCACATTACTTCCCAGATCAATCAACAAATCAGTTAGCCACATGGCATGACGAGCTTCATCCGAGATGTGATGAGACAAATCCCGCACCAGTTCCGGTGGCTGTCCATTCAGTTGTTCAATTACCTCAGTCAGGTCTTTGCAACTGCGTTGTTCACTGTAGCGATAGCGGTTGAGGGTAATTAGATGGATTTCGCGATCGCATACTACCCGTTTCAATATCTCTCTGGCACCCAAAACATTCTGAAATTTACGTGGGTAGCTAACTGTCATAAATTATGTAAATTTTTGTAAATCTATATTTAATCTTAACTTAGTTTTTTGCAACTGCTGTATCTGTGTCGCGTCAATGAAAAAAGAGTAAAAGTTACAAAAATTAATCACTTGAGATTAAATCAAGTGTAAATAAATATAACGAATAAATGTTCAGTCTTGGGAAAGATATGTTTTTTAAGGTGAGACAAATCTGACACCAGATGATTTTAGTTATCAAAGGTGGATTGGGAGAGAATTTTCCAGCTTTGGCAGAAAAATAGCTGATATTGTCAGGAAAGGCAAATATAAACTTTTGTAAAAAGTATCTTATGTTACAGATTTTTTGCTACATTAGTAAATAGGAAAACAAAAAATTATATATTCCCAAAATAGAGAGGACTATCGTTATGTCTATCGCAGATAAATCTCGTGCGTTAATGGTGCGTGAACATCAGCAAGTCAAGAATCGTCAACAATCAATGCTGATGCGTGCTGCACAAGAACTTGGTCTTCCTGAAGAAGCATCTTACTACTGGAACCCCATTCAAGGGAAAGTAGATGCTAGCGCTCGGATGATTTATGGGTCTAGTCATGCTTCCATGAGCTAAGTTTCAAGAGTTTTAAGGTTGATTTTTGAGTGAATGTCTCAACTGACAACTGTGGAAAAAAAGCCACCCTATACTCTAGGGTGGCAAAACTTCTTACTTTTACAGGACTTACGCAAACAATAGGCGAAACTCTGATTTTCTTCTTAGGGACAATACCCTGCGGTCAGCTAAAGCTACATGAATTGCCCCTACTACAGTGTGTAGTTTTGTGTAAGTCTGATTTTAGTTAGATACGGTACTTAATTAAGCATCGTAGTAGAGGTAAAACTCGTAGGGATGAGGACGGAGCTGCAACTGCTTGACTTCGTTACTGAGTTTGTAATCAATCCAATTTCCGATAAAATCTTCCGTGAAAACGCCTGATTCTGTCAAGAAGGCGTGATCTTTTTCCAGTGCTTGCAACGCCAATTCTAAAGAACCTGGAGTTGAAGGAACCTTTGCAAGTTCTTCTGGAGAGAGTTCATAGATATTCTTATCTAAGGGTTCACCAGGATGGATTTTGTTCTTGATGCCATCGATACCAGCACAAAGCATTGCAGCAAATGCCAAGTAAGGGTTAGAAGTAGCATCTGGACAACGGAATTCTAAACGCTTGGCTTTGGGATTAGTGCCAGATAGAGGAATACGGATAGAAGCAGAACGGTTCCCTTGGGAGTAAGCCAAGTTTACTGGCGCTTCATAACCAGGGACTAGGCGCTTGTATGAGTTAGTACTGGGGTTGGTAATAGCCAACAGCGCTGGTGCGTGTTTGAGAAGACCACCAATGTAGTACAACGCCATTTCACTCAAACCAGCATACTTATCACCTGCAAACAGAGGTTTGCCGTCTTTCCAGATGGACTGGTGACAGTGCATTCCAGAACCGTTATCGCCAAAAATCGGTTTTGGCATGAAGGTAACGGTTTTGCCGTGTTTCTTGGCAACGTTCTTGATGACATATTTGTAAATCATCAACCAGTCAGCCGCTTCGATCAACTTCCCAAACTGGAAACCTAGTTCGCACTGACCACCAGTAGCAACTTCGTGGTGATGCTTTTCAATGGGTACACCTAATTGTGCCATCGTCAACAGCATTTCTGTACGAATATCTTGGAAAGAATCCGTCGGCGAAACTGGGAAGTAACCTTCTTTGAATCGTGGTTTGTAACCCAAGTTGGGTTTTTCATCTGTACCAGCTTTACCAGAATTCCAAGCACCTTCTTCGGAGTCTAAGAAGTAGTAGCCTTCGTTAGCGGTTTGAGCAAACCTAGCACTGTCAAAGATAAAGAACTCAGCTTCCGGGCCAAAGAAGGCTGTGTCACCAAGACCAGTGGAAACCAGGTAATCTATTGCTTTTTGGGCAATAACGCGTGGGCAACGGTTGTACCATTCGCCTGTGCGGGGTTCTTTGATGCTACAAATTATACTTAGTGTTGGGACTTCCATGAATGGGTCGATCCAAGCAGTGTTGGGGTCGAGTACCATCGTCATGTCCGATTCGTTGATCGCTTTCCAACCCCGGATGCTGGAACCGTCAAAAGGTACGCCATCAGTAAATGCAGTCTCATCAATTTGGTTTTGGTACAGTGTGAGGTGCTGCCAAGTCCCTACTGTATCGATGAATTTGAGATCAATCAGTTGAATTTTTTCATCTTGAATTCTCTTCAAGACTTCTTGTGGTGTTGTCATTGTTACTCCTTCTCTACCAATTTTCTAAAGTAATACCAGAATCTTCCAAAGCATCCTAACCCTGCTGATCTCAATCAAGCCGTGACACACCAGAAATATCTTAAATACTAGACATTGGTAGATTTTGTAGTCTACGTTACAGATATCTGGATTATCAAATTATATTAACCTTTCGGCGATCATCTGTACAAAACTGGAAAGTTCCTGACATCAGGGGTCAACTTTGGCATAAAATCCTTAAATAGTGGATAAATTGTTTTTGTGCCAAATCTATTTTAAATAGCACAAAAATTTACTGCTGCATTAGTGCAGCCAAATAAATATCAAACCATAAATAGCAAGGATTGGGAGAAAAAGGAATGCGCGATGCAGTAACAAGTTTAATTAAGAATTATGACCTAGCTGGTCAGTATTTTGACCGGAATGCGATCGATAGCCTCAAGTCTTACTTTGACAGTGGTACAGCAAGAGTACAAGCGGCGGCGGCGATAAATTCTAATGCAGCTGCACTTGTCAAGCAAGCTGGTTTAAAGTTATTTGAAGAACTGCCAGAATTGATTCGTCCTGGTGGAAATTCCTATACAACTCGTCGTTATGCGGCTTGTCTGCGGGATATGGACTACTACCTGCGCTACGCCACCTATGCGCTGGTTGCTGGGAACACAAATGTATTAGATGAGCGTGTGCTGCAAGGGCTGCGAGAAACTTACAATTCTCTAGGAGTGCCGATTGGCCCTACGGTTCGCGGTATCCAGATTCTCAAGGATCTGATTAAGGAACAAGTGACAGCCGCAGGTGTGGTTAATACTGCTTTTGTGGATGAGCCATTTGATCACATTACACGCGAGTTGAGCGAACAGGATATTTAGTCATTCAACAACAAGTATAAAATATAGCGATCGCACTTTGATTTTATGGGGCGATCGCTTTTTTATGAATCCTACCACCCATTGAAAAGGGTTTATCCAAGTTTTCGCCATTAAACCTATGTTTTTGGAGCTATTTTCGACTAATGCCTGCCAGAGATATCTACCACGCCGCAGTTATTAAAGCACTGACAGCAGATGGTTGGACAATAACCAATGATCCTTTATATCTCGCCTATGGAGGTAGAGAGCTTTACGTAGATATTGGAGCAGAAAGAGTTACTATTGCTGCTGAGAGAGGTAATGAAAAAATAGCTGTTGAAATCAAAAGTTTTCTCAGTCCTTCTCCAGTGAGTGATCTCCAGGAAGCCGTAGGACAGTATGAAATTTATCGCAGCGTGCTTAAAGAACTACAACCAAAACGCCAACTTTATTTAGCAGTTCCCAAGCGAGTTTACGAAGGTATATTTTCCGAACGCTTTGGTCAGCTAATTCTCAATAGCATAGGAATAAACCTAATTGTCTTTGACGAGCAACTAGAGAGGATTATCAGATGGATAAGCTAGCTCGGTATCGTGAAATTATTCGTCAGTTGATATTTGACTACGCTAGTCATAAGCCTGCTAACGGTCAAATAGAGACAGAAGCAGTCATTGACTCGGAACGAGACCATTACGAAGTGTTACACGTCGGTTGGGATGGAGTGCGGCGTGTACATGGTTCGGTGGTGCATATAGATATCATTAATGATAAAGTGTGGATTCAATATGATGGTACTTCCCAGCCAGTAGCAGAAGCATTATTGGAAGCCAGTATCCCGCGTGAAGATATTGTTTTGGGTTTCCATCCAGCCGAACTACGGCAATACACGGATTTTGCTGTATCTTAATTATCTTTATATAATCAAGCTTCAGAACCTCAAACATTAAAATATGGGGTTTTAAAGAGGGCGATTTTCTCGATGGAAACTCATTATCTGTGCCGATACTTGCCAACCACGCAGCCACCTGTTCATGTGGGATACCATCACCTGTTTCCCGGTATCGCTGCAATCGACGCATATCTTCTTCTCTGGTTGCGTCATCACTGATGAAAGTCAAATCTTGTTTCTGGAGTTGCTGCCAATCCTCGCTGCTGAGGTCGATTGAGGGTTGAAATTTAAACGCAAAGGGGAGGCAGCGCGTTGGGCGGGTTTCCCGACTTGAAGCGACTGCCGTCGCAGAGGGAAACGCGGAGGGACGCAGAGAATTTGCTATGAATTAATGAAATGTTGTACTAAGGAATGCGATCGCTCATAGATGAAACGCATTAGCTTATCTTATAGAGCCACAATAGAAGTTGCCGATATTTGAGGCGCTGATTATGGAAGAATTATTAAGTTTGAAAGACTTGCTTGTGAAAGGCGATGTTCAAGGGGCATTGATTATAGTTGAAGAATTAACAGAAATGAGCCGAAATGACATAATCAAGACGATTCGTAGCTATGCAGTGATTTTGCTGTTGCATCTGATTAAACAACAAGCTGAAAATCGCACGACTCGCTCTTGGGAAGTCTCAATTCGGAATTCGGTTCGGGAAATTCAGCGCGAAAA
The DNA here is from genome assembly GCF_017115085.1 of Nostoc sp. NMS7. GTDB lineage: Bacteria > Cyanobacteriota > Cyanobacteriia > Cyanobacteriales > Nostocaceae > Nostoc. Next base: position 6,855 of record NZ_JABXKJ010000054.1, on the reverse strand, counting down.
TAAGCGGCGTAAAGCTGGAGCCTATTATCTCGTGCCAGAAGAATTGTTAGAAATTTTAGCAGAAGCTTATTTAAATGCCATTGATCAGGCAACGCTTGAAGTAGAAGAAGGTCGTTATGAGCTAGAAGAATTAGAAAAGCTGGTTAACCGCGAAGAAATTATCAATCGTGCTTTGGCTTTAATTTTACCAGGAGAGTCTAGTTAATTGGCTAAACAGCGACTCGATACATTATTAGTAGAGTTAAATTTATGTTCTTCTCGCGCCTTAGCACAACGGCTAATTCAGGCGGGGGAAGTGACTGTTAATCAGCAGCTAGTTGATAAAGCTGGTACAGAAGTTGATATTTCGGCTCAAATAAATATTAAGGTGCGATCGCCTTTTGTTTCTAGAGGCGGTGAAAAACTCTCCAAAGCTTTGTCAGTATTTGCCATTCCCGTAGCAGAGCGCATTTGTTTAGATGGTGGGATTTCTACTGGTGGTTTTACTGATTGTCTCTTGCAAGCTGGAGCCAAACAAGTTTACGGTATTGATGTCGGTTATGGGCAAGTTGACTGGCGGTTGCGAAATGATTCGCGGGTGATTTTGCGGGAACGCACCAATTTACGACAACTACGACCAGATGAGTTATATAGCGAGGATGACGCGATTCCTGATTTGGCAGTGGTCGATGTATCATTTATTTCTTTAACCAAGATTCTGCCTGCTTTGTGGCAATTAACTCAAGCTAATCGGGAAGCTGTGCTGTTAGTCAAGCCACAGTTTGAAGTCGGCAGATCGCGTGTGGGTAAAAAAGGGGTTGTGCGTGATCCAAATGACCAAGCTGATGCCATTTTCCAGGTGTTGCAAGCAGCCCAGGAATTAGGATGGAAATACAAAGGCTTAACTTGGTCGCCGATTACTGGCCCTGCTGGAAATATTGAATATCTTTTGTGGTTGGGAATGGAAAGTGAAACACCACCGCTTGATTTAGAGGCAATTAAGCAAATAACTTTAGAAGCAATAACTGATTTACGGAAGAGTTAAACGTTGGTTAAGGATATTTTACTTGGTGCGATCGCTTCGGCGTTTAGGTGCTGGGGTAGCTGGTTCATAAGCCTTCAGTCCCCCATCGCCGATAAAAATTTCTACTTGGAATGTGCTACTGGTTTTAGCGTAATATTCAGCTACAGTCTTAATTGTCGCATCTCCGATGGAAATCCTTCTAGATGCTAGAGTCAGCCATTCCATAGCCAACTGTTTTAATTGTTCTGAATTCCAAAGTTCACCCACTTGAGTTTCAAAAACTCCCCAAGGTATCAATCCATCCGCTACTTTCACTAAAATATCAGCGAAAGCTTGAGCAATTTCATATCGTCTAGACTTAGCTTGTGCAATGTGATTACCAGTTTCTATAATTGTTGCTAATGGTAGTATAAACTTTGCTTTTTGTCTTTCTTCTGCTTGAAAACGGGCTTTAACTCTTTTTTGATCCCATTTATCATTATCAGAGCCACAAGTCTCTTTACCAGGAACACCCAAGTAGACGCAGAGTATTGATGTGTCAATAATCAGAACCTTTCTCATATTTCACTTTACTTTTTATCAGAAAGGCTCTTTTCAATTGCTCCTTTAGTTGCTAATCTGCCCAAAGTTCCTGATGCTAGCAAAAGAGGAGGATTTTCAATATCTTCTAAAAGAGTAAGTTTGCTTTCTCCAGTTTCAGAATCGCGGTGTGCAACAACCACAAAAGGAACTATTTCTAGGCCTAAAGCATCAAGTAAAGCTGGGTTATGGGTAGTAAGTAAAATATCAATTTTTCTTTTTCTGCCAATCTCTCGTAGTATTTTAACTAGTAATTCTGCACGCGAGGGATGAAGACCATTATCTATTTCTTCAATTACCAGTTGACTACCTTCTGGTCTAGTGAGTAGTGCTGTAAGAATTGCTAGAAAACGGAGAGTTCCATCAGACATAGTTCTTGCATCAATCTCTGTAATATGACCTGGTTTCCATTCTTCTTGACAGTAAAGCATGGCATCAGTGCCAAATCTACCAACTTTTTCTGCCCATACTTTTTGAATATCACCTTCTGGTAAATCTTTGATGTATGTAGATAGCGTTGATTCCACCTCAACTTTATGGTCATAAGGTAATGTTGCTAGCACACCCGCAATATTAGATGCATCATTTTCAATAACGTCAGAAAGACGTGAGTAGTCTCGCATTTTAGAAGGTATGGGATTAAGCACTAAGGTATTTTCGAGGCTTGCAATAATATATCTTTTAGCTTTATTTTTTAAAATCAAATATTCATTAGCAATATCTTGATAATTGTCTTTTTTATCTAAAATTTCTTCTAGCAAATTGGGATTTGTTATAAATGCATTTCTGTCTGCGTGTACCATGTCTGGTATCAAATTTTCCCGACTGATATCTTTAATATCAGAATATAGATATCTCAAGCTACTAATGCTATTAAAATCAGAATTTTTGATAGTGTATCTTTTAACGTTATTATTTTCACTTCCATTTATTTTTTTGCATTCAATATATTCTTCAAGAACTTTGATTACAGGTAGTGTTTGAATTTTAATCACATACAAATAATCAATATTCTCTTCTTCACCATTAACTAATACCTTTAAGGTAAACTGAGTTTCATTTTGAAGTGCTGCCCACTCTATCCCACCTCGAATAGAAGTAAGTCTTTTATCTCCTGCTAAAGCTGCTTCAATATTTTCACCTCTAGCAATTCTTTGTAAAAATTCCAAAGCCTCAACTACATTAGACTTCCCACTCGCATTTGTACCAATCAGAACAGTTAACGGGTCAAGTGGAAGCTCAGCATAACGGAAACTTTTCCAATTTTCAAGAATGAGTTGTTTAAGCATGATCAACTCCAAAACTCTACCTACTTAAATTTAGCTCCTAATAGTGGCGATCGCACAAGGTTTTTCATCCTTCAAAATCTCAGTAAAAACAACAAAGCCAGCAGATAAAGTAAAAAATTGCCTAATTACTCTATCTAACTGGCTAAATTTCACTGCGCTTTTAGAGATTTAAGCTTCTGGCGGCAAATCTACACTGTAAAGAGTTTTCCCTACCAAATTACGTAGTGTTACCGTCATCACCTTTGTATTAGCATCAATCTTGACTCCTCCAAAGAATTGCAAACCTTCACTTGGGGGTCGATTTGCTTTTGTACCTGGAGGAAGACTTTGAAATATTAATTGTGGCCCAAAGGTATTATCCAATTCGTTTGGTCCAAATGTGCCAGAGTTAAGAGGCCCGGCGACAAACTCCCAAAAAGGCTTGAAGTCTCTGAACTGCGCTTTCGCGGGGTCGTAATAATGGGCTGCTGCGTAATGTACATCAGCAGTTAACCAAACAACATTCTTGATGTTCTTGTTTTTGATAAATCGTAGTAAATCGGCAAGTTCTAGTTCTCTTCCTAAAGTTGGGCCATTTCCGTTAGCCCAAGCTTCAAAGTCCGTAGTACCGTCTGTAACTATCAATCCCAAAGGCATATCACTAGCAATCACTTTCCATGTTGCTTTTGATGATAGCAATTGCTTTTTCAACCATTGCACTTGTTCTTTGCTCAAAAAATCTGTTTTTTGACTTGGTACGGGCTGATTATTGGGGCTATTTGGTCCCCGATAGGTGCGCTCATCCAGCATGAAAATGTCTAGTAATGGCCCATGCTTAAAGGAGCGATAAATTCTCGTTTTGTCTGGATTATCGGTTGTATATCCAATAGGCAGATATTCTAAAAACGCTTGTCTTGACCTTTCGGCTAACAAGTTAACATCCTTAACTGTATAACGGTCATCGTTGAGGATAATTTGCCCAGGATACCAGTTGTTCCTTGTTTCGTGGTCGTCCCACTGTGCCAATATGGGAACTTCAGCATTGAAACGCTTGATGTTTTCATCTAGCAAATTGTAAATATAGTTGCCACGAAATTCTGTGAGAGTCTCTGCTACTTTGGATTTTTCGGGTGTAGTGATGTTTTTCCAAATAGTGCCGTCGTCTAAAGTTACTTCTGCTGAAATCACGCCATCAGCATAAATATTATCGCCAGAATGGATGAAAAAGTCGGGATTAAGTTGACGCATAGTTTCATAAATTTTCATCCCACCGAAATCAGGATTAATCCCCCATCCCTGACCAGCAGTGTCTCCACCCCAAACAAAGAATACATCTCGCCCAGATTTGGAGGGAGTTCGGAAAGTGCCATGAACAGGAACGCTGTAGATGCCTTGATAATCTAAATCTTGGAAGATTACCCGATAAAATAATTTTTGGTCTGGTGGTAAATTCCTCAGATAAAGTCGGGCTGTAAAGTCGCTATTTTTTAAAGCATTAGGCCCCACAACTCGCTGCACATTTTTAAAAGATTCGCTGGTAGAATATTCTACGATCATTTTGGCAGGGCGATCGCTCCGACTCCAAATGACAATGCTATCGTTGCAGATATCTCCGCTAGCTACACCATAAGGTATACCAGGACGCATTTTATCAGAGGTGATAATTCCAGCTGCTTGAGCAAAAACTTGTGATTTTGCTCCAAGATTTGTGGCAATAATCCCACCTGCGGTGATAGTTGAACGCAGCAAAAACTGGCGGCGGTTTAGCTTCAATGAGTGATTAGATTCCATGCTAAATAATGGCAAGCTTAAGAAGTATTACAGGATAAGTATTTAGCACATTCTGTTATTACAATAAGTAAAAGTTAGATTATCTAATGGTTAAAAAACCGTTAAAATATTGGAGTTGCTAAAATACTTTATATTCTCACATCTACACTGTGAATTTTGGGTAGCAATCTGGGAAAGATAAGTATGTAACGATTGATGAATTTTTAAATTATCGAGATGGATATTCAGGATGTTACCAGAAATTCATTCTTTCCTTACGAAATTTTTCCCGTCTTGATGAATCTGACAAAAAATTAGTTGATATCCATGAAGGTATTGATAGTACTTTGGTAATTTTACAAAGTCGTCTTCAAAATCACCAAATCGGTGAAAGCATAAACATAATTAAGGAATACGGTGAACTTCCTCAAGTTGAGTGCTACGCTGGGTTACTCAATCAGGTATTTATGAATATTTTGGGGAATGCTATTGATACGATACAAGAGTCATTAGTGAGCCAGCACGGTCTTCTCCCAAAGGGAGACGCTAAAAGCGATAGCGCAGCGTTAGCGAGTCATCGAGCGTCTGGGGGTTTCCCCCATGATGTGACTGGCGTTCGCCTTGGCGTGCCGGAGGCATCACCCGTAAGGGTCATTAGTCATCCGTCATGGGTAAGGGATAAAGCAAAAATTTGCATTCATACTGAACTCACTGATGACAAGCAAGTAATTATTCGCATTTCCGATAAGGGCCAGGAATTCCAGAGAGTGTCCAAAAGCAATTGTTTGATCCATTTTTTACCACTAAACCCGTTGGTAAAGGAACTGGATTAGGTCTATCTATCAGCTATCAAATTGTTGTGGAAAAACACAGTGGTCAACTGCAATGCATAGCAACCGTTGGCAAAGGGACTGAGTTTATTATTAAAATTCCACTGCAACTTAATTCTTAACAAGTTCCGAAAAACCAGCAATAAGCGTTTTCCTTCACTTACATATTGAACTTTAACTATAAGTTCCTGCTTTCTCACTAATGACCGTAACAGGTTCTGACTCGATATCATCTAGCTTCTTAAACTCTCCAGCCCGCCAGCTATCTGTTATGTCCTTGATAAAACTGGCAATAGGGATCGCAATTAACAAACCCAGCACTCCTCCCAACTTTGCCCCTAACAGCAAAGATATCACTACCCAAACGGGATTTAGACCAGTCAAATTACCAAGAATTCGAGGTGCAACAAAATTAGAATTAACTTGGTCGATTGCAACAGCTACACCTAAGACTTCAACTCCTAACCAAAAGTTTTGCAATGCTACCAACAAACTTACTATAGCTATACCTACCCCCGTACCAAAGGGGAAGAGAGAAAACAAACCAATACCGATGCCAAAAAGTAGAGCCAACGGAACTTGCAGCGCCAAAAACGCCAATGTAATTGTCACCCCTAACACAGCTCCCAATGTTGCTTGGCCGATGAAGTAATTGTGGAAATCCTCTCGCAGTAATTCCCGTACTTTTGATCCAATGTTAAGGGGAAACCACAGAAAAATTCCGTCCCAAAGACGTTCGCCGTTTAATATTAAATAAATCGTCAGTACTACCGTCAGCAGCACGTTGAGGACAATACCAATGGTATCAACAGCAAAACCAAGAATTCTACCAGTGAAAGACTGAAGTTGGTTAGATAATCGTTCTAGAACTTGGGTAAATAAACCACTTAAATTAATCGGAAGCTGTTGTTGACTTAACGCCCAATCCTGGAAAGCTTGCAGCTGCACAGTACCAGAATCAATCCAACTGGGCAAAATATTAGCTAGCTCTACGAGCTGTTGGATAATCAGGGGAACCAAGGTGATGCCTAAAGCTCCTAAAACCACCACAGTCAAAAGCAACACTCCTCCGATAGCTAGGTTGTGTTTTACTCCTTGTTCCTGGAGAAACTGGATTGGATAGTTTAAGACAAAAGCCAGTAAGATGGCGGCGGCAATAATATTCACCAACGGTTGAAAATACTGTACAACTTGGAGCAATAGCCAGCCGTTGAGAATGGCAATGGGAAATGCCAATCCTATAGTTAACCATCGCGGCAGTTTGTTTACTGATTGCATTAGTGGTGACTCCACAAGAGTTATAAAGTTTTGTAGTCAGGACTTCAGCCCGGAAAATAGGGATAAACTCCTAAGAAACACATTCCATAGCGTTGGAAATAGGGATGAGTTCTAAGCCAAAAGCTTG
>NZ_JABXKJ010000268.1 GCF_017115085.1 Nostoc sp. NMS7 | reverse complement strand
CGAAAAATAAAAAACAAGGGTAATAGTGACTATGTTGCAATTTAAATGCCGATTAGCTTACTCCTAATCCTTTGATTGCTCGCGCTCTGCTTGAATTGCCTCCAAGATCACCTGACCTAAAGGATCATCTCTCAATAGATCCAAATTGGCACGACCATCAAGAATTGCCTGCCTCAAAAACATTATGTAATTGTTCCAACAGATGATTGTCTGAGGATGCTCTGACTCTAAGGTGCGCTTGTAAATCTCGAAGGCTTGTACATACAACGGTTCTGCTTCTTTGTAGCGACTTTGAGATTGATACAGTCTAGCCAGATTATTAAGGCTTTGTGCTATATTAGGATGCTGTTCTGGTAGCAAGTCTTTAAGCAGATTCAAGGCTTGCACATATAACGGTTCTGCTTCTTGATAGCGACCTTGATAAAAGTATACTGCTGCCAGATTATTAAGGCTTTGTGCCACATCAGGATGCTGTTCTGGTAGCAAGAACCGCCTTAGCTCCAAGGCTTGTACAAAAAAGGGTTCCGCTTTGTTATAACGCTCCTGACAATAGTAAAGATGAGCTATATTATTCAGGCTAAGAGCGATATCAAGATGCTGCTCTCCGAAGTGACGTAACCAGAATTTCAAAGCTTCAAAATAAAACAATTCAGCTTCTTTGTAACGCCTTTGAGCGCAGTAGGTCATTCCCAAAGCATTAAGGTTATATGCTACTTGCGGATGATACTGTTCTCCGAACTGGCGCTGTCTGATTTCCAATGCTTGCAACAAAAGTTGTTCGGCTTTTGTATAACTACCTTGAGAGAAATAAGTTAACCCCAAGTTTTCGAGGGACGTGGCAACAGTGGGATGCTCAGAATCAAAACGATTTAGAGTCAAGGTTAGGCACTGCTCAAGCCAAAGTGTAACTTGGTCATAAAATGCCTGACCCACGTAAAATCGACCTAAACCTATGAAAGGCGAAGTAAGCTCCTCATCCGTGAGATATTCAGTTAGATTCTTGCCAACATCCGCTATGTGAGGGATAGCGGGGGAAAAAACCATTATGCTCTCACGCATAGGATTTTGAGGAATTTTCTTGGCGACTGCTACCATTACCCGACAAAGCGATCGCTTTAATTCTTCTGCTTGCTCTAAACCTGTAAGCTTATATTGAAAAAACTCCCTCAGCAGTGGATGCAGTTGGTAAATTCCCTCACCTTTGCGCTGTAGCAAATGCAGTTTCAGCAAAGTATCATCTCTAATTTCCTCTAACTCTTCCTCGTCTTTCTCTGGTAAACACTGTTCCACCAACTTCCAAGATATAGGTGCGGCGGCAAATAAACTCAGCAAACAGCCAAGCTGCTTATCGCTGTCTTCTAATTCTTGCCAACTCAATTCAAAGGCTGCTAATACACCTCCTTGTGCTGTCATATCGGCTTCTGGTTTAACAAGGGCGGGTTGTTCTAGTCGCTTTTTCTCCAACCGCCGCAACATTTCTGTGAAAGATAAATCCTGTTTTCGCGCCAAATATCGCCCGACTAATTCCAAACCCAAAGGCAAATATCCCAACCATTCACACAACTGATTTGCAACAGCCAATTCTTGCTCAATTCGCTGTGGTGTTTCTTTAAAAAATGACTTTAATAACTCTAGCGCTGCTTTTGGTTGCAATACATCTAGAGATAATACCTTTATAGATGCTCCTAAGTGTTGGCGCGTGGTAATCAACACTTTAAACCGAGAAGATGACGAGGGCAGGTAAGGCTTAACTTGTTGATATTCTCCAACATCGTCTAATACTAGCAGCACATTACCTTCGCGCCAAAGCCGAAAGCAGTATTGCACTTGGGCGAGTAAATCCAAATCCTCTGGCGGGTTTAAGTCAAGCTGCGTTCTGGCAAACTGCACAACTTGAATACCCACATCTCCAGCCTTTGCCAACAACCAGCAAATTCCACCCTTGTAAATTTCACGGTGAGCGATGGCATATTGTAAGGCAAGTTCTGTTTTACCCAGTCCACCCATGCCAGCGATCGCTGCAATTACCACCTGATTATTTTCCTGCAACATCTGGTGGAGGTTTTGCAATTCTGCCTCACGTCCAATAAACTCCACCACCCCACTCAGGGGTAAATTTTGCGGTGTTTCAGTAGAGGGATTTAACTTTACCTGTTCCCCTTCAGGCGGGTACAGTCAGAAGTTATTAGTACCAGTGAAAGTATTTCCCTGAAAGACGTTTTTAATAGAGTCAGCTAACTTTGTAGAATTGATAACGCCTGCTGGTTGCGAGTTTAGGTCATTCGCTAGCGCCTGGACTTTCGGCGCTACTTGGGGGTCAGCATTTGCGGCTGCTTCCACTTCTCGCACTGATTGAGCAATTTCGGTATCTGCATCTGCTACTGCTTTCAACTCCAGCAGTGCTTTGCCATAATCTAACGGCTGCTGTGTTGCATTCGCTAACACGGGCAACTTATTTTTATTATGTAGCTGTTCGATTAACTCACGACTTTTGTCTAATGCAGCTTCCCCAAGCTTTTCGCCAGTTTTTTCTAGAGCTTTAGTTAAAACTATAGTAGCGATCGCTGTTCCAACTGCGGTCAGCGTTACAGGTTCCATAATTTAGTAATAAGATACAACATCCCACCGGAAGATACAAATGCAGTTTTATTTATTTCGGAAATATATCACACATATTAAAGTCAACACACCAACTGATGCATAATACCCAACTGCTACCACGTATTAATGCCACAGCCAAGAGAGAAAATGGTAAACAATATTATGTAGATGCCAAGGGAAATCACTTTCCCAGCGTTACTACAATACTTAATGCCACCAAATCACAAGCAGACCGAGACAGATTATTAAACTGGAAAGCGCGTGTTGGTACACAAGAAGCTACCCGCATTACTACAACTGCTAGTCGTCGAGGAACCCAAACACACAAACAAATTGAGCGCTACCTCCTTGGTCAAAACCCTGTTTGTCCTGAAGCGAGTCGCCCTTATTGGGAGAGTATCAAGCCAGTTTTACAACAAATCGACACAGTTAGACTCGTCGAAGGCTCTGTTTTTCATCATAATTTGGGTTATTCTGGCAAAGTTGATTGCATTGCCAGCTATCAAGGTATTCCCTGTATTTGCGAGTGGAAAACAGCAGACAAACCTAAAGGCTCAATTGAGCATTTATATGAACATCCACTGCAACTTACGGCATACATAGGAGCAGCTAACGAGTATTATCAAGATTATGGCATTCAGCTAAAACACGCTCTCTTGGTAGTAGCGATTCCAGAAATGCCAGCAGAGGTATTTTGGTTTGAATCAGCAGTTATCAAAGATTACTGGGAAGAGTGGGAAAAAAGAGTCGCCCAGTTTTGGGAACGCAAAAGTATTTGGGGTTAGTCAGTGGGATTGCACAATTACCGAAAGACTGCATTTCGTAACGTGAAGTAAATTTTTATGAGTAGTAATATCATGTCCGCATAATTAGGGCTTGCTAACCACAGTCAATACACCCCACCCCCAGCCCCTCCCCGCTCTTCGGGAGGGGAGACAAAGCATAGCTTTGGCGGGGGTGGGGTTCTTCGGGTTTAATAAGCAATCAAGCTGACATGATATAACAACAAGCAATCTAACCTTGTAACGACAAAACAGTAATTAACCCAGAAAATCTTGCAAAATCACCTATGTTGTGAGTGAGTAACTGAGGAATGCCATAAACTAGCATCGTGGCGACAATATTTGCATCATGAACTTGTTTACCACCGCTAGGAATTTCCTCCATGAGTGACAGTAGCCTTTCTGTCACCAGTAAGTTATCTTCAACCAAGCGAAAATAACTAGCAAAATACCGTACATCTGCCACTAAAGATGTAATAGGAATGTTCCCCGTTAAGTCGGTCTGTCTTGTCATTGCTGCCAAATATTCTCTCAAAGTTTGGCGACTAATCCATAAATCAATACCTTGTTCTGCAAGTACTTGCAGTCGTTCTGTCGCTTGTACATGAAATGGCGACAAGGCTAAATTTGCATAAACTAAAATATTCGTATCGATGAATACAGGGTTATTAGTCGTTTGCATAAAGGTCTTCTCTGCGGAAAGTTAAACTTTCCGAAACTAATCCTACAGGATAGGCGGAAAATTTGAGAGGCGCTTTCTTTTCTTTCTTCTCTTGTTTCTGTGCCAAAGACTTCTCATCAATTACTATTACCACCTCATGCTCACCCTCTGGAATATTTAGTGGTAAGTGCGCTGTAATCTTACCATCTTTGGTAACTGTGGCAATTGTTTTTATAGTTTTCATAGTATTTCTATTCGATTAATGCATCACTGCTTGGTCAAAGGGATATTCGGACACATTTGCATACACCAAGATGTTCGTGTCTATAAAAACAGGATCACCGTCCCCAATCGTCATACATATCCTCACGTCTTAAAGAAAGATTTTCAGGCCAAAGTCCACAATTATGCACAGGAAAGTTTAGAGGAGGACGCTTTTCCTTACTCTCTACTTTCTCTACTAAAGGCTTCTCATTAATTACTATTACCACCTGATGCTCACCTTCTGGAATATCCAATGGTAACTGCGCTGTAATTTTACCATCTTTGGTAAGTGTGGCAATTGTTTCTATAGTTTTCATCTGATTTATCCTTGTTCAATCCATTACAGCTAATACAGCTTTCGGCAATAACTTATCTTTAAACCAAACAATTCTGGCGGGGACATCATTTAATTTTACTCCCGCCTTTTCTAAATTCAGTCGCTCGGAAATTGCCAAAATCAAATCGTCACGTCCAGCCCGCCGCACCTGAGAAAACTTCTTTTGTAAATATTCAGGTCGCCAATAACCAACAATTTCTAATAAAAAGGTGCGTCCATCAGGATGAACTAAGCGGAAATCGGGAATCATCACACTACCAGGAATTGGTATTAAATCAACTTCTCGCTCTAACGCCCAACCGCTTTTCAACGCATCCCACTTATCAGCAAAGGATGCTTCTAGCATACTATCGTAGGGCTTCCCTGGTGGATAGTGGGATACCAAACCACATTCAGAATTGAGAGTAAAACGTCCAGTTTTCCAAGTATTTGTATAAGCGTCGCGGGTTTGGAGAATTGAAGAAAGACTCCATCTAGTAACGTGAAGTAAAGCCGGAATAAGTTTTGCGATCGCTAACCCATACCGCGTACTAGGATTAAACAAACTCGTCGGACCATCAATGGTAATTGTAAACCCGTGGTCAGCATCACCCTCAATATAAGCCATCAATTGAAACAACTTTAAATAGCGAAATAACAACTTATATTCACCCGGAACATTCCGGTGAGCATTTAATACAAGTTGACTGGCTTTATAAAATACACCCTGCACCTGAGATAAGTTATATCGATTTAACAAATCTGGCGCTATTGGTGCATCAAACACAGTCAGAATCTTATTTTCAGATAAATCAGCATATAATCCATTCCGAACTTGTTCTAGTAAAACTTCCCGTTCTAGTTCTTGAGTTAACTCATCAGCAACTTTACCAAGAGTAACTTGTGTTGATTCCCGACTTGAAATCGATTTTGCAGCTAGCGAAAACACCCGTTCTCTTAACATTTGTGGTTCCAGAGGACTAACCACCTCAAAAGTGCAAAAACTGCTTTTGAGAATATAAGCTAATCCCCGCTTCACCCGATAATCTGTAGAATCGCCTTCAAAATCAGTCAGTTGTCGCTCAAGCACACCTTGAGTCTTCCCCACTGCTGATTGAAAATAATTAATTAACTCAATCGCCAACTCCGAAGTTTTCTGATCAATCTTCAGTCTCTTCGGAATAATCTCCTCCCCGTTTTGGCGATGCATCAGTAAGTCTGTCGGTAACATCTGCTGAATTTTGGATTTTGGATACTTCGACTTCGCTCAGTACAAGTTTTGAACTTCCGGTTGAATAATTAATTTCTAACTGTTCCGCAGCCTTCAAACTCCTATCCTTCCCACTCCCATATACAACCTCTAACTTCCCTTTATTCTCCTTCTTCTCTTCGTGTCCTTGGCGGCTTCTCCCAAGGGGAGACGCTAAAAGCGATGGCGGTTCGTTCCTCTTCTCCCCTCTTCGCCTAGCCGAAGTCCCCTCCTCACTCGTATCCTCGGCCACCACCTCATATAAAATCGCCTGCTTATTCTCAATATTCCCCTTCCGTAAAATCCTCCCCAATCGCTGAGTATACTCCCTAGCCGAACCCGTTCCTGATAAAATGATCGCCACAGAAGCCGCAGGCACATCAACACCTTCATTCAACACATGAGAAGCAACCAAAGTATTAAATTTACCCTCTCGAAACTTTGTTAATATCTCATGGCGTTCCTTCACAGGAGTTTGATGAGTAATTGCCGGAATTAGTAACTCTTGAGAAATGCGATAAACTGTCGCATTATCCGCAGTGAAAATCAAAATTCGTGCCGGATAATGTTCTGCCAATAAATCACCCAGAATTCGCAATTTACCATCAGTACCCAAAGCGATATCTTTCGCTTCCCGGTGCGCTAACATAGCTCTACGTCCAGATTGCGATCGCGCGCTCATTTGGACGAACATTTGCCAACCTTGCAGACTCCCCAAAGAAATCTTAGATTGCTTCAAAAAATCGTTGCGAGTTCGAATTAGTTGATTGTATCTTTCCCGCTCAAGTTGCGATAACTTTACCTTAATTTGGACAATTTCATGCTCTGCTAATGCCTTCCCCGCCAAATCCTCAGCGCGTTTGCGATATACTTCTTGACCAATGAGGATATTTAAGTCAGCGTGTTTACCATCGGTACGTTCTGGTGTAGCGGAGAGTCCCAGGCGATAAGGTGCGATCGCATATTCCGCAATCACCCGATTAAAATCTGTCGGTAAATGATGACATTCGTCAAAAACAAGCAACGCATATTGATTCCCCAACGTTTCGGCGTGAATTGCAGCACTATCATAAGTTGCAACTAAAATAGCCGTTCTATCCCGCGAACCACCTCCCAGCAATCCCACCTCAGCATCGGGGAAAGCCGCTACCAAGTGTGCATACCACTGATGCATTAAATCCAAAGTTGGCACCACAATCAGCGTCGTGCGCGGCGTTGACTGCATCGCCATTTGTGCCAAATAAGTCTTTCCCGCCGCAGTGGGAAGCACAACTACCCCTTGTCTACCCGCCAGTTTCCAAGCCGCTAGCGCCTCAGTTTGGTGGGGATATGGTTCCATTTCCAGACTGGGAACCAAATCTACAGGATAAAATTGCTTTGCCTCATCAATAAAATAGACATCTTCCGCTTGTAGTGCTTCCACTAGCGATCGGTATCTAATTGCTGGAATGCGGAATTTTTCAACTCGATCATCCCACGTCGCATAGTCCATCCAACCTTTACCGCGTGGTGGTGGATGCAAAATTAATGTACCACGATCAAAATTTAATGTAGGGGTACGAGCCATTTTGGAAATTGGGCACTTGTACTGAGCGTTGTGGAAGTATTGGGCATTGGGCATTGGGCATTGGGCATTGTCGTTGGCGTAGCCTCTCGTAGAGAAGTATTGGGCATTGGTAATTATTTCCATTCGCTATGCCCTATGCGTGATGCCCCATTCACTAGTCCATTAATTACTAATAACGCAAAAAGTGCATGATTCATCCAAATAATTCTGACAAAACCCAACTAGATGCGCTGATTAGTCAGGGAATGTCCCATTGGCAAACCGATAATAACCTTGACGAATCGTACAAAGAGCAGCGACAGAGCTTTCAACTGAAACGGCTGCAATTACAGGCGCAGATTATCCTAGTAGCTGGCTTGACTTTGATCGCTTTTTTTCTTTGGGCAAATTCACAATTAGAAGAGAAGATATCCGCCTTTAAAATCGGTCTGGTAGTAGAACTATTCACGCTCATTTGTTGGGATTAGTAAAGGATCAGTAGTAGCAGGGGTAATTGGGCTGAAAAAGTTTGCCTACGATCTTTGGGGAGATAAAGTCAATCTTGCTAGTAGAATGGAATCACACGGTATAGCAGGTACTATCCAGGTTGGTGAAACAACTTATCAGCTTTTAAAGGATAAATACTTATTGGATAAACGAGGTTTAATTAAGGTTAAAGGTAAAGGTAAAATGATGACTTATATACTAAAACAAATCAATTTAAAAGTCTAAAAAATATCTACTATTTGAGAGAGAGTAAAAAAGAGAATATCTATAATTAGAGCGACGATTATCAGCTATTGAAGCTTTGCTATAACTAAGTTTTACTACTTTAGATAGATTCGTAGCAATTAACTGCTTAAAGGTGTATTTTTCCACTCATAATAGGGGTTGAGCGATGTCTATCATGGGCTAGGCCAGAGCATTCTCTAGCTGATTTTGGGAGTAATGCTTTAGCTAGCTGCATAAAAGGAGAAGCCACATTGAAAGGAATACGTTCCCTGCTAGCGCCTTATGCTGTGGCACTAGTGGCTGTTGGTAGCCTATTGCTACAGCCACTATTGGAACCAACTATTTTTCTACTGTTTTTTGGCGCCGTGGCGGTTAGTTCCTGGTATGGTGGCATGGGAGCAGGGTTGCTAGCTATTGCTTTGTCTACTTTAGCGATCAGCTACTTTTTTTTAGAGCCTGTGTTTTCGCTCTTGGTTGCGAGTCTAGACAACATATTGCGGTTAGGTTTATTTGTGCTGGTGACAACACTTATTAGCTTGCTAAATTCCGAGTTACGCACTGCCAAACAATATCTTCAGGTGAGCGAAGCAAGGTTTAGAAAGTTGGTAGATTCCAATATAATTGGGGTAATTGTAACCAAAATGGACGGAGCGATCGCAGAAGCTAATGATGCTTTTTTAGGAATGGTAGGTTATTCACAAGAAGATTTGCGATCAGGGCAAGTTAGATGGCGCGAGATGATCCCACCAGAATATATTGAAGCTAACAACAGCGCGATACCTTCTCTAGGAGACGCTGCGCGAACGGTGAGCTTCTCTTCGAGAGGCTTCGCCAACGCCAACGCCAACGCCAACGCCAACGCCAACGCTAACGCAGAACTGACAACCAAAGGCGTGTGTCAGCCTTTTGAGAACGAATATATTCGCAAAGATCACAGCCGCGCTCCCATCCTGTTAAGTTCTGCTTTATTAGAAAATAATCCAGACGATATTATTAGTTTTGTAGTTGATTTAAGCGAACGCAAACAACTAGAGCTTGCCCTTTGCAAAAGCGAAGAACGCTATCGCGCTTTTTTAGAGCAGAGTTCAGAAGCTATTTGGTGCATTGAACTGGAAGTACCAATTTCGCCAGACTGTCCAGAAGATGAACAAATTCAACATTTTTATGAATATGTTTACTTAGCGGAATGCAACAATGTGATGGCGCAGATGTATGGCTTTTCTTGTGCCGAAGAAATTATCAGCGCCAGACTAGGAGACTTTCTCGTTTCCTCCGATCCAGATAATATTGCATACCTGCGTAATTTTATCCGTTCTAACTACCGACTAATCGATGCAGAGTCGCATGAAATAGATCAGCAAGGTAATTCCAAATATTTTTTGAATAATCTAGTGGGAATTGTCGAAAATGGGCTTTTAGTCAGAGCCTGGGGAACTCAACGCGACATTACAGAACGCAAGCAAGCAGAGCAAAAATGCAAACAATTGCTTGAGCGCGAACAAGCAGCACGCGCCGATGCCGAAACTGCAAACCGCATCAAAGATGAGTTTCTCGCCACACTCTCCCACGAACTCCGCACACCCCTAAACGCCATAATGGGTTGGACGCAGCTACTTAGGAGTCGCAAGTTGAATGAGACTACTACTGTCCGCGCACTAGAGACAATTGAGCGTAACAGCAAATCCCTAACTCAACTGATCGAAGATATCCTAGATGTCTCGCGGATTATTAGAGGCACACTCCATCTAAATATTCATCAGGTAAAACTTGTACCACTTGTAGAGGCAGCAATCGATACTGTCCGCCCAGCAGCCCAGGCCAAAGAGATTAGCATCAAGTGTCAATTCAACCCGGAAGTCGGGCTAATTATGGGTGATGCCAAGCGCTTGCAACAGGTTGTGTGGAATTTGCTCTCCAACGCCGTCAAGTTTACACCCAAGGGGGGAAGAGTCGATGTGCAATTGCAGCGCATTGAATCCTACATCCAAATTCGGGTTAGCGATACGGGAGGGGGAATTGCTGCCGAATTCCTCTCCCATGTATTTGAACGCTTTCGTCAAGCCGACAGTTCCAGCACGCGATCGCACGGTGGACTAGGATTAGGGTTAGCGATCGTCCGCCACTTGGTAGAATTACACGGTGGTACAGTCTTTGCCGAAAGTCCAGGAATTGGACAGGGGGCGACATTCATTGTGAATCTGCCAATGAAAGCCATTTATCCAGAGGCTAATACAGCAGAGCAGCTTTCATCTGTCGTAGATGCCCAAGAGACTAAGAATTACCTACCAAAGCTAGATGGCTTGCGGGTGCTGATTGTCGATGATGAGGCAGAGGCGCGTCATTTGCTGGCGACGATTCTGAGAAAGTATGGCACCCAAGTTATAGCAGCTGCATCTGTTTGTGAAGCACTGCTTGCCCTGCAACAATTTCACCCCCATGTACTGGTAAGCGACATTAGTATGCCCCAAGAAGACGGCTACACACTAATTCGGAAAGTCAGGGCGCTGCCAACAGAGCAAGGGGGACGGATTCCGGCAGTAGCACTGACAGCCTATGCTAGGGCAGAAGATCGCACGCAAGCCCTGTTGGCAGGTTTTCAACTCCACGTCCCTAAGCCAGTTAATCCCGGTGAGTTAGCGGCTGTAATTGCCAACCTCACCGGACGTACTTGATGGGGCACTTGTACTGAGCGAACGCGAACAGCGTCTCGTAGAGAAGCCGTTGGCGCAGCCTCTCGTAGAGAAGTATTGGGGGCAAGGGAGTGGAGTTTTTGTGCTTGTTCACGAGTATCAAAGACTCGTTAACGGAGTTCCGAGCTTCATTCACGAGTATTAAAGACTCGTTAACGGAGTTCCGAGCTTCATTCACGAGTATCAAAGACTCGTTAACGGAGTTCCGAGCTTCATTCACGAGTATCAAAGACTCATTAACGGAGTTCCGAGCTTCATTCACGAGTATTAAAGACTCTCCTTGTCCCCCCTTAGGGATTTCCAACAAATAAATTACTACTACTTGTGGGGTAGGCTGGAAAGCCCGCCTTTGGCTAGGGCGCTCGTGTCGCCATTGGTGTCAACTTACAGCAGTTTTCATGTATTTGAACCACATCTGTCGTAGGGGCATAGCATGCTGTGCCCCTACCGCGTGGTCTATTTACCTGAAAATAGCTGTAACGTAGAAATTAGCCTTGGCAAACTTTCGAGATTTGACCCTCACCCCCAGCCCCTCTCCCAATTTTGGGAGAGGGGAGCAAATTCTCTAGTTCCCCTTCTCCCAAGTTGGGAGAAGGGGTTAGGGGATGAGGGCGAGACACCCCCCCAGAATCAGTTTGTCAGTCCCTTATCTCCTCTTAATACGGCCACTTCCAGTCACGAATTTCCGGCATATCGTCGCCGTACTTATCAATATAGTGTTTGTGTTCAATTAGCTTATCTTGCAACTGCTGTTTGACATAAGCTGCCTTATATCCTAGTTTGGGCACGCGGTCAATTACATCAATTACCAAATGGAAGCGATCGAGATCGTTGAGAACAACCATATCAAAGGGGGTGGTGGTGGTTCCCTCTTCCTTGTAGCCACGCACATGTAAGTTATCGTGATTAGTTTGACGGTAGGTTAGGCGATGAATCAGCCAGGGATAGCCATGAAAGGCAAAGAGAATGGGTTTGTCTGTGGTGAAAATCGTGTCAAAGTCTTTTTGGCTCAAACCGTGGGGATGTTCGCTTTTTGGCTGTAGTGTCATTAAATCGACTACGTTCACTACCCGCACCTTTAACTCAGGAAAGTGCTGGCGCAGGATGTCTACAGCCGCTAAGGTTTCTAAGGTGGGAATATCCCCAGCGCAAGCCATTA
Source organism: Nostoc sp. NMS7 (assembly GCF_017115085.1). Classification (GTDB taxonomy): domain Bacteria; phylum Cyanobacteriota; class Cyanobacteriia; order Cyanobacteriales; family Nostocaceae; genus Nostoc. The sequence continues at coordinate 10,252 of NZ_JABXKJ010000268.1, read as the reverse complement.
CTATATCTGGTTCGCTGCTTTGGTCGTTGCTGGCCCATTCCCAAATACCGATGCCTTTGGTGCAGTGCTTAATAGCAGCATCCATGTTCAGATATTGCAATGCTGGTTGCTTTCCGGCAATGATCACATTCACGTAGTTGCGGCTTCTCAAGCAATGGTCTGTTACTGATAGCAGAGTGTTGGCATCGGGGGGCAAATAAACGCGGACGATATCTGCTTTCTTATTAATTACATGGTCGATAAAACCGGGATCTTGGTGCGAGAAGCCGTTATTGTCTTGTCGCCAAACGTGGGAGGAGAGTAGGTAATTGAGGGAAGCGATCGGTCTACGCCAGGGAATATCTAAGGTAGTTTTTAACCATTTGGCGTGTTGGTTGAACATCGAGTCAATGATGTGGATAAATGCCTCGTAGCAAGTAAACAACCCGTGACGCCCTGTGAGGAGATACCCTTCTAACCATCCTTGGCAACAATGTTCGCTGAGAATTTCCATCACCCGACCGTTGGGGGAAAGGTGGTCATCTTCAGGGTAAATCTCGGCTACCCAAGTTCTATCTGTGACTTCCAACACGGCGTCCAAACGATTTGATGCCAATTCGTCGGGGGCAAATATGCGGAAGTTGCTACTTTCTTGGTTAACTTGCATAACATCGCGCAGGAATTTGCCGGTAACTTTGGTAGCTTCCGCGATCGCCTTTCCTGGTTGAGAAACATTTACCGCATACTGTTTAAAGTCGGGCATATTCAGGTCACAGAGCAAAATACCGCCGTTGGCGTGGGGATTGTCACCCATGCGTCGATGACCTTTGGGAGCCAGTTCTGCTAGTTCGGGAATCAGTTTACCGTTGCTGTCGAAGAGTTCTTCTGGTTTGTAACTCTTCATCCAATCTTCTAGGATTTTTAGGTGTTCTGGCTGTTGGGCGATGTTGCTTAAGGGAACCTGGTGCGATCGCCAAAAATCTTCGGTTTTTTTGCCATCGACTTCTTTGGGGCCTGTCCAACCTTTGGGGGTTCTGAAGACAATCATCGGCCACTGGGGGCGTTCGGTGAAACCATGTACACGGGCTTCTCTTTGGATGCTTTGAATTTGGGCGATCGCTATATCTAGAGTCGCCGCCATCTGCTGGTGGACATCTGCGGGATCATTACCTTCGACAAAGTATGGCTTGTAGCCGTAGCCCACAAATAAGCTTTCTAATTCCTCATGGCTGATCCGTGCCAGTACTGTTGGATTGGCAATTTTATACCCATTCAGATGCAGGATCGGAAGTACAGCACCATCATGTACAGGGTTAAGAAACTTGTTGGAATGCCAGCTAGTCGCTAAAGCACCTGTTTCAGCTTCCCCATCACCGACAACAGCAGCAACAATCAAGTCAGGGTTATCAAAAGCAGCACCGTAAGCGTGGACAAGGGCGTAACCAAGTTCCCCGCCTTCGTGGATCGAACCAGGAGTTTCCGGTGCAACGTGGCTGGGAATACCACCGGGGAAAGAGAATTGTTTGAAGAGTTTCTGGATTCCCTCAGCATCCTGGGAGATGTTGTGATAATACTGGCTGTAAGTGCCTTCTAAGTAGGTATTGGCTACCAGTCCGGGGCCTCCATGACCAGGCCCGGCAATATAGATTGTGTTTAGGTCATATTTTTTGATCACCCGATTCAGGTGAACATAGATAAAGTTCAACCCTGGTGTAGTTCCCCAGTGCCCCAATAGCCTGGGTTTGACGTGTTCCAGCTTTAGCGGTTCTTTTAGTAGCGGATTGTCGAGTAGATAGATTTGCCCAACCGAAAGATAATTAGCTGCACGCCAGTAGGCGTTTATCTTACGTAATTCTTCATCTGTTAAAGGCTTGGTTTGTGGAATCGTTGCTAATGTCATTATCGACACTCCATTCCAAAAAGATTTTCACGGGTTCATCAGTACGCAATTCTACTTGTTTTCCAGATGATGGCCATCTACCCATGATGAATTTTCTCAGCCTTTGTGACTAAATTCCTTGGCCTCTGGGCACAGAATGGAGAGCGATCGCTATTGATTAATAGTACAAATCTAAATTTTATTCATCATAATTATCTAGTTCTAAAGTGTACTCTAATACAACTTTTAACATTAATAAATAATTAGAATAAAGAGTTCCTAATTTCCTGATTAATCGCTGTTTATCGATAACAACAATTTGATAAGAAAGCACTACTGAATCTTGCGTTAAACCGCCTTCAGCTGAAGGTATGACAATTGTCCCTCCTGGAATAAGAGCGCGTCGCAGATTAGTGGTTAAAGGAACTACTAGTGATGTTGTTGTAAACTCAGCTAGTCTATCTCGCTGAACAATAATAACTGGTCGGATACCTGCTTGCTCTGAACCTCGACTCGGATTCAAATCAGCTAAATAAACATCTCCTCGCATCAAACTGCGTCCTCTTGCTGAAGCCGGGGGAGATAATCAGTTAAAACGGATTCTGCAAAAGCTAAATCTTCATCAGCAAATTCAGTTTTCAGTGCAGCAGCCTCAACATCAGAAATAGCATCCCAATGCTGAATTAGTTTTTTTTTCTGGAGAGAGATAGCAAAATTTAATACTTCTTCTTGACAAGACAAAGGCAATTGGGACAATATTTCCAGCAGTCGCATGTGAATAGTTGCTGTTGGTTTTTCTGGCATTGCTACATTTCTTAGATTAATAGATAGAGTATGTACTCTAATTTTCTCATGCTTCAAGCGTTGCTTTTCCTTGAAGTATCTAGTACAGCGAAACTAGCTAGAGGCAGATCAAGTAATAACCTAATCATTTATTTCCAACAACCCAGGCGGTGGCGTAATTTCAATGCGACCAGATGGCAAGTCTACCACTGGTGCGATCGCTTGCACAAATGGAATCAAAACAGTCTTTTGCTTTTTGTTAGTAGCAAATGATTTATCCAACTTGACTTCTAACAAATCATTTCCAGCAGAGATGATATCTACCACCGTCCCCACGAGTTCGCCAGATGCTTGCATAAAGACTTCCAAGCCAATCAAATCTAAGACATGATATTCATCTTCGCCTAATTGGGGGCGATCGCTTGCTGGCACCATTAACTTACAACCGCGTAACGCCAGAGCCTGATCGCAATTTACCACACCAGCTAATTTAATCACATACAAATTTTTATTACTAATATAACGTCCTGTCAATAATTCGATTGGTTGTGGTTCTGTGTCACCTGAACGCAACAACCAACGTTTTCCCGGCACCTCAAATCTTTCGGGAAAGTCAGATACAGGATAAACCCGTAATTCCCCAGACAATCCTTGAGGAGCAACAATCTTACCAATTTCTAGCCAATTATCTAATTTGTCATTTGTCATTTGTCATTGGGCATTGGGGAAAGAATTCTTATAACAGACGCGATGAATCGCGTCCCTACTCTTGTACAGACGCGATTCATCGCGTCTCTCCTAACTCCCCCTAAATCAAGCACTCACAACTGCACGCTGATAAGCTTCTTCAGCCACTTTTGCTAAACGTTGCATAGCTGTGGCAATCTCCTCATCGCTGCCAGTGAGGCTGATGCGGAAACATTCGTGCTTGTGCGCCCATTCTTCCTGTAAACCGGGGAAAAAGCTACTTCCAGGGACAATAATCACACCTACTTGCTTGACTCGTTGGTAAAATTCCCAATCACTAATAGGTAAATCCTGTAACCACAACCAAGCAAAAATTGCTCCTTCACCGCGATGGAGAAACCAAGGTAAATTCTTGGGCATCGCTTGTTCTAAACTGGTTTCTAAAACGGTAAACTTATTTTGGTAAAAGGGACGGATGACAGTATGAGAAATTTCTACTAAAGCACCAGAATTAATTGCAAAAGCGGCGATCGCTTGGCCGTAACGTGAAGAATGGAGACTCATATTTGACTGAAAACACTCCAGCACTTCAATCGACTTTTCATCCCCAATGGCAATACCAATCCTTTCTCCTGGTAATCCCGCTTTCGATAAACTCATGCAGTGTAAGATATTATCACCAAACACTGGTGTCATTTCGGTAAAGTTCAATGCTGGGAAGGGAGGCGCATAAGCTGAGTCAATTAACACGGGTACATTGTAAGGTGCAGCCAGGGCAGCAATTTTTTTCACCTCATCATCTGTGAGGACGTTACCAGTAGGATTACAGGGGCGAGAGAAGAGGACACAACCAGTATTTTCTGTAATCGATAGTTGGCTGAAGTCGGGGCGATATTTAAATCTGTGGGCGGCTACATCAATATCAAGAGTCGGTTTATAGGCGATTAGGGCTTTTGGAACTAAGCTGATACCGCCGTAACCTGTGTAGTCAGGACTCAAGGGCAAAACGATTTGTTTTAACTCGCCGCTAGGAGTGTAGCCACCGAAGCTATTCACAGCGTAGAAGTAAAGGGTTTGACTACCGGGCGTGATCAGGATATTGCGATCGCTTAAGTTTAACCCGTAGCGTTTGTTAAAATCATTAGCGATCGCTTCAATTAATGGTGCATAGCCCTGACTTGAGCCGTAGCGACAAACTACCTCACCATATTCTGGACTAGCCAAAAGCTGTGCAGTACAATCCCGCCATAATTGCTCTACCTCTGGCAAAATCAACGGATTCCCAGCACTCAAATTAATAAACTGCTGCCCTGCACCCGCTCGTAATGTTTCGATAATATCCTTCATGATTGCTCTTACGCCAGTCAGGTTGGACATTTGAGCGCCAATTTTAGTTAGGGCAGGGTTCATAAGCTGTGACAAAATATATGAATTGAGGGGTGGACAAATTATTTGAGGGTTGCTGCTGACATCAAGTTTACATCGTTGCCAAAACAGCTGTTACCGTCTCTAACTAATCTAGCTGGAGAATGATATCTTAACAAAGTAATATTTATCGTTATCGGGGCGATCGCGCTGAATAAATACGATCAAGTGATACAAAAGTCTAGCATGCGCTCAATATGTTTAACTGAAATAATCCCCTGCTTCAGCATTGGAGAGAACTAGGACTTACGCAAAACTACACGTCCTTTGGGGCAATTCATGTAGCTTTAGCTTCCCGCAGGGTATTGCTCCTACCTAAAAATCAGGGTTTTAACTATTGTTTGCGTAAGTCCTGAGAACGTTAAAAAACTATATAGGAGGGCTGACATTGCAAGTTAAAGCAGCAGTAGCTTACAGTGCAGGTAAGCCGTTGACGATTGAAACCGTTCAACTATCGGGGCCAAAAGCCGGCGAAGTGTTAGTTGAAATTAGAGCCAGTGGGGTTTGTCATACCGATGCCTTTACCTTATCTGGTGACGATCCCGAAGGTTTGTTTCCGGCAATTTTGGGACATGAAGGCGCTGGTGTGGTAGTAGAGATAGGCGCTGGTGTTACTAGCGTCAAACCAGGAGATCATGTAATTCCCCTCTACACTCCCGAATGCCGCCAGTGTGAATATTGTCTGAGTTTCAAAACTAATCTCTGTCAAGCCATTCGCCTAACTCAAGCACGCGGTGTCATGCCCGATGGCACCAGTCGCTTTAGTCTCGATGGGCAGATGATTCATCATTACATGGGTACATCCACTTTTGCCAACTATACGGTGCTGCCGGAAATAGCCCTGGCAAAAATTCGGGAAGATGCCCCATTTGATAAGGTTTGTTACATTGGCTGTGGTGTGACTACTGGTATTGGTGCAGTCATCAATACTGCCAAGGTGGAACCAGGAGCAAATGTTGTAGTTTTCGGCTTAGGTGGTATTGGTTTAAATGTCATCCAGGCGGCGCGGATGGTAGGGGCAAATATGATTGTCGGGGTGGATATTAATCCCAGCAAACGCGCTTTGGCAGAAAAGTTTGGCATGACACACTTTGTTAATCCCCAGGAAGTAGAGGGTGATTTAGTTCCCTATCTGGTTGATTTAACAAAAGGCGGTGCTGATTACAGTTTTGAATGTATTGGTAATGTCAAACTTATGCGTCAAGCATTAGAGTGCTGCCACAAAGGTTGGGGTGTCAGTGTGGTTATTGGTGTTGCTGGTGCTGGACAGGAAATCAGTACTCGTCCTTTTCAACTAGTAACTGGGCGCGTTTGGAAAGGTTCGGCATTCGGTGGCGCTAGAGGACGTACAGATGTGCCGAAAATTGTTGATTGGTATATGCAAGGTAAGATAAATATTGATGATTTGATTACCCATGTGATGCCAATTGAGCAAATTAATGATGCTTTTGAATTGATGCATAAAGGTGAATCAATTCGCAGTGTGCTGACTTTCTAATTCGTAATTCGTAATTAAAAAGCCTTTGTACCTGATAGAATGGCACTAAGAAAAGCCCCAAGTGTTGTGCCGCCTCGTTCCCAGCCTGGAGGCTGGGAATGTGTTTAATATATTAATTGGACATTTGCTCAAATGGGAATATCAATTAAAGCAACGAAGTCGTAGTTGGTTAGCGACAATTAGAGTACAACGACGGGAAATTCTCAAGTTGCTCAACGAAAATCCTAGCCTGAAGCCTGACGTTGAAGAAGCACTCCCGGAATCATATCAAAACGGTAGGGATTTAGCATCGGGAGAAACAAATCTGCCACTCTCAACTTTTCCCCAGCAATGTTTATATCCTTTTGAGGAAATTCTGAGCGATCGCTTTTATCCGGGTCAGCCTGCAACAGATGATTTAATGGAATAAAAGCAATGTCTGGGACGAGCTACGCTTACATCAAGAAGTCACGAGTGTGAGGCTTGTAGAAATCAAAACTGATTAGTCAGCCTTTAGTTTCACTCCTTGGTAGCTGAATTTAAAGGGTGGAATTGGAAGGGGTTGAGTCTTTTGATCTAGTGGACTTTTGTTTAAGTTAAAGAAGTTAAACTTGCCGCTTCCATTTACTGTTCCAGTTTGCGGATTGAATGTCAATTGATATTCAGTGAGTACAATATTGCCTGCTAATGACCCTGATGGGAAACTGAAATTTAATGCCTTAGCAACAATCTTGTTATTTTCAGTACATTTCCAGGTACCTTGTATAACACCAAAGGGTTGGTCATTTGGGTTGGATGAACCCGGAACACCACCAGCGTTAGAGTCATTGGCAATGAGATTGCCATCTGCGGTAAAAGTTATAATTTCGCGGTATGACGAGGGTTGACCAGAAGTGGAATTTGTTTGAGTACCTGTCGCTAGGTATGTGCCAACGACCGTTCGCCGACATAAGTTTTCCGAATAATCGCTTGCATCTGCCTTGTGCGGATTTATGAAAACCGGAATAGTCAGTGCCAACACACTACTAATCATTAAACTGGCAATAGCTCTGCTGTTTTTCATCACAAAACCTTCTGTAAGAGTAAGTATCAATACTGACTATTAAATAATACACATACATCAACAATATATTTGATAAAGTTTTGATGAAGAAGGGAACAAAGGTGTAATCGACTAAGACTTTTGGGGGTAATCAACCTGCTTAAGTGTCAAGGACATTAATTCCTCAATACAGACAAATTATTTGGAAATCGACAGATAATACTCAAATCGCTCTCGCAGCCGTTCAACCGTCAAATTTTGAGTCCAATAGTCCACTAGGGCGTGACAAAATGCACAGGCGTTGTGATCGCATATCCATAGAAACTTCCAAAGCAATCTCAATAAAAAGAAGTTTCAGGTTTTGCTCTGGCGAGAGTAATAAAAGAGCGTTAGTAGTGTAAGTCCTGATTATTTGGAAATCGCCAAATAATACTCAAATCGCTCCCGGAGTTTTTCAACCGTTAGATTCTGAGTCCAGTATTCCACTAGAGCATGACCAAATGCCCAGGCGTTGCGATCGGGTGAAGCGGAGTTTTCCAGCAGTAGCGGCCACAGAGATAGCAATTCAAAGTTGAGCGGGTTAAGGTTGCCTGTATTCAAGAGCGCGAAAAGCTCATATCCCATTTGGAGTTTACCAATCACAACCGGCAACTGTTCCACAGGAATTTGCTCTGCCAGCATAAATGCTAGGGCTGGAGATCCGGTTGAGAGCGTAGCAATAAACTGGAGGACGGGACTTTTGAGCAATGCCGTTACTCCCTGTGTTGTGGTCATCTGGAAGGTGTAGTGGTCGATGATTTTGGCGGCGGCGATGGTACGGGCTTCTAGGTTACGCAAAAAGCGGGCGAGACGCAGTTGTTTGGTAGGCGCGATCGCATCTACTAATCCCAACGATAGCGCCTCCACTCCCCAAGGGATTCGACTTGTTTTGCTCTCACCTGTAACCACTGGTAGAACTAGATTACAGAAGTTTCCCAGCAGTTTAGCGCGATATTCAGTGGCTTCTCGAATCGCAATTTCTTTGGCGCGATCGCCCCATTCCCAATCATAAGGTGGTTGCCATTCGCGGAGCGGACGCAGACGATCTACTTGAGTGACGATCGCGATCGCCGGTAAATCTGCAACTTCTGCTTTCATGTCTTGCAAAAAGTCCACATCCATTTGCAGCGCCGGATCGAGAGCAGGGGTAGCTAACAGCAGCAAATCGGCGTTGATAGCATAATCAAGCACCAGATTTCGGAGATTGCCACGGTTGACTTGTTCATAACCAGGTGTATCCAAAAGCGTCAGGATTTCCCCACTTTGATGCCATTGATAATTCTGAATGCGATCGGTACTGGGCAAAACATCAACGGCTGCGAGATCCGTCTGAAATAGCGTGTTAATCAGGCTACTTTTGCCCGACCCTGTGCGCCCCACCAGCAGAATATTCACGGGCTTTTGTTCAACCACCTCGGCTGGTTGAGCTTGAGTCAAGATTTCTCGGAGTGTTTGGGTTTTTGCCTTGGGTAGAGTTGGTGTACGTAAGGATGCTGAAACTGGTAATGTGCTACGTCCGTAAAGTGCGATCGACTGCCGACATAAGTTTCTCAGGGCAGCTTCCCGGAATAACTGACTCAAATTCCCCAATAATTGCTGAGTTGCTTGGTTACTGTAACCTTGGCTGGCTTGTTTTGCCACCGCCGCCACCGGATTTAAAACCCACTGTGCCCAGTTCCAAACCCGCCAGAATTTCCGAGCCGATGGTTCCAACTTCCGGTAGACTTCATATCCTTGGTATGCTTGTCCAACTGTTACTTGGTTGAGGACTGGGGATAACTTTTGCATCCACTGATCCATATCATCCACCGTTCCGCGAATCAGCCCGTAAGCTTGGGGGACGTAAATATTCAGCAGGGGATATTGAATTTGAGGATTGTAGATATGAGCGATCGCTACCACCAAATCTTGGCATCGCGTCCAAAAAGTTTGCCAGTCTTCCCAAATTGGGCGATCGCTTTGTGCCGCTTGCAGAATCTCTTGGAGTGCGGCTTCTGCAAGCTTTGTAACATCATTTCCCACTGGTAGCCCTACTGTATCCTCTGCTGTCGATTCCAATTCTTCGCGGATTTGGGCTAATACAGCTTCCACTTGGTTAACAGCAGGTTGAGTCCATTTAACTAGCAGCCAACGCCAACCCACGAATAGAAGGGTGAACACAGCCCAGATCCAACTAATGCCCCACGCATGAATTTGCGAACCGGCGGCTACCAGTAAGAAAATGATCATAAAAGCGATCGGGATTGCCAATACAACCCACTGCCACAGTTTTAATCGCACCATTGCCCCATACCTGTTTTGAAATGTTGGGAAATTCGAGTTTTTGCAAAAATTACTCTTATAAAAAGTCTATCGTCTCGAATCTAGGCAGGATGTTTGGTATTCTGGGATTACTGCTAGACTCCTAATTATTAAGAATAAATGTTTTATTTTGCTGTGGGCAGCTAATGTTGGCACAAGTTTATGCAGCGTTAGCTTACTACTATGCTAACCAACAAGTAATTGACACGGAGATTGCCGCAGAAATTGAAGAATACGACCGTTTGGAAGCTGAATATACGGCGAAGAGACAGTGAGCCAAATTCGTTTGTAACGAAAAATCAAGGTTTTTAACCCACGGAGGTGGGTTTTGTCTGTGTAGCCGCGACTTCCAGTCGCCAGGGCTAGTAATAAATTAGACTTTTCAAATATTCTCTTAGACCACTGTCAGGGTTTTAATTAATACTAGGCTTCATTGATAAAACTGCTATCTTAATAAAGATATCCTCGATGTGATCTAGCATATCATCAGCTAATTGCAAGGCAATAACTAAATCTGGAGAAAAAAGTAAGCTCAAAGCCAGAAATGTTGAATCCTAATACAAAACTTTACATATTTAATTACACTAACTCTAAAAAGCCTAAAATAGTCAACATGACATCATCTCCTCAAACCAATGAA
>NZ_JABXKJ010000078.1 GCF_017115085.1 Nostoc sp. NMS7 | reverse complement strand
TTCTTCTGCTTAACTCTTTGTTACATACTTATAAATTTTCTCCACGACTTACTTAATTGGTATAAAGTAGGAGGTATATTTTGAAGAAAGCAAAATCTTGACGGTGGTTAAAACCACCTGAGCGGTCACTGAGCAGCGTCGAAGTCTCGTTTTTCATCCCCTACCGTCCATGACAGAATACGGTACTGCGTACCTGTTCTTTACGGGCTTTCAAACTTCCCAATATTCTTTGTAAAAGTGGGAATCGGTGGTGAACTGTTTTCCAGACTGGTAACACCACCGATTTAAAACTTTATCCTTTGATATATCAAAGGTTCAATCGTTATTTGCATCTCTTAACAATGCCAAATCCTAAAGGGAACCCAGAAAATTTAAAACCAATTAAATCTGATAGAGAAGAACCATTAACCGAATATTTACATTTGCGTGTCACCAAGGAAATGAAGGAAGAACTGAAAGCTAAAGACGACCCTCCTGAGTTTTGCCGTCAAGCTATTCAAGAGAAGCTAGATAGAGACAAGTAGCGAAAAGTTGTTAAAGTAATAGTCCAAGAACTTTATATAAGAATAGATAACTAGTTGTCTTCCCATAGCCCCTTTCCCCTTATCATGCAATGCGCCTTGCTTATCCACGCCGTCAACGGCAACTCGAAAGTTTAGTCCAAAAATTAGGTTTGTCGCTAGAAGCACCTATAAAGTGGGAACTGCTGGATTTAGCGCTAACTCATCCCACTGTCTCTGAGTCGGCAAATTATGAACAGCTGGAGTTTGTTGGCGATGCAGTGGTGCGGCTGGTGTCGGCTGTTGTGTTATGGGAAAATTATCCCGATTGTCCAGTAGGGGATTTTGCGGCAATTCGTTCGGTGTTGGTGAGCGATCGCATCCTCGCCCAATTAGCAAGAGTTTATGGTTTGGAGTTATACTTACTAGTCGCTGGTAGTGCTACTGCTGATAAAGTTGGTCTAGAGTCACGATTGGCAGATGCTTTTGAAGCAGTTCTAGGTGCGCTTTACTTAAGCACTCAAAATCTGGAATTGATCCGCTCTTGGCTAGATCCCCATTTCCAACAACTAACCACAGAAATTCGCCTCGATCCTGCCAGACTTAATTACAAAGCTGCTCTCCAAGAATGGACTCAGGCACAATTTAAAGTTCTACCAGAGTATCGGGTTATAGAAGTAAGTCAACCGTACCGCAATCAAGAACGTTTCCTGGCTGAAGTGTGGCTGCACGGAAACAAGCTAGGAGTTGGTAAGGGACGCTCGATCAAAACTGCTGAACAAGCCGCCGCCAAGGTAGCTTTTTTAGCAATTCCTAATCCGCAAAAACCCTGAGTTTAAAATACGGTTGATTAGCTGATAATCAGTTAATTGTCAGTGGTCATTTGTCCCTCGTCCTTTCTATACAAATGACAAATGACAAATGACAAATGACAAATAACTAATGACAAACCAAATTAAAATTGCTGTCATCGGAATTGGGCGTTGGGGAGTGCATCTGCTGCGGAATTTCTTAGCAGATCCCCAAGTAGATGTAGTTGCTGTAGTTGACCCCCATCCAGAACGATTAGCGGCGGTAAAACAGCAGTTTAACTTAGATGAAAATGTAGTATTAATAACCCAATGGCAGGATTTAAAGAAAGTGCCAGGGTTAATAGGGGTGGCGATCGCAACTCCGGCCACTACCCACTATGTTTTAATTAAAGACTCTCTCCAACAGGGATACCATGTTTTGGCAGAAAAACCCCTAACTCTCAACCCAGTAGAATGTCGGGAACTTTGCCAGTTGGCAGAGCAGCATCATTTAATACTCATGGTTGACCATACCTATTTATTTCACCCAGCAGTTGAGGCAGGAAAAACTGTAGTACAAGCGGGTAAATTAGGTGATTTACGCTATGGCTACGCCACCCGTACCCATTTAGGGCCTGTCCGGCAAGATGTTGATGCGCTGTGGGACTTAGCTATTCACGATATTGCTATCTTTAACGCTTGGCTAGGTCAAATTCCTGTGAAAGTACAAGCAACGGGTACGGTATGGCTACAGGGAGGAGTGGGGGAAGACGCAAAGACACGGGGACTAGCTGATTTAGTATGGCTGACACTGACATACCCAGATGGCTTTCAAGTTTATATTCACCTGTGCTGGCTGAATCCTGATAAACAGCGACGGCTAGGGATTGTGGGCAGTCTTGGCAGCTTGATTTTTGATGAGATGTCACTATCATCACCTCTAACCTTACTGAGTGGGGAGTTTGAACAGCAGGGCAATCAATTTATTCCTGTGAATCAAAAGCAAATAGTGCTGGAATTAGAAATAGGCGAACCATTGCAACGGGTTTGCTCGTCGTTTGTTGTCTCTATTCTCAAAAATACTCCCTCAGAGGTTTCATCTGGCTGGGTAGGCACTGAGTTAGTAGAAATTCTTGCTGCACTAACAGTATCTCTTGGGCAAGGCGGCAAACCTGTTTTTTTGAATGATCCTCAAGGAACAAAAATAATAACTAATGACTCTTGAATATGGACTTTTGACTAAATTACCTCTTCAAAGTTGCATTTGCACAAACTCCCCCTTTTGGAAGACTTACCAGGATAGTTTGCAATGGTGAAAGACGAATCTCGCAAGTCTCCTTCCCAAGTACCAGTAGCGACTTGGGAAACTTATCGTTGTCTATCCCTGCTTTGACAGATTTGTTAATTCCTAAAGAAGAACTTTCCCCAGACTCTTGTAGGTTAGGGTAGCGGCTTGCTTTTGCCCCCTCATTCTCAAAGGAAAATCCCAAATCCCCTACATTTTCGTCTTTCTTGGGAACAGGTAATAGTGAGATATCAATCAAAGGTAAGATAATCTTCAGTGTCGTACCTTGATGAAGTCCCGCACTCTCAAGAGTAATGCTGCCTCCCATGAGTTCGATTAAGTTTCGTGAAATTGCTAATCCCAGTCCAGTACCTTCAAATTGGCGGGTGGTTGTGCCATTCACCATCACAAAGGGGCGAAATAGTTTGTGTTGTTGAGTTGGATCAATACCTATACCTGTATCTTTGACAGCGACTACCACCTGAGATTTACTATTACTATATTGAAGTTCTGTACTAATGGTGATGCTTCCGGTATCTGTGAACTTAGTGGCATTGCCGATAACATTAATTAGCACCTGCTTCAGTTTTCCCGCGTCTGCCTTAATTGGTATCACTTGGGGATCTAACTCACACTTCAACTGCAAGCCCTTTTGTTGAACATTAACTGATTGTAAATTAATCACCTCTAACAATATTTTTCGGAGGTCAATAGGTGTGCTGACGACTGAAAGTTTACCTGCTTCGATTTTAGAAATGTCGAGTAAATCATTAATAATACCTAGCAAGTGAATCGTTGTTTCATCCGCACGTTTGAGAAACTCCATTTCTTCTTCCCGGTCATCACATAAACCATCTTCAACCAGGCGAATACAGTTAATAATAATATTTAATGGGTTTCTCAATTCATGGGAAGTCGTAGCCAAAAACTGGCTTTTAATCTGGTTAGCAGTTTTTGCTTCTTTCCAAGCTATTTCCAGTTCTTCTGCTCCAGCTTTGAGCCGTTCTACCATTTGGTCTAATGCTTGGGCTAGTTGATTGAATTCCCGGATTTGAAAATTGTGCGGAACTGGTTGTGCAGCGTGGTGAGAGTGAATATTGAGAGCGTAGTCTCGCAATTCTTCTACAGGACGTGCTAAGTAAGGAGCGAGATATAGGGATGCTACCAAACTTGCACCAATCAAACCAACTGTCAAAACGATGAGAATTAGTTTGATTTCTTGTAAACCAAAAAGCGCATTCTCGACACTAGTAACAGCTAAGACTATCCATTTTTCCTGGTGCTGTTGGCTGACTGGATTTGCAATAGCTGTATAGCCAGCTACTAATTCTTTCCCATCTGTAAAAGACAAATTTATCGAATCGTTTTGTCCCGCGATGCCTGCGGCGGGGTTACCCAACGCATTTTTAATTATGCTCTGGAGTTGGTCAGCATTTGGGTGCTGATTGATATTAGTTCCCACCCAGTCTGTGAATGGGTGCGCCAAAATTGTGCCATCTTCAGCAATCACCACCATAGCGCCTGTGAGCGATCCCGGCGGATTTCTGGTTTGTTGGTACAATGCAGACTGAATACTTAAGCTGTAAACTAAATTTCTTCGGCTATCGGAAACTGGTGCAGATAACACTAATCGCAGTTGATTTTCGGTGTTTCTTTTTCCAGTTATTCCTGCCTTTGGCGGAAAGATTGCTTTGACATCAATTCCGTCACTAGGCAAAGGTAATCTCAATTCTCCAATTGCTTGATCCCCACAGCTACTGGCAACTATCTTCTGGTTGAGCAGATTCGTTAGTTGGACACACTCAATAGTGGCTGGAAGTTGTTGCTTTAACTGCGTGAGAATTTCTTGCTCTTGTATAGGCGAACCCGACGGAATCACCGTTGTTTTACTAACACTCAACAAATTAGCTTTTAAGATAGCGATCGCATCGACAATTCTCTCCCCTTTACTGATGGCGCTTTCTGTTAAATTTTGACGGGCAGTTCCCAATATGCTAGAACGTGCCTTATTTAAGGCAACAATTTCGCCTACAAGTAAAACTGGAACGAACAGCAGCAATATTCTCGTTACTAAAATTCGACGAAAGGATGATTGACGGGAATTAGTCATCAAGTGTCTCACTTTGCATCTGCAAACTACAACAGCAAAGATATGCAATTAGACCAGCTAGATGAGACATTTTATTAAAATATCACAACTTTATTTTCAATGTTTCAAAATAACAAATTGCTATAATTCAAAAAGAAACATGGTATACCAAAAGTCATATATGCTAGATGTAAAAGCGATTTGTGTTGCATATAAATACACTGGTGAAATTTGGAAATAGTAGCTTGCAGGCAGGGATTTTTTTGAGAATCTACACACTAGCAAATAAAATAATAAAACTATCAAACCAATTTAATGTTCCCATATCGTCCTCATACTACAGTTGTTTTAGCAATGAGTGTAGATGGCAAGATAGCAGATTTTAGGCGATCGCCTGCTAGGTTTGGCTCAAGGGTTGATAAAGCACACTTAGAAAAACAAATCGCTGCTGCTGATGCCGTTTTATTCGGTGCTGGTACTCTGACCGCTTATGGAACAACACTTACCGTAACAGATCCAACTCTAGTCAAACTTCGGGCACAAGGAGGGAAGCCTCCGCAGCCAGTTCATATAGTGACTACACACTCTGCAAACCTGAATCCGGAAATTAAGTTTTTTAAGCAACCAGTTAGACGCTGGTTACTTACGACAACACAAGGAGCATTTTCCTGGAAAGGACGCTCAGAATTTCAGCAGATTCTGGTTTTTGAAACACCAAGGCGAGAAATTGACATTCCCGCAGCTTTAAAACATCTAGCCACTCTACATATAACACGCTTGGTAGTCTTGGGTGGAGGTGAATTAGTCGCTTCCTTGCTGGAATTAGATTTAATCGATGAATTATGGGTGACTGTCTGCCCACTGATTTTAGGTGGTAATACCGCACCCACACCCGTAGAAGGTAAAGGATTTTTATCAGATTTAGCCCCCAAGTTGCAACTTCTAGAAGTTCATACAGTTGAGCAAGAAGTGTTTTTGCACTATCGACTGCAACGATCAGCAGATTAGATTAAGCTAAGTTAAGTTATTTATTGGGCATTGGGCATTGGGCATTGAGTATTGATTATCCCCCTTGTCTCCCTTGTCTCCTTTGTCTCCCTGATCGCGCACTCCCTACTCCCCTAAAAAAACCACACGATGGTGGAACAACTTAAACCTCGCTATTCTGTCATTTGGACGAACAAAATCGCTGAAGTACCCCAAAATGCCTGGAATGCTTTGGCAATGCCACTCAAAACACCGTTTTTAGAATGGGAGTGGCTGAACAATCTCGAAACCTCCCAGAGTGTTACGGCTAAAACTGGTTGGTTGCCAAATCACTTGACATTGTGGCGAGATCGAACGCTGATTGCTGCTGCGCCACTTTATCTCAAAGGACATAGTTCTGGTGAATTTGTTTTCGATCACCAATGGGCAGAGTTAGCCGATCGCATCGGAGTCCAATATTACCCAAAATTGCTGGGAATGACACCATTGACTCCTGCTGAAGGCTATCGGTTTTTAATCGCCCCAGGAGAAGATGAAGATGAAATCACAGCCATAATGCTGCATGAAATTGACACTTTTTGCTCCAAAAATCGGATTTCTGGGTGTCATTTTCTCTACGTCGATCCTCAATGGCGTCCGATGCTGGAACGGCATGGCTTTACAACTTGGCTGCACCACAGCTATATCTGGGAAAATGCTGGCTTTAAAACTTTTGATGACTACTTGAAAGTGTTTAACGCCAATCAGCGCCGCAATATCAAGCGGGAACGCAAAGCTGTGGAAAAAGCAGGTTTACGATTGCAACCGCTAAGTGGTGATCAAATTCCTCAGTCTTTGTTTCCTTTGATGCACCAGTTCTATGCAGACACCTGTGATAAGTTTGGCTGGTGGGGTAGCAAATATCTCACACAACGGTTTTTTGAGCAGCTATACACCGATTATCGCCATCGAGTCTTGTTTGTTGCGGCATATAGTGAGGAAGATAACTCTCATCCTTTAGGAATGTCCTTTTGTTTGTTTAAAGATGACAAACTCTATGGACGCTATTGGGGGAGTTTTCAAGAGATAGATTGCTTACATTTTGATGCTTGCTATTATGCGCCAATTGAGTGGGCGATCGCTAACGGCATCCAAATTTTTGACCCTGGCGCGGGCGGGCGTCACAAAAAACGGCGCGGTTTCCCGGCGATGCCCAATCACAGTTTGCACCGCTTTTACAATAATCGTTTAGGACAAATTATCCGTCCCTATATTAAGGAAGTAAATCAACTCGAACAGCAGCAGATTGAGGCAATTAATGCAGAGTTGCCATTTAGTGAGAAAAATGTTTGAGGAAAAGGAACTGCTCTAGGACTTACGCAAAAGTACAGGCCCTCCGGGGCAATTCATGTAGCTTTAGCTTCCCGAAGGGTATTGCCCCTACCTGAAAATAAGGGTTTCGGTTATTGTTTGCGTAAGTCCTGTACTCGATAATCAACACAGCGTTGATGTTGTAAATAAGTTCAGGAAAATATTTATGGATCGTGTGAATCGTGATGAATTGATTAGAAGATATGCTGCTGGGGAAAGAAACTTTTCTGGAGTCAAATTGGACGTAGATTTGTTGGGGATTGACCTGAGTGGTGCTGACTTTAGTGGGAATAAGATGGACGAGTTCTATTTTGAGCATGCCATCTTGAAGCGTGGTAGTTTTGTCAATACCCAATTGGCTCAATCCTGTTTGGATGGTGCCGATTTGACCGAAGCCGATCTCATAGGTGCTAGATTGTCTTACGCGAACCTCAGAGTTACTAACTTGACCAACGTTGACCTTAGAGGAGCAAGATTTCACGAAACTAGCTTCGATAGAGCTAATCTTACCGGGGCTAATTTGAGTGGAACTGATTTGAGGGGATGTATTCTGTGGGAAGCTAACTTGACTGGAGCCAATTTGGAAGGATCTAGTCTGCGTCGCACTAATTTTCGTAACACCATCATGCCATCTGGCACTATTCGGAATAGTTGAGTCTAATTCTCTGATTTGCTTTTAAGTAAAAGGAATCAAAAATATCTGAAAGATATCAATAAGACTAAGGAAGATAGGAATTACACTTGATGTAGAGTGTAAAAACCCTCAAGAAAGAAAATTTCTTTTTATAATGCTTATGGATTTAATAGTTGAAGATTTAGCCGCAATTGATAATAAACTTTCCCAGCGTCATATTGACCTTGATCCTGGTGGATATTTCATTATTTACTTAGATCGAGACGCAGGGTTAATTTATGCCAAGCATTTTACAAATGTGATTGACGATCGCGGTTTAGCTATCGATCCAGAAACAGGAAAGGTAATTCCGGCGCGAAAAAAGGTAGAACGAACTCACACAACAGTTTTTAGCGCGAGGACGGCGAAAGAACTTTGCGTGAAGATTTTTGAAGAAACTCAGCCCCCTCCTCTAACTCTATTAGATCATGCAGCTTATTTGGGTCGAGAATTTGTCCGGGCTGAGGTGGCTTTACTCACGGGGGAAGAGTATGTTCAAGATTAAAGTTAAAAGTGAGGAGTTAAAAGTTAAGAGTTAGAAATATCATAACTCCCCACTCCCCCATTACCCATTAGATGATGGCTGATTTATCTGATAGATATAGTAAGTCGCCATTGGGATAACGGTGGCGGCAATTAACAATCCTACTACCCAAGCAGTGGCGTTACCTTGATTAGTTTCTTCTGCTTTCTTGAAAGTGCCTCCTACTTGTACATTGTCAATTATTTTGGGTGGTCCTGGATCGGCTTTGCCAGAGAGGACGGCGACAAAGCGATCGCTTGCATCTAAAAATGCCTGATTGTATTTGTTACCATTGCGTAACGGCACACTGACTGTTTCAGTAGCTACACTCTCGGCAATAGAGTCAGTGAGTAAAGGCTTGACTTGATCCCCTGTAATAATCGCAGTACCATTGGTAACTGTATCAATAACTAATAAGGTTTGATTAGCTTGGGCTTCTTTTGTGGGAAACCATTTTTTAAACAGTTCTTTGGTGAAGCTTTGCGGTGTTTCCCCGTAGTCGAGGCGGCGAACAGTCACAATTCTGACTTCCTTATTTGTTTGCTTTGCCAAATCCTCGAAAGCGCTGCTAATCTTACCTTCATTCAGACGGCTGATGACTTCAGCTTGATCTAAAACCCAGGTGTCATTCCCTGCTTTGAGGTTGGGCATTTGATACACACCTGTAGCTAAAGCAGGTGCGGCAAACAGCGAAGCTGCTAAAATAACCATCACCAAAGGTAAAATTAGCCGAATCAGGTGTTTTTGACTGCTAAATACTTGTTTGAGGAACTGTTTCATCGTATAAACCCTAAGACAGACTTGCACCAAAAATACTATAGAACTACCGTAAAAATCGCCTCGTTCTCGGTTTTTTCCACTATGAAGTTTCTGCTACTGCCAATCTGCAAGTAGCTTTTCCTGCTGTACCCATTGATGCGTGATATCTGCATTTTTATAATATTTTAACTAAATCTATATCAATATAATATATAGATGACCATAATTTTAACTAATGACGACGGCATTGATGCTCCCGGTATCCGAGCGCTGCTCAAAGCTGTAAACGGCAAAAATGCTATTATCGTTGCTCCTGTCGATCCTCACTCTGGCTGTGGACATCAAGTTACTACCACTCGTGCGATCAATCTCCAGCGACGTTCTCAGACTGAGTATGCGATCGCAGGTACTCCCGCCGATTGTGTGAGAATTGCCACAACACAAATTAGCGCAGATGTCAAATTTGTACTTTCAGGTATCAACGCTGGAGGCAACTTGGGAGTCGATGTCTATATTTCTGGAACAGTGGCTGCCGTGCGGGAAGCTGCAATGCACGGTATTCCTGGAGTTGCCATTTCCCACTATCGCAAAGCCAAGCAGAATTTTGACTGGGATTTGGCCGCCAAATTCACAGCTGAAGTTTTAGCAGACTTACTCAAGCGTCCCCTAGAAGCGGGAAGCTTCTGGAATGTGAATCTGCCGCATCTGCAACCAGGAGAATCACATCCTGAAATGGTGTTTTGCCAACCCTGTACTAAACCTTTGCCCGTGAACTATCGAATCGAAGGCGATGATTTCTATTATGTAGGGGAATATGGCAAACGCGATCGCACTCCTGGTAGCGATGTGGATGTATGTTTTTCCGGCAATATCGCGGTAACTCAGTTAAAGGTTTAACGAAATAATTCATAATTCATAATTAAAGAATGGGTACGTAATTATGAGTTATTTTGATATTCAGTTAACAATGACAATTGAATCCAAAATCAAAAATTGCTACTAGTCATCTAATGCTTGAATTACAGACATAAACCGATCTAGAGTTTGTGTCAGTTGGTTGAGTTTTTGCAGTGAATCATGCTGAGATTCAGCAAGAGTTTGTACTGTATCACACAACGCAACAATTTGATAGCCTTGCTGTTGCACTTGCTGTCCCTGTGCTTCGACTTGGATGCTGAGAGTGTCCAATCTTTCTGCAAGACGTTCAATTGTCTCAGTCGTAGAGAGTACTGCTTCCCCAATTTGTTCAACAATAGATTCCAAGCGATTTATTTTTACTTCGACTCCTGCTGAAATCATTTCTTTACATCCTAATTTTGAGAGAGCATCTTAGTAAAATTCCTAATACAAATTGAAATAATTAATCCCAGTAAAAACATTAGATAACACTGTCATTCTAATAATATGTATGATTTTGTTATTTGATGCTTCTACTCAATGTTGTGTTTAGCTACTTATATAGCAGTCTATGAATGCAACAGATAGTGGGGGCAATACCCTGCGGTCAGCTAAAGCTACATAGATTGCCCCTACGAGTGGTACGCCAGTTCGCCCAAGTCGGGAGACCCGCCCACGCGACTGGCTCCTGTATCCCATACAATTGAGAACCGCTATAGGTAATTAATTGATTGCAATTTTTAATCAAGATTCTTCACCACATATTACATATCTAAAATGATTAGTCACCCCTCCTAAGATATAGTTAAGGAAAATTAGCTTCAATTTATCCAAAGTTGTATTTCCTAAAAACTTAACCAAAATTAAGTAAATGTATAGTTAAAATTGATACTTTTAATTAAGCTAAGTTTCTAGTCTAATTAAGTCCCAGTAATTATATCCTTGTTGCTTAACATTTGGCTCGACAACTCACTAAACACCACCAATAAACATTTCCCTAAGTGTGATTTATCCCAAGTAGGAATTGCAATTTACGTCTTAGACTTCAGTACAGCCTAAATTTAAGCGTTACTTGGACATTCGGGAGAACTTGTAGCACTATTTATCTTATGGCTATTGTTTGCGGCGATCGCGATCGCAATTTTTAAGGTTTTCAAATCTGGTAAAATTTCAGTAGAGATGAACACTAATTTTCAAAAAAGCAGAAAAATATGCAGTTTCTCAAAATTGTTCCAAGCAGATATCGATGTGCAAATTCCCATCCCACAACTCATTGACTAATATCATCTAGATAATTCAACTTTTGTAAACTTTCAGCATAAAAGTTGAACTAAAGCAATAGGACATGTAAAGGAAAATTTCAACCATTGAACAATCAACTTTTAATTAAGGAAAAATTACAAGCCAAGCTTGAGAAGATTCAAACCAAGAGCGATGGCTCTCCCGTTACTGATTTGCAGCTAGACAAAACCTTAGCCGAAGAAATTGAACAATTGACGACGGAACTGGAGAGTGTGAATCCGAATCTCTATCCTCTTCTTTACGCTACTTCTTTGCTGGAGGGGGCTTGGCAACTGCAATACTCCACTGCCAGAGAAATCCGTTCTTTAGTTTCTCTCCCATTGGGATTAAAGCTAGGTAAAGTTTATCAAGTGATTGATGTTGCAAATAAATTGTTTTTTAATCTAGCTAAAGTTAAACATTCTTTGGGGCTAGTATCGGGATATGTGAAAGTGACAGCTAGTTTTGAGCCAGCCAAAGAAGATTTAGCGCCTCTACTGCACAAACGCATCAACGTTTATTTTGACAAACGCTACCTATCAATTGAGAAGATTCTTGGCATTAATACTCCCCAACTCAACCCATTTAAGGTTGTGCCAGCTAATAATCCTACTGGACGAACTGCCACACTAGACATTACTTACTTAGATGAAACCTTAAGAATTGGACGTGGAGGAGATGGAAGTTTATTTATTCTTAGTAAATGCAATGATTTACCTGACTTTACCTCCTCAATTTTAAATTGAACGCGCCACCTAATGAATATGGCTCTCTCAATAATGCATCTTTTCACCAAGGTAAAACCAGGTTGTGTGATGGTAGAGCTTAAAACATTAAATTTAAAGGTAGGTTATGGTATAGAAGGAGATATAAATGCTGATTCTATAAGTCCAAGGCAAGTTTTAATTGTTAGGCATGAAGATATTTTAAACTTATCAATTAAACCAGGAGAATTGCGAGAAAATATTGTGGTAACAGGTATAGAATTTGATAATTTTATCCCTGGTTCTCTGCTAACCTTTGAAAGTGGTGCGGCAATTCGTCTAACTTTTCACTGCGAACCGTGTAAGCGAATAGCCCACTTGGTAAAATCATTAAAGAGCATCCAAGGTAAAAGAGGAATTTTAGGCGTAGTTATTAAATCAGGTAAAATCCAGGTTAATAGTAATTTTCAGGTTCAAGCTCATAAATTTCCAGTATTATCTGAAAATCCCTATCAACGATTCCTAAATTTTATGAGCAAAATCCCAAGTGGGAAAGTAGTCACATATAAACAGATAATCAAAGGCATGGGAGTAGATAATAGCTATCTAAGAGCTATTCCTACATACCTGAAAAAAACCTCGGCTGCTGATTATCCGCTACATAGAATATTAGACTCTAAAGGTTATTTGATAACTTATGTGAACCAACAAAAAAATAAGTTGGAAATTGAAGGAGTTAAAGTTTTATCTGACACAAATTTAGTGAGCAACTTAAACAAAAATTTTGTAGATATTAAAGATTATCTATGGGAAGATAACACTATATATTTAAGATAGATATTAATCATGTAATTTTCATGGATATTTGCAATATTATCTTGTATTTTAGAAGGAAAAATACTTTTTATAATCAAGACAATTACTAATTTTTTATTTGTTTAGATGTAGCTTCCATAAAATCGGGAAAAACTTTTATAATCTGATGGATTCCCTCGCTACCTCCTGCAATTAAACCTCCTGTCAGGAATGCATCTAAACAACGGAAAATAACTACTTGTATGGGATTATCTAAATCAATAACTAGAAGTGGCTCGATTGAGCGAATGCCTATTGCGCTAATTAAAAGACCGAATAAAAGGGATGTCCATAGAGCAATTGTTCGCGTATCAGATTTATAGGCTGTTCTTTGGCGCTCTTTTTCATTTATATTATCAGTTTGTGGCTTGAAGATTTTTAATGAGTCTTGTTGATTTTGTGTAAAATTTTGGATTATTTGCTGTTCTAAACTCATTCCTTCAGGCGGGAGTCCACTGACTTGATTTGATTCCAAAGAAGCAAACTGTTTATTTTGGGTTTCCATAAGTTTTATCTGATCAGATATGAGAGCCTTTTCTTGCTGAATACTAATATCTAATTGCTCGATAAATGGGCCTCGCCAAGTAGTTATAAAAACTTCTAAAGAACGCTCTAACAACAAAGATATAAATAACAGTAATGTGAGTAGCTGGATAATATCATTAATCCCAAATGGTTTTAAAACGAATGGTTTAGATGATAACCAAGTTGACAAAGTTACTACTAGAAAACTAATAATGATTAACAGAATAAATAGAGGAGATTCTGGAGAAAGCTTTCGCAACGTATCTATACTCCTGTTTTGCGTCACAATATCTAACACAGCCTGAAGGTGAAAACTACACCTGCTGAGTAACTTAACAACGTTAATTTGATAGAACAGTAAATAATTTATTACCCAAACCTTTTTTATAGCAGTGTGATCAGCTACGCCATTGTCGAAGCGATCGCACTGATGGTTGGTGACACCAGAGCCACACTAGCCTAAAAGTCTTACTATACAAGCATTACAGCAGTAAAATGAGCGAAACTACTGTGCATGGTGCGATCGCGATTAGGTGGTGTGCTTCTAGTTGATGCACCAACAAGCCACTATGCCACAGTGGACAATATCTTGTACTCTGATATTTAATGGTAAAGCTGTCATGCTTCAAAAATACAATATTTTGCGATCGCACCACATGTGCGGAATGCGGGTTACTATGCTAAATCCAAATTATCAGAGAACCGTTGAGGAATTGCGTAAGTTAGCCTCTATGTTTTGGCCTTCAGAATTATCTAGACAAGAAGCTGAACTTAGCATCATTCCAAAACTCATTGAAACTCAAGACCAATTTATTGCTATTTTGAGCGTTGATGTATCTAGCTTAGACGGATTATTTCAAATTGTTAATTCTTCAAATATGTCAGCAAATCTCTTTCTAAAACATTTGCTCATGCTAGCTGATTTTGGCGGTGAAATGCTTCAGCGATTAAACAGTCAATTTAACTCCATCTTCCCTTTGGGAACGCTAGATTATTTATGGAATACACAAAGTTATAACTATAGTTTTCGAGTTTTGCCTGTACTTGGTCAACTCAATAACAGTAAACTTGGTATCAGTGGTAAAAAACTACTAGAAAATCAACCTCTTTCGGAACTGCACAAAGACATAATAGCCGTAGTTTTGTTTAGTGGTAGTTCTATTGATGAAAAAACAGCAGAAATACTAGCAAAGTGTGAAATTGGTAACTACATCGGTCTACCAGACAAATTGCAAAAATTTATTAAGCAAAGATATATATGGGTTAGTCGTATCACTGCTGGCTCTCAATAAAATACTTTAGGGCAAATTACTCAAACTTTAGTTAAAAAATATTTAGAAGACAACCTTGATATTCGTAGCGTTAATATTAAGGCAAATGGTCATTTACCAGGCATAAGTCATACCGAATCTAATGAACGTCCGACAACCTTTGATATTGTAGCTTCTAAGGAAGATAAGTATGTAGGAATAGAAGTCAGCTTTCAGGTAACTACAAATAGTGTGATCGAGCGTAAGGCAGGACAAGCTAAATCTCGCTTTGAGCAAATTGAAACACTTGGATATAAAATAGGTTATGTCTTGGATGGTGCTGGAAACTTCCAAAGAGAGAATGCCCTGAGAACAATTTGTTCATATAGTCATTGTACAGTGGCATTTTCTCTTAAAGAGCTTGATGTGCTTTGTAGTTTTTTAAAGGAATATTTTTTGTAAAAACAAGTAAGCCTAAGTAATATATTAAACTTGCGGAAAAAAGTAACTTAATATCTATGCCTAAAATTCGGTTTGTGGATTTATTTTCAGGAATAGGAGGAATTAGATTAGCCTTTGAACAGGCGGCTGATTCTTTAAATATAGAAAGTGAATGCGTTTTCAGCAGCGAAATCAATACAGATGCCCAATTAGTTTATGAAAAAAACTTTGGTCAAAAAGCATTAGGTGACATTCGATTAATTGATCAACTCCCAGAACATGAATTTTTATTAGCTGGGTTTCCTTGTCAATCTTTTTCTCATGCTGGCAAAAAAGAAGGCTTTGTTGATACACGAGGCACGCTATTTTTTGAAATCACAAGATTACTTGATACTTATAAACCACAAGCTTTTATTTTTGAGAATGTCCGAGGGCTTTCTAGTCATGATCAAGGGCGAACCTTAGCAACAATTAAGCATGAAATTCAAAAAAGAGGTTATAGTTTTCATGCTTTTTTACTCAATAGTGCAAACTTTGGCTTACCGCAAAATCGTGTCCGCATTTATCTGGTAGGAATTTTAGATGCTTCTCCCACTTTTGAATTGATTTCTGACGTGGGGCCTAAAGACTCGCATTCATATAATCCTCAGCAGTTATCTTTGTTTTATCCACCACAAAAATCTGTGACTGTTGCCGATATTTTGGAAAGTAATCCAGATGAAAAGTATGATTGTTCACCAAAGTTCGTCAATGCGTTGAAACGAATATTTAATAATGATTTAAATCGCTTACATGGAATAAGGCTGATTGATTATCGGGGTGGAAACTCTATTCATTCCTGGGATTTAGGATTACGTGGCGAGTGTAGTGCCGAGGAAATTGAACTAATGAACCGTTTCATATTAAAGAGACGGAATAAAGAATTTGGACATGAACAAGATGGCAAACTATTAACTCAAGAGCAAATAGCTATCTTTTTTGCACATCCAAATCTAGGAGAAGTTTTAAATTCACTAGTTAAAAAAAAATATCTAAAACTTATTAATGATACATACAAACCTTTATCGGGTAACTTTTCATTTGAAGTTTATAAGTTTGTAGATCCAAATAAGATTTCAGTAACGTTAGTTGCTAGTGATGCTAATAGATTGGGTGTTTATCACAATCAGAGAGTGCGGCGACTAACTCCGCGAGAAGCTGCAAGGCTGCAAGGTTTTCCTGATAGCTTTATACTTCATCCCAATGATGATAAGGCTTATTATCAACTGGGAAATTCTGTGAGTATTAATGTAGTCAAAGCAGTGGCTCAGGAAGTGATTATAAAAAGCTTATATTCTACTCAAGAAAGAATAGATAAATTTAAGTACAGCATTTGCGAAATTCGGAGCTTTTTTTAAACGCAGAGGTACGCTGAGGGAAGCGCAGAGGAGCGCTGAGTTTTGCTAATTTTAATTCGCTATGAACTTATGGAATTTTGTACTAAGCTCACACTTGCTCAATTTTTGAATTATGTTTCTTAATTGTCTGCTCGTAACAACCAAAAGCCGCTATAAGTCATCCCGGAATCATCTGGTTGAACTAACAAAAAATGCAATCCTCGACTTTGCTGTTTCCGTTGTTCAAATGCTTGGGCTGCTGTTCTAACTTCTGAATCTTCAAATGTGGCAACAATCCACCTATCCACTAAGCCAGCTTCTAATATTAAGCCATCCGGTGCGCCAGAAATGTAATTTAAAGCTACTGGGCGGGCTTGCTGCAACCACCGTGCTAGACGCATTGATTGCCGTCCACCATAAATTATTACACCAGGAACGGGCACTGTTGATGCCAAACCCAAATTGATGGGTTTGAGATGTTCTGGGATGTGCAAAATGGGAATGGGGCGATCGCTAAATCTCGTTTCTACATCACTAGCTGCTAAAGTAGCAAAACGCCATTGTTCTCCCCAGAGGTTTTCTGGTAATGGTGCTGGGGGCGGTTTATCCAGGACTGAGGGATATTGCTTTTCTTGTAACCACTGCTTCAATGCCAAAGTGTGGCGGGTAGATTCGACATTAATACCTAAATTGTGTCCAGCCGCCTCAATTAAACTTAGTGACTGAGGACGAAATACCTGAATCACATCTGGCAATTTTTCACCAGAGGCTAACTCAAGTTGAGCAGCAACCCAATTAGAATTTGCTGCTGACTGGAGACAGGTAGCTTCATATTTAAAGCTGCGAGTTGTGTCACAAATCAACAACTCCCATAAAATTTGCCCAGATGCATCTGGTAACGGACGACGATAAAAATCAGCCTGCCAAATTTTCATAAGTGGGGAGTGGGACACCTTTGATTTACGATAATCGGGGATGAGGCGAACATCGCTCGCCTCATCCCCCTCTACTTAATTATTATTATGCTTTTGGTAAAATACTGGTAATATTTTGCACAGATAGGTATTATTGACAATTCCAGACCTATCTTTTTCTACCATAGATTGCTACACTCTTTGCCAATCAAGTATTTCAAAAAACTATTTGCAACCTACCACCCTTTTCTAAATCTTTTGTTGAAGGCGAATAACAGACCCACCAGCCCGGAACCGAGAACACCAAGTGATGAGTCAGGTTCTGGAACCACTGCCGTTTCCTGTGGCTTCGGATCGCAGGTGCTGGAGACCTTGTTGGTATCCATCGTCACGGCACCATTTTGCGCCAAGGCTCTACCGCACTCAATGTTTACGCCAGTAGTCAGGGTGATGCTCGTGAGCGCTAGAATATTTCCCATGAACTGAGTGCCGGTTCCGAGAGTCGCGGAGCTGCCGATCTGGAAAAACACATTGGAAGCTTCACCGTTGGTCGTGACAACAGACGAGTCGCTGGCGGTGGTGAGCGTGCTGGCTATCTGGAAAACGAAGAGTGCATTGGGGTCGCCTAGATTGTCGAGCGTGAGTTTTCCTGTCAACTGAGCCGATGAGCTAAAAGAATAGACGCCAGGTGTGAGCGTGAGTCCACCCAGATCGACACCAGTCAACTCCTTAGTGGGACTCAAGGCTGCTAAATAATTGTACGCACTTGCGTTATCCAGCTGAGCCTGAGCTGCAACTGCATCAGATGTGAATATCGTTCCGTTCACGATCCCTGGAGAAAAGCCAGTGGCTGAAGAACCTGCGTTGACACCCAGAGATTGCATGATGACGGAGGATCCTGTATTAGTCACTGTCGAGCCACCCAAGACCCCGAAGTTATTCGCCGTTCCCAGCAGAGAAGCGGCTTTTGCTGGAGCTTGAAAGCTGGAGAATACCACGATTCCCAAAACTATTGCGTACTTGTAGTTCATTTTTAACTAACACTTTTTAAGTTTTATCACTAGATATTAAATTGTCTTAATAAATACAAATGCACTTCCTCTCAAAGGAAAAAATTGTGTTTTATTTAACCTTTACGCAATCTTTAGCATTGTATAAAGGCGGGATGAATTTGCACTTGACAAAGACCGAAGTAGTCAAGCATTGCTGGCTGAAGCTTTAAATGATTTGTTTGAAAAGTATGGGAAGAGTCCGATTGGTTAAGGTTGCACGAAAAATTAAATAGATTTTGGATTTAGAAGTTTTAATAACTTTTAATAACACTATAGCGATTAAGATATTTATTATTGGCGCTGGATACAAGATTGCTATATCTGACCTGATGCATTTATGACATTTTCGGATAAAGTGCCTTTTGTCAATCAGTTAAAATACTTAAAAAAATCTTATGGTCGGGTGTCGGGAGCTACGGTTTATCGAATAGCCCAAAGAAACCTCACCCTGGTTCTGCTACGCAAAACCTGTCCCTCTCCTTACTAAGGAGAGGGACGTTCGTTAGGACAGGGTGAAGATGGGAAGAATTTAGGTATATTGATTCTGACGCCAAGCCCCAGAGCTTTCCTTGATCCGCTACTGAATTCTGACCCTTCGGCAAGCTCAGGGCATCGCTTCTGAATTCTTCTTCAACGCCTTTTGCTGTACCCTCGCAGACATTTGTGCAATTACCTTAACCTCTCACGGATGCCCCATAGCTAATTCAAAAAGCCTGAATCCATTCTTTGACAGAATATTCAGTCCAGATGCTATGTTTCCAGTAGGGGTCATTTTCAATCAACTGGCGCACGGTGGCTTCGTCTTCGGCTTCGTAAATCCCAAAAACTTTCGTGACATCTTTGGTGGGGCCAATAGTAATCAGCACACCGGATTCTTTCTGTTTTGTTAATCCGTCTAAATGAGCTTGACGGTGGGGGGTACGTTTTTCGAGAACGTCTTCGCAGTAACTTCCCCAGACTACATATTTAGGCATGATTGCTTGTTCCTCCTACTGGTTAATAAGATATTCCTCTGCCAGGAGCTTGAGCCGATCTCCTTCTAAAATGAGATTGTCAATTGCTTCTTTTATTTCAAGGTATGGCTGACGAGAGAATTTCTTTTCTCTTTCAATTGCACGTCGAGTTTCTGCCCTTAACCTTCCAGCCCATTTGTGTTTCCCAAAAATGTCCAAGCCAACTGACACAACGCTATCTATACCAGATTGACTTGCTTCCTGATTAATATTACGTATATTTGCATTAACCTCCTTTTTGAACGCTCTGAGTTGCTTTTGTAATAGAGAAATTTGCTTTACCTGTAGTTTGACTGATTTAGGACTATCAAGTGTCAGAGACATCTCTGATTGCGTCTGCTGAATTTGTTGAATTATTTCCAGCGTGTTCATAATGCGCCCCTACCCGGAGTTGAAAATTTTTGGCTAGTCTTTACAGAAAAATATGAGGCAGAGCCTCAAGTAGAGTATTCCCAGGTTCAACCTGGGAACTAGACCAAAACTCCTAACTCCTAACTTCTAAGGTTGACGCCGAATTTTTCCACCAAGGCTTCACGAACTTTATTGTGTACTGGTTCAACTTCAGCCTCAGTCAGAGTGCGATCGCTAGCCCGATAAACTAAACGAAATGCTAAACTCCGCTGCCCTTCTTTTACATTTTCACCACGATATTCATCAAATAATTCTACCGATTCGAGCAAATCTTTACCCGCTTTGGTAATTACTTTTTGAATTTCCGCAACTGAGATTTTCACTGGTGCAAAAAAGGCGATGTCACGATCGCTAGCTGGATAGGTAGAATAGGAACCGAATGTTGGCACAAGAATTTCATCTTGTCCTAGAGAATCTAAAAGCACATCTAGATCCAACTGGAAAACATAAACGGAATCTGGTAAGCCTTTTTCTCGTCGCAATTGGGGATGGACTTGCCCAAAAATACCCAGCCTGTTACCCCGAATCCACAGGGAAGCTGTGCGCCCTGGATGTAAGCGATCGTCGCGGCGATCGGGTTGAAATTCAATTTCCAAACCAAGTTGCCGAAATACACTTTCTAAAATACCTTTGGCTTCAAACCAGGTGAGCGGTTGTTCGCGTCCACTTTTTGCCCATTTGCCAAGGGTGCGATCGCCTCCCACAATCCCCGCAAGGGCTTCTGTTTCTTGCAAACCATCTTCTTCTCGCCAGAAAATTTGCCCGATTTCAAAACCGTTAAGGGCACCATTACCCTGCTCTAAATTATATTGAAAGGCATCAATCAACCCAGATATCAAATCAGTTCGCAGTGCCGAATATTCCACAAACAAGGGATTTGTTAATACTATCCCTCTGTCTTCTCCTGGTTTGACTAAAGAATAGTGGATTAATTCTGTCAATCCTTCAGCCCGGAGGAAAGCTCGTAAGTTGCGAATCAGTTCTTCATCTAAAGGCAGATAGCCAGCTTCCGCTTTTTCTGGTAAGGTATCACAGAATTTGTTATACCCATAGAGACGGGCAATTTCTTCAATTAAATCAATTTCCCGCTCTAAGTCGCGGTAACGATATGGTGGGACAGAAACTGACCATGTACGTTGATGTGTACTATCTTCTCCTGAAGGAGTCAACTGACATCCCAATGCAGTCAGGATGCGCTCAACATGTTGTTCTTGGAGTTCACCTGTGTCCTCTCCCAAATCGATTGGCCCGAGTATTTGATTAACTCGATCTAAACGCAGTGCGATGGAATGACTCCAGGTAGATTTATCGGGGCGGGTGTCGGCAATTTCCTGCTGTACAAGAATTCCACTAGCCAATTCGCTAATTAAGGATAAGGCGCGGCGATTAGCAATTTCCAACTCAGCCCGGTTAACTCCCCGTTCATATCTACCAGAAGCCTCACTTCTTAAGCCTGCACTCCGGGAAGAACGGCGAATTGCCACGGAATCAAATAACGCCGCTTCTAAAACGAGCCTTTGAGTACCTTGATGGACTTCTGTTTCTTCCCCACCCATAACTCCCGCCAGTGCAACGGGTTTTTCGTTGGCGGTAATTAACAAATTTTGGGTTGATAGGGTGCGAGTTTGTCCATCCAGGGTTTTGAGGGATTCTCCCGCAGTGGCGAAGCGGACGCCGATGCTTAAATTTTCACTACTTGCAAGAGATTGTAGGCGATCGCAATCAAAGGCGTGCAATGGTTGTCCCCATTCTAACAAAACGTAGTTAGTAATATCCACAACATTACTGATGGGACGTACTCCAGCCGCACGCAAACGCTGTTGCAACCATTCGGGAGATGGAGCAATTTTTACCTGTTCAATTACCGTACCGATATATGCAGGACAAGCTTGGGTATCGGCGATTTTTAAAGCTAAATTTCCGGCATTTTTGGGAATAGAGACTTCATCAGGTTCAGAAATGCTCAACTTTCCACCCGTCAAAGCTGCTACTTCTCGTGCTACGCCTACCATACTCAGAGCATCAGCGCGATTAGCAGTTGCAGTTAAGTCTAAAATTACATCATCTAAACCCAACAACGGACGGACATCACTACCCAATGGTAAATTTTCCTGGGTAAAAATATGAATTCCGTCTACATCAGTCGGCAAACCAAGTTCTTTTAAAGAACAAATCATCCCCTGAGATGGGACGCCACGCAGTTTTGCAGGTTTAATTTTTAAATCGATGTTGGGTAAGTAAGTACCCGTAGTTGCCACTGGCACATATATATCTGCCTTCACATTGGCAGCACCACAGACAATATTTAAAGTCTCACCTGTACCGATATCCACTTGGCAAACACTCAATTTATCGGCGTTGGGATGGGGTTGACGCTCAAGCACTTTCCCGACCACCACGCCATTTGCCCAAGTGCGGCGATCTTCAATCTCTTCAACCTCAAACCCAGCCATTGTCAGGGTTTCGGCTAATTCTTCTGGACTAAGTTTTATCTCTACTAGTTCGCGCAGCCAATTTAGAGAAATACGCATGGAGTGTGCTTTTTTTAGGAATCGTCTTTTGCTCTAATTTTAGGGTGTTTACTAGCGATCGATGGCTACTCGTCCCGCAAGACGTACCCTTTCACTTGAACAATCCTACTACGTTAGACTGGCAGAAAAATATCGCTTTTTTTCTTTATCTTTACATTTTTTGCGATCGCCTGTAGAACATCAATTCAGTAATCCTGGAAGAACCTCTCCGCCAACGCTAGTAGGGAAGGGGGCTGGGGGGTTAGGTTTTTGATACTGAATCAATACTCTAGTAAGTCGCGGCACGTCTATGTTAAAAAATTATATAGCTTACAAAAGTGTTGAATGTTAAGAGAAATCCGATAAAAACAGCCCAAAATATGTTAAATTTTGGGCGGAAGATTAAAGTATATCTATTTGATAGTGATGAT